>DASYPH010000340.1:0-1720 GCA_036006925.1 Gaiellaceae bacterium
GCACGACTGAGCGCACGCTTCTGCTCGTCGAAGGAGAGCCCGTTCGGCTCGTGTTGAACGATCTCCACGCGTGAGAGCAGTGGCGTCCCGAAGGTGGCGACGCCTTCTCGCTCGGCCTTCAGGGAGGTCGAGTTCGCCGGAAGGAGACCGCCGGTCTCCGACGCGGGCCGGTCGGTGAACGCGGGGAGGTGCATGACCATCAGCACAGCGCCGACGATCCAGGCCGGGACGACGAGGAGCCGTAGCCGCATGAGGAGCCACGCGGCCATGGAGCTCACGAGCCGCCCTCCGGCGGTTGCAACAGTTGCCGATGCACGCCGCGTGGATTCCCGCAACGGTGCGGTTCTATGCGCTCGACGTCGCCAGCTCAGTCAACGAGCGCATCGACCTACCCAAGCGCGTTTCCTGCGGAGCTGCAAGAGGATTCGAGCAAGGCCCGGGGGATAGGTGGGGCCAGCATCCATCCCCCGGCGTTCTCCAGGCTCGCGCTTAGACCGCGCGTCGCCCCGAAACCAACGCGATGACCGCGACCACGAGCGCGACGATCAGCAGCAGCCAGAGAAAGTTGCTGAGGGCAACGCCGCCGGCGATCGCGAAGATGATCAATGCGATGACGAGCAACCAGAGAAGCATCGAACCTCCATTTCAGTAGGTGGTCGGACTGACACCACTAGGCGGAGAGGAGCCGGTCGAAAAATGAGCGATAGCGGGTGAGGGCGACGCGGAGGTCTTCCGTCGAGACGTTGTCGCCGCTGTCCCACTGCCTCTCGAGCCGTTCTCTCTCGTCCGAGAAGCTGGCCGCCAGTTGCTGCATCAGGTCGGCAACCAGCGTGTCGGCTTGCGCGACCGACTCCCGCGGCTCGTCGACGAACCCCACCTGGATCTCGCGCCAGCGCTTGGTGAAGCCCACGGTCTGGTCTTCGGTGAGCAGCGGCTCCTGTTCATACGGCGTCTCGTCGGACTCCGCGCGCGCCGAGTCGGCGTCGACGGAGCTGTTGGCGGGGGCCTCGTCCGCGGTCCGCTCGCGCGTGAGTGGCTCGCTGGCGGGGTCGGGCTGGCCGGATGGGCCGGCATCCGCGGTGGGCTTGCCGAGATCCTGATCCGATGCGTCGTGGTCGTTCCCGGCCGGGGCATCTGAGGTCGTCTCGGGCCTCTCGGCGAGGTCGCGCGTGCTCAGCTCGCGGTCTGACATCGTCGGCACGTCCTTTCGTCGGTCGTTTGACGTTCGACTTCTTCGGGGCCGTCTGCGGGAGACGACGATTGACCACCGTTTCAACGAAGGCGCGCTTGTCCCGGTTACGCACGTCGGCCGCGAGCGCGAAGCACAGCAATGCCATCCAGTCTCTCCTTCTCCGGCTGTGCCGATGGCTCGGCGCATACCCTCCCCGCCCCGCCAACTCGCGGCTGACGCGGCGGGGAGAGCTCGAGTGCTACGGGGTGGAGTGCTTGACCTTGCCCGAGACGCACTTGCCGAACGCGTTCGACTTGTTCGCGTTCGTGCCGTACTTGGCCTTGAAGGCCGCGGGGTCTGCCTTGCGCTCGTTCCAGCAGGCCTTCATCGCGTTCTCGGTTGCCTGCACCTGCTGCGCGGCCGCCGCCTTGGCCTTGCCGGAGACGCAGTTGCCGAAGGCGTTGGCGTGCTTCTTGCCGGTGCCGTACTTGGCCGCAAAGGCAGCCGGGTCGGCGTTACGCTCGGTGCGGCACTGCTCGCGAGGCGCTG
>DASYPH010000341.1:0-2809 GCA_036006925.1 Gaiellaceae bacterium
CAATCGACGGCTCGATCGGCAAAGTCGACGACGCGACGAACGACGGGAGCGGCAGCTTCCTCGTCATCGACACCGGCCCGTGGATCTTCGGCAAGAAGGTCATGCTGCCCGCCGGCGTCGTGACCAAAGTCGACTTGGACACCGAGACGTTGTACGTGAACCGCACCAAGGATCAGATCAAGAATGCGCCCGAGTACGACGAGGATCAGTTCAAAGACGCGTCCTACAACAAGAGCTACCGCAACCGCCTCGGCAGCTACTACGAGAGCGGCGCCGGTCACCGCGACGACGACCTTCTGTAGGTCCGTCCCACAACGACGTTAACGAGGTGAGCGGTGGCTTGTGCCACCGCTCACCTCGTACGTACGTCACCGCGCCGCGGCGTGCTTGTTCTCGCAGACCTGGGCCCTCCACTGCTTTCACACCCTCAACCGGAAACAGGTCAGGGAACCGATCGAAACATCAAAGCGTCGTAAATTTGTCCGCTCTCGGCGATTCATTCGATCGCCAGCCGGGAATCTAAGACGTAATCCCACGCGTGGGGAGAGGCGTGTGGATAACAGGGTGGTCGGACGGGCATCAGCGACTCGAGAGGGGAGTCGCTCGCTGGCGGCTACGTCCGTCCGGCCACCCATTTTCTGTGAACTCCTCGTCGCGGATTTCTGAACTCCTTGTCGCGGATTTCTTCGGCGTTGCGTCGGTAGGAGGGGCGAGGTATGAATGCGACCTACCCCCTGCCGGGCCGAGCGCGCATCCGCTCGCGTCCGCGCTCGCGCGCGCCAGTGTCCCGGAATGACGCCTGAGCCGAGTAACGGAATATGGCCGACCTGCGCGAACAACTCGCGCTAGCTTGTCCCCCCGCGGCATGCTTCGGGACAACGAGGAGGTTCCGTGATGAAGACGCCCGCGATCGTGTCGCCGCAAGAGTGGCGCGCAGCGCACGAGAAGCTCCTGAGCAAAGAGAAGGAGCTGATGCGAGCCCGCGACGCGCTGGCCGCGGAGCGGCGGCGCATGCCGTGGATGCAGGTGGAGAAGGAGTACCGCTTCGAGGGGCCACGTGGCCAAGCGAGCTTGCTCGATCTCTTTGAGGGCCGTCGCCAGCTGATCATCTACCGCTTCTTCTACGCGCCGGACGTGACGACGACGGTGGGCGGCACGTACCCCGAGCGGGGCTGCATCGGCTGCTCCCTGCTCGCAGACCAGGTGGCGCATCCCGCGCATCTGAACGCACGTGACACGACTCTCGCATTCATCTCGCGTGCTCCCCAAGCCGAGATTCAGAGCCTGAGGAAGCGAATGGGCTGGGATCTCATTCCTTGGTATTCCCTCACTGACGCGTTCGATGCCGACTTCGGCGTCGGCGAGTGGCACGGCACCAACGCCTTCATCCGCGATGGAGATCGCATATTCCGCACGTACCTCGTCGCCAGCCGCGGTGCCGAGGCGTTGGGTACGACCTGGAGTTACCTCGACATCACCGCGCTCGGACGCCAGGAGGAGTGGGAGGACTCGCCCGAGGGCTATCCGCAGACGCAGCCCTACCAGTGGTGGAACTACCACGATGCGTACAGGTGATCTGTCGCCGTCGAAAGGGTGGAACCTACTTTGCGCGGTCCGGCTCATACTCGGGGAACCATTAGCCAGGATCTCGGCGGTCTTACGAGAGGTGGCAACCGCATCGAGCCCGGCTGGGCCAGTGTTCCGGAAGTGCTGATCGACCCGCTAACCAGAGAAGACCTGAACGAGGTCGCCTGGGAACCATTCGATGAGGCCATCTCGCGGGCTTCAGATCGGCCGGCCGTCGTCTTGTTGACTGCCCCGTGGCATGAACGCAGCGCGCGCGCTGTTTCGGCACGCTACGACGCCGCAGTGTGGATCGATCCGCGCGGGAGAGCGCGCATTGCGGGTTGCCGGAACTGGCCGCACTCCCTAAAGGAATCGAAGCCTTCACTCCTGAAGGAGTGGATGAAGCCCAAGTCGCCTTCCGGATCGTCGCGGAGGAGACGCTCGTCGTGGCCGAGTTCTTCCTCGGGACCGAGACCGGATTGCGTGTCCTGCCGTCACCAACGACGCGAGACCTCTCGGCGTTCTTGGCTTCGCTCGAGCGACTGCGTGATGCGCCGATTGAACGTGTCTTGGTCGCGCACGGACGGCCTGCCTTTTCCGACGGACGCCCGCCCATTCGGAACGCGCTGGACGCCTACTCTCGCGAGCACCCATCGCTACGAGCGGGCGGCTAATCGAGATTCGTGGGCTGGCGCCAGCGTTCGGGACTGACGCCTGAGCCGGCTATGTCTTGGGCGTTCCCTTAGGACGGTGGCATTAGCGTTGCCTGGCTTTCGTCGTGCAGCGCACGAGAGAGTTTTCCGCGGGAGGTGATGCCGAGCTTTCGGTAGACGTGGCTGAGGTGCCATTCGATGGTCTTGGGGCTGAGGAAGAGCTGTGATCCGATTTCTCGGTTTGTCTTGCCTTCGGCCGCGAGGACTGCGACCTGGCGCTCTTGGGGTGTCAATTGTTCGGTCAGGGTGAGGTTGCGAGGGCTGACTCGTTCGCCGGTTGCGCGTAGCTCGCTCCGGGCGCGGGTTGACCAGGGGGCTGCGTCGAGGCGGTCGAACACGTCGATCGCTTGCTTTAGCTGCTCGCGTGCGTCTATGCGTCGGCCGCTTCTGCGTAGGCGTTCGCCGTATGCGAGTCGTGTCCGGGTTGTTGCGAAGACGTTGCTGTCGAGGGCGTGTAGTTCGAGGGCGCGTAGGAACTGTTCTTCGTAGGCGTCTTCTCCGGCGAGTAGGCCTTGGCAGCGGCGTGCGAC
>DASYPH010000342.1:0-3513 GCA_036006925.1 Gaiellaceae bacterium
ACGCCGACGATGTTCTTGCCGATGTCGTGGACGTCGCCCTTTACGGTCGCCAGCACAACCTTGCCCCGGGCACGTTCGGCCGACACCTCGCCGCGGCGAGCCGCCTCCACCTTCTCGGCCTCCATGAACGGCTCCAGGTAGGCCACCGCGCGCTTCATCGCCCGTGCGCTCTTGACGACCTGCGGAAGGAACATCTTGCCGGATCCGAACAGGTCGCCAACCACCTTCATGCCGTCCATCAAGGGACCCTCGATCACATCCAGCGGACGGGCCGCGGTGAGTCGCGACTCCTCGGTGTCTTGCTCGATGAAGTCGACGATGCCGTGCACTAGCGCGTGCGTCAGCCTGGCCTCGACCGGCGCTTCGCGCCAGGCGAGATCGACCTCTCGCCTCGTCGCCTCGCCTCGCACGGTGCCCGCCAACGCGACAAGCCGGTCGGTTGCATCGGGGCGGCGGTTGAAGATCACATCCTCGACGCACTCGAGCAGGTCGGCCGGGATGTCCTCGTACACGACGAGCTGACCGGCGTTCACGATCCCCATGTCCAGCCCCGCTCGGATCGCGTGGTATAGGAAGGCTGAGTGCATCGCCTCGCGAACGACATCGTTACCCCGGAAAGAGAACGAGAGATTCGAAATGCCGCCGCTGATCCGAGACCCGGGGCAGCGTTCTTTGATCAGCGGTATCGAGTCGATGAACGCGCTCGCAAACTCGTTGTGCTCCTCGATGCCGGTTGCCACCGCCAGCACGTTGGGATCGAACACGATGTCCGACGGCGACATGCCGACCCGGTCGACAAGCAACCTGTAGGCGCGCTCGCAGATCGCAACCTTGCGCTCCACAGTATCCGCCTGTCCGGACTCGTCGAAGGCCATAACGACCACGCCCGCGCCGTAGCGCCGGACGGTGTGGGCGTGGTCGAGGAACGCCTGCTCGCCCTCCTTGAGGCTTATCGAGTTGACCAGTCCCTTGCCCTGAACGCATTTCAGGCCCGCCTCCAGCACCGAGAACCGCGAGCTGTCCACGATCAGCGGCACCCGTGCCACCTCGGGCTCGGTGGCGATCAGGTTGAGGAACGTGGACATCGCCTGCTCCGACTCGAGCAGATCGGCGTCCATGTTCACGTCTAGCAGATTGGCGCCGCCGCGCACCTGCTCGAGTGCGACATCCAGCGCTCCCTGATAATCATTGGCCTCGATCAGCCGGCGGAACCGCGCTGAGCCGGTGACGTTAGTTCGCTCGCCGATCATCACGAATCCCGTGTCCTGCCCGATCGTGAACGGCTCCAGCCCGCTGAACGTCGAAGCGCCAGCCTCCCGGCTGGGGAGCGTACGCGGCGGCAGAGCGTCCACCGCGGCGGCGATCTCGCGGATGTGGGTCGGCGTCGTACCGCAGCAGCCCCCGACCAGGTTCACCAGTCCCGCCTCGGCGAACTCGCGCAGGAAGCGGCTGGTGGTGGCGGCATCCTCGTCGTAACCGCCGAACGCGTTGGGCAGGCCAGCGTTCGGATAGCAGCCGACGTAGGCCGGGGATATGCGCGCGAGCTCGGATACGTACTGTCGGAGCTCGGTCGCACCGAGCGAGCAATTGAGACCGACGATCAGCGGCCGTGCGTGCTCCACGGCGGCGCAGAACGCCTCCAGCGTCTGCCCCGAGAGGGTGCGGCCGCTGAGGTCGACGATCGTGACCGACAGCCACAGGGGCAGATCGGAACCATGCTCGAGCATCACGTCACGGGCGGCAGCAACGGCGGCCTTCGCGTTCAGCGTGTCGAAGATCGTCTCGATCAGGAGCAGGTCGACGCCGCCGTCGAGAAGCCCGCGCACCTGTGTCGAGTACGACTCGTACACCTGATCGAACGTGACGTTGCGAAACGTCGGATCGTCCACCTTGGACGACAACGAGAGCGTCTGGTTGAGTGGCCCCATCGAGCCCGCGACGAACCGCTGGCGGCCCGTCTCCCGCTCGATCTCATCGCAGGCCGCCCGGGCCAAGCGCGCACCGGCGACGTTCAGCTCGTAGACGAACTCCCCTAATCCGTAGTCGGCTTGTCCGATGCTGGTGGCGGTGAAGGTGTTGGTGGTGGTGACGTCGGCGCCGGCGCCGAGGTACGCACGGTGGATGCCGGTGACCACATCGGGCCGCGTCAGATTGAGCAGGTCTGGGTCACCTGTGACGTCATCGGGATGGTCCATGAACCGCTCACCGCGGTAGTCGCGTGGTTCTAGGCCGCTGCCCTGGATCATCGTTCCCCAGGCCCCGTCGAGCACCAGGATGCGGCGATCGAGCTCGGAACGAAGGCGTTGCTCGACCCCCGGTCGCGCGAGCTGGCTACCCACCGGCGATGGCGACACCCGTCCGCTCCGCCCAGCACCCCGTCACGTCAGACCACACCCAGCGGTGCGCCCCGCCGAGCCAGCACCGGCCGCGAGTCGAAGTGCGTCATCTGTTTGAAGTCTCGCATCCGGATCTCGATCTCGTCCATGGTTCAGCGAACGCAGCCGCTCGTTGCCGAAGTCCTCGATCGTGAACGATGCCATAACCGAGCCGTACACGGCCGCGCACCGAAGCAGGTCGTAAGTCACGTTCCGGGTGCGGTGCTGATCGAGGAACCCGAAGAAGCCGCCGGCGAAGGAGTCACCGGCGCCGGTCGGATTGATCACGGTCTCGAGCGGATAGCCAGACGCGTGTATCACTGCCACCAAGAAGGACGCCCTACCGGCGAGCCGGCTGGGAGTTGGCTCAACCACGCCGTTCCAGCCCGCTAGTCGGAGTCACGCCCGTGGGTAGAGCTGTCCGGCACGGTCGTTGGGCTCGGCTCGCGTCTGTGGTCGTCCCCGAAAAGTAATTGGTCCCTCCGTCTGGGACTCCGACGCGATCTCCTGGAAAGAGGCTGCGGCCCTCCGTGACTGTCCCCCTCAGCGGGCCGGCTATCTGCTGGTGGGCCAGTCTCTTTCGTGTTGGAGAATGTCGCAGCGTTGGAGGGGGAAGGCGTCGGATACCGTCAGCCAAGGTGGCTCCCCGTTCGGGACTCCGACACGGCGTCGATTGGTCGCTGCCTTCTGGCAGTACCAGGCTCGACGCGGACTATCGTCCGCGACCCACACGGCGTATGGGCAGTATCTCGCCCAGTTTGTGGAATGGCTCGGCGACCGTCCGATCCAGGCCGTTCGACCGGCAGACATCGAGCTTGGCTACCTGGTTGATTGGGATCCCCGGTTCCGAGATCGCTGGGGACGATCACCTCGGCCTCGAACCGTTCGAAACGACCTGGTTGCACTGAATGCGTTCTTCGCGTTCCTCGCACGGTTCGAGCACGTGACGTCGAACCCGATCGCCCAGATCGAGCGACCGCGGATCGTCCAAGGACGCAACGATCGCTTGACGACGTTGCGCTCGCTCGGTGACGACCCGAGCGCGGTCGAGTTGGTCATGCCGCCACCCGCCACACGTCTCGCCGTTCCATTGCCTGGCGGCATCACCGCAACGCCTGTTTGAGCGGAATCCCAGCAA
>DASYPH010000343.1:0-3577 GCA_036006925.1 Gaiellaceae bacterium
AGTGTCACGCCGCCTGGCGACGCCGTGATCGGTGCGCCCATACTCACGCTCGATCGCAGAGACGTTCCGCCCGGACCGGGAGCGGTGGTCACCATCGCGCCGCTGCCGCGTTGAGCGTTGCGCGTCGCCTCGGCGATCGCGTGCTCTTCCGCCTGATCGAAGGTCTGGCGGGAAACGCCCGGCACCCCAGTATTGCTGCGACCGCCGCCGCGATACGAAATCACCGTGGCGCGCGGGTCGCCGAACCAGCGGGTGTTGGTGGCCGGCGAGCCCGAGAACAGCTGGATGAACGCGCCATCGGTCTCGATGCCGTACGAGCCGCCAGGCGTATACGCCATCGAGTAGTCGCGGGCTTAAGCTCGCGAAAGGCGATGAACATCGGCTTGGTTGTTCGACCCTGGTTCGAAGAGCTGAAGGCGCGCACCAGCATTAGTCCTCGAAAGTCGCCTGTGTTGAGTAGTCCGCATGGAGGCACTCACCGGACGGGTAGCGATTTGGGGTTTTGTTACAGGCTCAAGTCCGCACAGATGGTTCAAGCCGCGAGCCCAGGGGTTCGTCCACGACGGTACGGTCCTCAGGTCAACCAATCAGCGAAGAAGAGCTGGAGCGAAGCGAAATGCCTCTCCAGCACCTCGCCACGGTTACAGAAGATTACTTCACCAAAGTGATGGTAACCACACGTCCGTCGAGGTATACGTTTCCGTCATTTCCACGCTCAAACACCAACGTTGTCGGATTTTCTGTTTTTGGAAGTTCGTAAGCCTCCACCCAATATGCCAGATAGTAGTCCGCCTCCGGCCCGAGCGCTTCCTCTCTATTAGAAAGGACGCGAGTTACTACCGCCTGCCGCTCTTGCAAAGGGTTGTCGGACAATGTAGTGAACTGGAAACGTTGTCCTATCTTAATTTCAGACTGCATTTAAACTCCTTCTTCTGCCCCAAAGCTGGGGAATTGAGTAGGGGCACCGTCTGCGAATTGTCGCCCCAGTACAGACGGCGTCCGTTCAACGCCGCTCCGTCACGACTGTAGTCCTCGTTTTTGATCTTCAGCCAGCTCGTGCTGCGGCCGTCGCTCTGACACCTGCCGCGCGCCGATTTGGCGACGATGCCCTCGAGATCGCGCTCGCACGCGATGCAATAGGGATCACGACCATGTTTAGCAATGTGACCGCCACGGATAGAATGAGGGTGCCTCCGATGACAACAATAGAACAGGACAGGGAGGCGGACATGAAGGCGATCGTGGTGACGGACCAGGCTGCGGGAACGGCCGGGATGACGCTGGTGGAGCGCCCCGAGCCGCAGGCAGCGATAAATGACGTCGTCGTTCAGGTTCACGCGTCGGGATTCGTCCCGACTGAGCTGGCGTGGCCCTCGACCTGGACCGATCGCCTCGACCGTGACCGAAGACCGTCGATCCCCGGGCATGAGCTGGCGGGAGTGGTCACCGCCCTCGGCTATGGCACGAGGGGGCTGTCGGTGGGACAGCGGGTGTTCGGCCTCACGGACTGGTATCGCAACGGCACCCTGGCGGAGTACGCGGCCGTCGAGGCACGCAACCTCGCGCCGCTGCCGGGCGACGTCGACTTCACGGTGGGCGCGAGCCTGCCTATCTCGGGCCTGACCGCGTGGCAGGGACTGTTCGAGCACGGCCGCCTTCAGGCGGGGCAGAGCGTCCTTGTGCACGGCGCGGCCGGCGCAGTCGGGTCGATGGTGACGCAACTCGCACGAGAGGCCGGCGCCTACGTCATCGGCACCGGACGCGCCGCCGACCGTCAGACGGTGCTCGACTTCGGCGCGAAGGAGTTCGTCGGCCTCGACAACGACGCCTTGGAAGACGTCGGCGAAGTCGATCTGGTGTTCGATGTCATCGGCGGCGACATCGGGAGGCGGTCCGCAGGCCTGGTTCGAGCCGGAGGAACACTAGTGTCCATCGTCGGGCCGCCGGAGGCGCGGCCCGCCGACGGCTTGGCAGTCGACTTCGTTGTCGAGTCCGATCGTGCCCAGCTGAGCGCGATCGTCCAGCGGCTGCGGGACGGACGACTGCGGACGAACATCGGCAACGTCTCGACCCTCGACGATGCCGTCGCCGCCTTCAACCGGACCGAGCGACGCAAGGGGAAGACGATCATCCGCGTTCGTGCGTGAGCGGTACCTGAGGTCGTTTCAGATCGAGGAACGGAACCGGACCATCCAGTGAAATCGACAACGCGCGAGAAACTCCCCATTCTTCACATGGAGGGGATGAAGGACTGGGAGCGATGGCTGACGGGCCATCATGAGTCCTCACCCGGCGTCTGGCTGATGATCGCGAAAAAAGGGAGCGCCCTGACATCGGTCTCGTACGCGGAGGCGCTGGAGGCGGCGCTCTGTCACGGCTGGATCGACGGACAGAAGCAGGCCCACGACTCGGAGGCGTGGCTGCAGAAATCCACGCCGCGCGGAGCCCGAAGCATTTGGTCGAAGATCAACAGGGAGAAGGCGGAACAGCTTATTGCGAGCGGGCGGATGATGCCGGCCGGGCTGAGGGCGATCGAGAACGCGAAGCGGAACGGGCGGTGGGAGAACGCCTACCATTCGGCGAAGGGTTCCACCATACCGGAAGATTTTCTGGTCGCGATGGCGAAGAACAGGAAGGCGAAGACCTTCTTCGAAACGCTGAACAGCGCCAACCGGTACGCGATCCTCTTCAGGATTCAGACCGCGAAGAAGGCGGAGACCCGCGCCCGGCGGATCGAGCAATTCATAGGGATGCTGGAGAGGCACGAGAAGATCCATCCATGAGCGGGCATCACCCAGCGCCCCGGCGTCAACGACGCGATATCCGGCGGGCTGTGCATCTGGTGATCGATCGAAACGCACGCGTGTGCGTTGACGCGTTTCAGAGTGCGTCACTGTGCCTCGCCGCTTCGTTTTCCAAGCGTGCTCGGTACTGTGCCTACCTGCTCGTCCTGAAGCGCTCGGACGTCTCGACGCGGACGGGCGGCGTGCGCGGCGGTGTGGACGACGAGATGACGGTTGAGACGATGGCGCCCAGGCTGAATGCCAGGACTGCCCCAATGCAGGTGAAGCCGTAGGCCAATCCCAGTCTCGCCCAGGGCCAGCTGCGCGGACGGCGCCAGCTGCGCCCGAACGAGTCGTCCAGCAGCTTCAGGAACTCGTCGGTGATCGGCTTTGGCGGGACGAGGCCCCACAGCTGCCACAGCAGCCATGCGGCCACAGCGACAAGCAGAAGACCGCACCAGGCGTTCAACACGACGTTCAACATCCCTGCCCGGTACGCCACTCGCTCGCATGGCTGAACAACCGGCGGCGCGGCGTAGCACTTCGAGAGATCGAAGACGGTGACGATGTTGTCGGGAGCGCTCGCGATGAGCCGCGTGCCGAACATGAGAGCGCTGAAGACAAGGGCCCCCATCCCGACCTCCCAGACGGCCAGCCTGACCCATGCCTGCAGCGAGTCCGGCGGGATCGTCAGCAGCGGCGGACGCCGCCTCCACGGACTCGTGTCGCGTACTGCGGGTCCCGCCACAGCCTGCTCCTACCTCCGTCCCCATCGCGGGAGCGTTTCGTCCGGC
>DASYPH010000344.1:0-10693 GCA_036006925.1 Gaiellaceae bacterium
GACGGCGCAGGTGTAGCTCGCCGTGTGACACCACGACCGCTCGACGTCGGGCGTGACCACGACGACCTCGTCGGCAGCCTCGGCGAGTGGCGAGGATTCCCTGCCGGTGACGAGCCACGTCTCGCCCGGAAAGCTGCGCACGACTGCGAGCGTCAACGCCGTCTCTCCTTCGTGCGAGACCGCGACCAGCACGTCGGCTTCGGGCGGCTCGAGCGCAGCCTCGAGCGCCTGCACGGCAAGACCGCCGGTCTGGGCGGCGTGGAACGACGTGCCGCAGCCGGTGTGGACGACCCGGGCTCCCGCCGGCAGGCGGCGATCCGTCGGAACCTGCCGCAGCCACTCCGGCTGGGCGAACACGGCGCGTTTCGTCTCTCCGGGCATAGCCGCCTCTATACCATCGCGCGCGTGCCCGAGTTCCCGTGGGTAGAGCACGAGCACGTCCGGTTCCGCGACTGCGACGCAATGGGCCACGTGAACAACGCGGTCTACTCGACGTATCTCGAGCAGGCACGGATCGGCATCCTCGGCGGGCTCGAGCCGTTCATCCTCGCGCGGGTGGAGATCGACTTCCGCTCCGAGCTCCGCGCGGGTGAGCCCGTCGAGGTGCGGAGCCGCTGTGCAGATCTGGGCACGAAGAGCTTCCGCCTCGCCCACGAGATCTGGGCCGGCGACCGCTTGGTCGCAGAGGCCGTCAGCGTGCTGGTCGGTTACGACTACGCTCGCAACGCATCCGTCCCCATCACCGACGACGTGAAGAGGAGACTCACCGTATGACCGTCTACCAACGCCACACCCTTTCGAACGGCCTGCGCGTGCTGACCGCGCCGCTCGAGCACGCCAAATCGGTGGCCTGCTACGTGATGCTCGCTGCCGGGTCGCGCTACGAAGACGAGTCGAACCGCGGCATCGCGCACTTCGCAGAGCACATGTTCTTCAAGGGGACGGAGCGGCGGCCGACGGCGCGCGACCTGTCGATGGAGGTCGACCGGATGGGCGGGGAATTCAACGCCTTCACCTCGAAGGAGTACACCGGCTACTACATCCGCTGCGCAGGCGAGCAGCGCGACACCGCGCTCGACGTGCTGGTCGACATGATCCGAAACTCGAAGTTCGACGCCGACGAGCTCGAGCGCGAGAAGGGCGTGATCATCGAAGAGATGAACATGTACTTCGACACGCCCCGCGACTACGTCAGCTCGCTGTACGAGGAGCTCGTCTTCGGCTCGAACCCGCTTGGCTGGGAGACACTCGGCACGAAGGAGACGATTCACGGGACGACGCGCCAGACGTTCATGGACTACCTGGGACACTGGTACACGCCGCACCGCATGGTCATCGGCGTCGCGGGAGCGGTCGGCGACGACCTGATCCCGACGCTCGAAGGGCTGCTCGGCGACATGACAGGGAACGGCGCCGGCAAGCCCGCGCCCGCCCAATTGGACGACCCCACCGAACCGCAGATCCGTCTGCACCGGAAGGACTCCGACCAGGCAAATATCTGCCTCGGCGTTCCGTCGTATCCGCTCGACCATCCGGACCGCTACGCCTTGCAACTACTCGGCACCGTGCTCGGGACCGGCATGTCGTCCCGCCTCTTCCTCGAGGTGCGCGAGCGCCGCGGTCTCGCCTACTACGTCTACGCGCTGAACAACTCGTACACCGACACCGGAACGCTCGCCTCGCAGGCAGGCGTCGACCTGAACAGAGCCGACGAGGCCGTCGGGGTGATCGCCGACGAGTTCCGCAAGCTGGCCGACGCACCGGTGCCGGCCGACGAGCTCGAGAAGTCGCGCGCGCTCGCCAAGGGCCGCTTCGTGCTGCAGACCGAGAGCCCGAACGGGTTGATCCTCTTCGGCCTGCGACGCGAAGTGCTCGAGGGCCAAGCCGTCGAGCCCGAAGAGCTGCTCGCCGGCATCGACGCGGTCACGGCCGAGGATGTGCAGCGGGTCGCGCAGGACGTCATCGGCGCGAACGGGATGCGGCTCGCCGTGATCGGCCCGTTCGACGACGAGGATCGCTTCCGCTCGCGGCTCTCCTAGAGCGTTGCGAGGTCGCCCTCGAGTTGTGCGCGGTCGTCCGCCTCACGGATCTCGACCGCGCGCGCGAGCTCGACGTACTGCTGCACGGCCTCCTGGTCGCCGGAGACGCCACTCGCACGCGCGAGTGCTTCGTACGCGAACGCAAGATCCCAGTCGCCGAGCGCGTGACGCTCGCAGAGCTGGAAACAGCGCTCGGCATGATGCAAGGCGGGCTCCGTGCGTCCGACGAGCGAGTAGACGCGAGAGAGCAGCCAGGCGCTGCGCGCGCGATTCTCGGGCTTGCACTCCGGCGCGATCGCCCAGTGGTAGGCCGACGCGTGCGCACAGTCGACCATCAGGTCGTCGTCACCGCGCGATTCGATCAGCTGCCACGTCTCGTTGAAGAGGTCGACGCCCGTCTGCCGCTCATCGCTCATAACGCGAGTCTGCCGAACGGCCCGTCCTGCCGGACCGGTGAACGGCGATCTGCATCAAAAGAAGCGGCGGACGCCGCGGAAGTCGCTGGTGCGCACGGGAACGAGCCGCACCTGGCTCCGCGAATTCGGTGACTCGATCATCTGCCCGTGACCGACGTACATCGCGACGTGACCGACGACCGGATGCTCGTAGAAGAGCAGGTCGCCCGGTAGCGCGGCCGAGAGCGGGACCGGTGTGCCCGCCGCGAACTGGGCGTCCGCGTCGCGGGGGATCGTGATCCCGTGCGCGCGATACACCGCCCAGGTGAGACCCGAACAATCGTAGCCCCACACCGAGAGACCGCCCCAGAGGTATTGCAGGCCGAGGAACTGCTCGGCGCTCGCGACGAGATCGGCACGCGTATGCGGCAGCGCGCTCGTGGCAGCGGCGGGGAGCGCTCCCGCCGGCACGTCGGAACCGAAGCCGACCTCGGTTCCGTTCCGGAGTCGCGCCGAGCGCACCGTGACGACGAACCGCTTCGACGCCACGGCCGGCGCGAGCTGCCACGAGCGCACCCAACCGGGATAGCCGCGACCGTCGAGCGGCGACGGCTGATCGGGCACCGCGATGTGCGTCCAGCCACCACGCCGGGCGAGCACGAGCACGCGCTCGCCGTAGAGCACCTGGGTCGGCATGTGCCCGACGAGTGCGACCCGCTCGGAGTAGCTGATCGCGGACGTCGGCCAGACATGCGGATCGAGCGGCAGGTGGCCCGCGTTGGGCGCCTCCCAGACGTTTGCGACCGGCACGCGCACCGTCGCCGGTGCCACGTTGGCACTCGCGAGCAGAAGCGAGACGGCGAGCGTCGCGAACACGGCACGTAAGGCTAAAGGCAACGCCCGTCGCCGCCGATGGGAAGGGCAGTGAGGGTCGCCGTTCTCGTCAGCCTGGTCGCGCTACTCGGTGTCGGGCTGCTCGGTGCGACCACCGCGTCTGCGGCGACGCCGGCCGCCTATCGCGCGCAGGTCAACCGCATCTGCCGCGGCTACACGCCGACGGGAAAGAAGATCGAGACCGCGATGAAAGCGGCGCTCGCGAAGAAGGATTACCGCGCCTACGGCGTCGCCCTCGGCGAGCTCCTGATCCTCAACCTGAGCCAGGACCGGAAGATCGAGGTCGTGCCTGTCCCGCCGCCGCTCAAGCCGCAGCTGGCGCCGATCATCGCTCGCCTGAAAAAGATCGACGCCCATACGCAACTGGCGCTGCTCCGCGCCCGACAGAGCGACTCGACCGGTCTGGCGACGGAGTTGACCGCGATCGGGACGCTGGCCAAGCCGCTGAACGCGGAGCTCGACAAGGCCGGCTTGCGCGACTGCGGCTCGAACCAGTCGTAGGAGCTACGCGTCGTCCGACTGCTCGGCCTGGCCGCGAGCACGTAGCTCGTCGACGACCGAGGCATCCGCGAGCGTCGTCGTGTCGCCGAGCGGGCGGTTCTCGGCCACGTCGCGGAGCAGCCGCCGCATGATTTTCCCGGAACGGGTCTTCGGCAGCTCGGGTGTGAAGACGATGTTCGCCGGCTTGGCGATCGGCCCGATCTTCTGCGCCACGTGGTCGCGGAGCTCCTCGAGCTTCTCGACCGAGCCCTCGCCCCCGCCCTTCAGCGTCACGAACGCGACGATCGCCTGGCCCGTCTGCGCGTCGTTGCGCGCCGCGACCGCGGCCTCGGCGACCTCCTGGTGGTCGACGAGCGCCGACTCGACCTCGATCGTCGAGATGCGGTGCCCCGACACGTTCATCACGTCGTCGACCCGGCCGAGCAGCCAGAGGTCGCCCTCCTCGTCGATGCGTGCGCCGTCGCCGGCGAAGTAGGTGTCCTCGTACTTCGACCAGTAGGTCTCCCGGTAACGAGCGTCGTCGCCATGGATCCCGCGCAGCATCGCCGGCCACGGCCGCTTCAGCACGAGGTAGCCGCCGCCGCCCGGCCCGACCTCTTCACCCGCGTCGTTGTAGATCCCGGCGTCGATGCCCGGGAACGGTTTCGTCGCCGAGCCCGGCTTGAGCGTCGTCACGCCGGGAAGCGGCGTGATCATGATCATCCCCGTCTCGGTCTGCCACCACGTGTCGACGATCGGGCAGCGGCCGCCGCCGATGTGCTCGTGGTACCAGATCCATGCCTCGGGGTTGATCGGCTCGCCGACCGAGCCCAGGAGCCGCAATGACGTAAGGTCGTGCTGCCCCGCGAACTCCGGCCCCCACTTCATGTGCGTGCGGATCGCGGTCGGCGCGGTGTAGAGAATGTCGACCTTGTAGCGCTCGATGATCTCCCACCAGCGATCCTTGTCGGGGAAGTCGGGCGTTCCTTCGTACATCACGCTCGTGGTGGCGTTGCAAAGCGGGCCGTAGACGATGTAGCTGTGGCCGGTGACCCAGCCGATGTCGGCCGCGCACCAGTAGACCGATTCGGGCTTGATGTCGAAGATGTAGTGGTGCGTCGTCGCGACGCCGACCAGGTAGCCGGCCGTCGTGTGCACGATCCCCTTCGGCTTCGCCGTCGTGCCCGAGGTGTACAGCAGGTAGAGCAGGTCCTCGCTGTCCATCGGCTCGGGCCGACACTCGGACTCGTCGGTGACGACGTCGTGCCACCAGACGTCGCGGTCGCCGGTCATCGGCACGTCCCCGCCCGTGCGGCGGAGCACGAGCACGTGCCTGACCTTGGGCGAGGCCGCCACCGCTTCGTCGGCGGTCCGCTTCAGCGGCACGGTCGTGCCGCGGCGCCAGGCCTCATCCTGCGTGATCAGGACCTCGCAGCCCATGTCCTGCAGCCGGTCGGAGAGCGAATCGGCCGAGAAGCCGCCGAAGACGACCGTGTGCGGCGCGCCGAGCCGCGCGCACGCCAGCATCGCGACGGGCGCCTCCGGGACCATCCCCATGTAGATGCCGACCGGCGTGCCCTTGCGGACGCCCAGCGCCTTGAGCGCGTTCGCGCACTTCACGACCTCGCGTTGCAGGTCGGAGAAGGTGAGCGTCCGGCGGTCGTCGGACGGCTCGCCCTCCCAGTGGTAGGCGACCTTGTCGCCGAGACCGTTCTCGACGTGCCGGTCGAGGCAGTTGTAGGCGATGTTCAGCTTGCCGCCGAGGTACCACGACGCGTAGGGCGGCTTCCACTGGAGCAACTCGCCGAACGGCTCGAACCAGGAGACCCGCTCGCGGCCCTCCCGCTCCCAGAACGCCTCGAATCCCTCGCCGTAGATGCCGGCCTGTGCGTTCGCCTGCGCGGCGAATTCCTCGGGAGGCGGGTAGCGCCGCTCCTCGAGGAACATCGTCTCGATCGCTTGGCTCAAGGCCTTAGGTCGTACGGGTAGTTCGTCAAGTTCTCGGCGCCGTGCTCGGTCACGAGCACGATGTCCTCGAGCCGCACGCCGCCGTAGCCCTGCCGGTAGCACCCCGGCTCGACGGTGACCACGTCGCCCGCGATCAGCGGCCGCTTCGACGCGAGTCCCATACCCGGCGCCTCGTGCACCTCGAGGCCGACCCCGTGACCGAGCCCGTGGAAGAACCCGTTCGCGAGCGGTATGCCCGGCGTCTTCGTCCGCTGCGTCGACTCGCCCGCCGCCTCGAAGATGTCGCAGGTGCCATCGAAGATCGACCTGCCGTCGGCATCGCCCTTGATCTCCGAGACCGCACGGTCGAGTGCTTCCTTGCACAGCCGATGCCACTCGCGGACGTCGTCGGGCACGTCACCGATCACGAACGTGCGCGTCATGTCGGAGAAGCAGAACGACTCGTTGTCGCGGGGCCAGACGTCGATCACGATCGGCACGCCCGCGCGAATCGGCCCGGAGCCCATGTCGTGGCCGACGGCGCCCTGCGGCCCCGGCGCGACGATGAAGTCGTCCGATGTGCTGCCGTGCCGGACGAAAGCCTCGCTCATCGCGGCCTTGACGCGCTCCACGGTCAGGGGCGCCCCGTCGACCTGCAGGCCGTCACCGTTCCCGCCCCCCGCGCGGCGGAACAGGTCGCGGGCCGCATCCATGCCCGCTTCGGCGGCCCGCTGGGCCCGCCGGATACCCGCGAGCTGCTGCTCGGTCTTGACGCGCCGCCGATCCTCGAACAATTCGCCGTCGGTCGTCAGCTCGACACCGGCGGCCCGGAGCTTGTCGGCCAGCCAGAGCGGAAACGTCTCGGGCACCAAGGCCTTCGTCACGCCGAGCTTCTGCACCGCTCTGAGCGTCGTCTCACGCCGCACTTCGGCGTACGAAAGGCCCTGGGCGATCAGGTCGTCGGAGCCGAACTCCTCTCCGGGGTGGAGCTCGAACAGTCCGAGTTCCTCCAGACGGGCAATCTCCATGGCGCCGATCGCGATATGCCGTGCGCCCTCGCGCTCGACGTACAGGAAGGGGTCGGGGATTCCCAGCGGCACCTCGTGCCGCAGCTCGGGCGACCTGAAGGTGTCGCCATAGATCAGCACGTCGGTCATGCGCGTGACTCTAACTAGGATGAAGCTGGTGGATGCGCGTTCGCGTGCGCTCGAGCTGGTCGAGCAATGGGATGACGAGCTGCAGCGATTGCTGCCGTCTGACGCCGACATCTTCGACGTCCACCTTCATCTGGGTCACGACCTCGACGGGATGGTCGGCGACTACGACCAGCTCGAGGAGCTGATGGCCAGGTACGGCATCTCTCGCGCCTTCATGTTCTGCCTCGACGAGCCCGACCGGCATCCCTCGTTCAGCGCGGCGAACGACCGCACGCTGGCCTTTGCCGAGCGCTCGAAGGGTCGCCTGATCCCGTTCCTGCGGCTCGATCTGAACGAGTCGCCGCTCGCAGAGGCGAAGCGCTGCCTCGAGGCGGGAGCACGCGGGATCAAGCTCCATCCGCGGGCGCAGGGGTTCACGGCGGCCGACGAGCGGCTGCGGCCGGTTTTCGAGCTGGCGTCCCAACATCGGGTGCCGATCTTGATCCACGGCGGTCGCGGACTGCCACCGATCGCAGCCGGGCTCCGAAAGCTCGTCGACGACTACCCGGGCGCGACCCTGATCATCGCGCACGCCGGCATCGCCGATCTCGCCGAGCTCGCGCGTTCGATGGCCGGACGGAAGGGCGTGCTCTTCGACACCTCGACGTGGAGCCCGGTCGATCTGCTCGACTTCTACCGGCAGATCCCGCCGGAACAGGTGGTGTACGCGAGCGACTACCCCTACGGCCAACAACCCTCGTCGCTGCTGATCGCGTTGCGCACCGCCCAGGTCGCCGGTTACTCCGACGATCAACTTCGCGGGATGCTTGCCGGCACGGCAAACGCACTCGCCGACGGGCGCGAGCTGCCGGAACCGACGAGCCCGCTCGGCCCGGATAGCTTCACCCAGCCGCTGCAGCTGGCCCGGATCCACCAGTATCTGTCGATGACGACGCCGCTTCTCTGGATGCGTCAACCCGACACGACGGGCATGCTCGGCCTGGCGATCAACGCGTGCGCCGAGCGCAACGGCCATGCCGAGGCGGCCGACCGCATCCACGAGCTGCTGATCGCCGCCCGCGATCTCTGGGCGACGCTGCCCGAGATCGAGAATGAGGAGCAACGGCGCTTCGAGACGCGCCTGACGTTCCGCTTGATCCACCTCGCAGACATCGAAGCGGTGACGGCAAGTGCCTGACCTGACGGTGAACGAGCACGTCTACGACGTGCGTTCGCCGGTCGGAGCGACGCTGGCCGAGGTGCTGCGCGACGAGCTCGCGCTTACCGGCACTAAGGTCGCCTGCGGCGAAGGTCACTGCGGCGCCTGCACGGTGCTCGTCGACGAGGTCCCGACGCTCTCGTGCATCACGCTCGCCCACACACTGAACGGCGCGAAAGTGACGACGATCGAAGGCCTCCGCGACCATCCGATGGTCGATTCGTTCGTGCGGGCCGACGCGCTGCAGTGCGGGTTCTGCACCCCCGGCCAGATCGTGAGCGCCGTCGCGCTCGTCGACGCGTCGCCGGCACCGAGCTCCGATGAGATTCGTCACGCGATGGCGGGCAACCTTTGCCGTTGCGGTGCGTACCCCAAGATCGAGGAGGCAATCCGAACGTGGCGAGACTGATCCGTACCGAGAAAGAGGTCGAGGGCCGCTACGAGGAGGTCTGGCTCGTCGTCGACGAGGACGCGCTCGAGCAGTGGCCCGAGGGGCCGCGCGAGATAGTCGGTCGTCCGGCGACCCGGGTCGATGGGCTCGAGCGCGCCCGCGGAGAGGCCACGTTCACCGCCGATCTGCGCTTGAGCGGGATGCTGCACACCGCCGTCCTCCGCTCGCCGCACGCAGCGGCCAAGGTGCGCCGGATCGACCTCGCGCCGGCGCTCGTCCTGCCCGGAGTGCACGCCGCGGTGGGGCCGGGCGAGATCCCCCAGCTCGTGCACGAATGCGACTACCAGGGCGTCGCGGTCGCCGCGGTCTGCGCCGACACGTTCGCGCACGCCCAGGCGGCAGTCGCGGCGATCGAGCTCGACTGGGACGTCCGCGAACCGCTGCTCGATCCCGACGAGGCGGTCCGGCAAGGCTCGCTGCTCGGCGAGCCGCGGGTGCGCGAGCGCGGCGACTACGATCGCGGCCTGGCCCAGGCCGACGTCGTCGTCTCCGGCGAGTACACGACCGCCGTCGTCCTGCACAACTCGATGGAGACCCATCAGGCGGTCGTGCAGTGGGTCGGCGGCGGTGTCGAGGTGCACATCTCGACCCAGTTCATCTGGGGGATCCGCGCGGCGGTCGCCGCCGGACTCGGGCTCCAGCCCGACAAGGTCCGGGTGATCTGCCACTACATGGGAGGCGGATTCGGCTCCAAGAACGGGCCCGACGACTACACCTTCATCGCAGCCGAGCTCGCGAAGCGGACGGGACGGCCCGTTAGGTGCGCGCTGACCAGGCGCGAGGAGAACGTCGCCGCCGGCAACCGCAACGCGACGATCCAGCGACTGACTGTCGGCGCGCGCGGCGACGGCACGCTGACGGCGCTCGGCGGCGAGTTCGTCAACGCGGTGGGCTGGTCGGGCTGGTCGTCGGGAACCGAAGGGCCGATGCAGATGCTCTACGCCTGCCCGAACGTCCGCACGACGACGCACGCGGCACGGACGAATCAGCCGCCGATGAAAGCGTTCCGCGCGCCCGGTTTCGTGGAAGGGACGTTCGGGCTCGAGGCGCTGCTCGACGAGCTCGCTGCCAAGCTCGAGCTCGACCCGCTCGAGCTGCGGCGTAAGAACTACGCCGAGCGCGACGAGGTCGACGAACGGCCCTACAGCGGCAAGCAGCTGCTCGAGTGCTACCGCCGTGCAGAGCCGCACTGGGAGCGGCGGCACGAGGTGCGCGCCCGATCCACCGCCACGGTCAAGCGCGGCGTCGGTATGGCCTCGCAGATCTGGTACGGCGGCGGCGGCCCGCCCAGCTACGCCTGGATCCGCGTCGGCTCGGACGGGCACGCCACGGTCGTGACGGCGATGCAGGACATCGGCACGGGCACGAAGACCGCGATGGCGCAGATTGCGGCAGAGGAGCTGGGGATCCCGCTCGAGCACGTGACCGTTTCGCTCGGCGACTCCGCGCGCGGTCCCTACGCCGCGATCAGCGCCGGGTCGTCGACCACCCCGTCGATGGGACCGGCCGTCCGCGCAGCCGCCGCCGATGCGAAGCGGCAGATCGTCGAGATCGCCGAGCAGCGAGGCGACGCGAACATGCCGCTCGCCGAGGTCGTCGCGCTGCTCGAGGACGCGCAGATCCTCGGCAAGGGCGCGCGCGGCCCGAACCCGACGGGGATGCAGGTGTTGACGTTCGGCGTGCAGGTGGCCGAGGTCGCCGTCGACGTCGAGACGGGCGAGATCTGGGTCGAGCGGATCGCGGCCGTCCACGACGTGGGGCGCGTGATCAACCCGCTCGGCGCCCAGAGCCAGGTCGAGGGCGGGATCATCCAGGGCGTCGGGCACACGCTGTCGGAGGAGCGGCTCGTGGCCGCTCGAGGAGGTGACCGGGCTGCTCGGCTCGAGCCAGATCCTCGGCGCGGGTGCCCGCGGGCCGAACCCGGCCGGGATGCAGGTGTTGACCTTCGGCGTCCAGGTGGCCGAGGTCGCCGTCGACGTCGAGACCGGCGAGGTGAAGGTCGAGCGGCTGGCCGCGATCCACGACGTCGGCCGCGTGATCAACCCGCTCGGTGCCCAGAGCCAGGTCGAGGGCGGGATCATCCAGGGCGTCGGCCACACACTCTCCGAGGAGCGACTCGTCGACCCGGCGAG
>DASYPH010000345.1:0-1839 GCA_036006925.1 Gaiellaceae bacterium
CGAAGGCTCGGCCTGCCGCTCGAGATCCGCGAGACCGGCGACGTCGGCCTCGAACGCGCTCTGGAACGGCTGCTCGCCGTGCCAGGCACTTCTGTGCCTGGCACTTCTTCCGAACCGGTGCCAGGCACAGGAGTGCCTGACACAGTTGCCACCGCCAGGAGGTCGCCAACGTGTTGATCAACGAGCTGCCGCGGTACGAGATCCTCGACGAGTCGTCGCTGCAGGAGCTCGAGCGCGGCTGGCGGCGCATCGTCTCCGAGCTCGGCATCGACTTCCTGCACGACGAGGCGATCGAGGTGCTCGCCGGCGCGGGCCAGAAGGTCGAGGGGCAGCTCGTGAAGTTCGACCCCGACTGGATCCTCGAGCAGGTCGCGAAGGCGCCGCGCGAGTTCGACCTGCAGGCGAGGAACCCGGAACGGACGATCCACGTCGGCGGCAACCACATGGCGTTCAGTGCGGTCTACGGCTGCCCGTTCGTCCGTCAGGGCATCGAGCGCCGCGAGGCGACGTACGACGACTTCGAGAACCTCGTGCGACTCGCGCAGACGTTCCCGCAACTCGACACGCCGGGGGGCACGATCTGCGAGCCGAACGACAAGCCGCTCGACTCGCGCCATCTCGACATGGTGTACGCGCTGCTGACGGTGTCGGACAAGCCGTTCATGGGCTCGGTCACGTCCGGCCCGAACGCCGAGGACACGATCGCGATGGCGCGCATGGTCTTCGGCGACTCGCTCGACGAGACGCCGGCAACCCTGTCGTTGATCAACGTCAACTCGCCGCTGCGGTACGACGATCGCATGCTCTCGGCGCTGCTCGCGTACGCGAAGGCGAACCAGGCGCTCGTGATCACGCCGTTCCTGCTGATGGGTGCGATGTCGCCGGTGTCGGTGCCGTCGACGCTCGCCCAGCAGGTCGGCGAGGCGCTCGCCGGCATCGCGCTCGTGCAGACGATCAGGCCCGGTTGCCCCGTCGTGTTCGGGAGCTTCCTCTCGAACACCGACATGCAGTCCGGCTCGCCGTCGTTCGGCACGCCGGAGTCGGCCGTCGGCCTCTTCTGCACCGGCCAGATCGCCCGCCACTACGGGTTGCCGTTCCGCGGCGGCGGCGGGCTCACCTCGTCGCAGACGGTCGACGCGCAGGCGGCCTACGAGTCGGCGATGACATTGTGGCCGACGTTCCTCGCCGGGACCAACTTCGTCATGCACTCGGCCGGCTGGCTGGAGTCGGGGCTCGTCTCGTGCTACGAGAAGTTCATCGTCGACATCGAGCTGCTGCGGATGCTGCACGAGGTGTTCGAGCCGCTGAAGATCGACGAGGAGACGCTCGCGTACAGCGCCCATCAGGAGGTCGGGCAGGGCGGACACTTCCTCGGCGCGGTCCACACACTCGAGCGGTTCCGCGAGTGCTTCTACCGGCCGCTGCTCTCCTCGACCGAGAACTACGAGCGGTGGTCGCGGAACGGAGGCAAGGACGCCGCCGCGCGCGCCTCCGACATCTGGCGCAAGACGCTCGAGGAATACGAGGAGCCGCCGATGGACGCAGGGCTGAAGGACGAGCTGAAAGCGTACGTCGACAGACGGCGCACGGAGCTGGGGGACTGAGATGAAGACGGTCGGGGAGGTGATGGCTCGCGACCTCGTGACGCTGTCGGAGGAGGTTGCCCTGACCGAGGCCGCCGCCGCGATGAACGCGCGGCACGTCGGCTCAGCGCTCGTCGTGCGCGACGAGCGCCTGATCGGGATCCTGACGGAGCGCGACGTGCTCCACGCGGTCGGCGCCGGGCGGATCGGCGATCGCGTCGCCGACTGGATGACGAAGCATCCCGAATCGGTCGAC
>DASYPH010000346.1:0-2281 GCA_036006925.1 Gaiellaceae bacterium
CCAGTACCTCGAGCCGCACGACGACCTGAACATGTCGCAGTCGACCAACGACTCGTACCCGACGGCGATCAAGGTCGCGTTCATCCTGCGCAACGACAAGCTCATCGCCGAGCTGCAGAGGCTGTCGGCGTCGTTCCGGGCCAAGGGAAACGCCTACCTCAAGATCGTCAAGATGGGGAGGACCGAGCTGCAGGACGCGGTGCCCATGACGGTCGGGCAGGAGTTCCACGCCTTCGCCGCGGGGATCGACGGCGAGATAGCGCTCCTCAAGGACGCAGAGAAATACCTCTACCCGGTCAACATGGGCGCGACCGCCATCGGCACCGGGATCAATGCCCCGAAGGGGTACGCCGAGAAGTGCGCCGCCCACCTCGCGAAGCTGACCGGCAAGCCGATCGTGGTGGCGGACGACATGGTCGCCGCCACCTGGGACCAGCAGGGCTTCGTCGTGTACTCGTCGGCCCTGAAGAGTCTCGCGATCAAGCTCTCGAAAATCGCGAGCGACCTGATCCTGCTTGCCTCCGGCCCGCGCGCGGGCCTGGCCGAGATCAACCTGCCGGCGCTGCAGCCCGGCTCGTCCATCATGCCGGGGAAGGTCAACCCGGTCGTTCCGGAGGTGGTGAACATCGTCGCGTTCCGCGTGATGGCGAACGATTACGCGGTGACGCTCGCCGCCCACAGCGGGCAGCTGCAGCTCAACGCCTTCGAGCCGCTCAACGGCCTCGCGCCTATCGAGTCGCAGGCCCTGCTGTACAACACCTCGATCCTGCTCCGGACCAGGTGCATCGACGGCATCACCGTCAACGAGAAGGTCCTGGAGCACTACCTCGAAACGACCGTCGGCATCGTCACCGCCCTCAATCCGGTCCTCGGCTACGACAAGGCGACGGAGCTGGCGAACGAGGCGTACAAGAGCGGCAAGGGGATCCTGGAGGTCATCCGCGAGAAGAAAGTCCTCTCGGAGGATCAAATCAAGGACCTGCTCGACCCCGTGAAGCTGACCAACCTGGATCCGTCGAAGTACCAGAAGTACCAGCCGAAGTGAAGACGCTGTTGAGGGGAGACAAGAGATGAAGACGCGAAACGTTCTGGCCTTGGCCCTGATCGCCGCGGTCGCCCTGGGCGCGGCCGCTCCGGCCGGGAAGAAGGCGAAGGTCGTCATCCTGGCCACCGGCGGGACCATCGCCGGCGCGGCCGCCTCGCAGACCGAAGCCGGATACCAGTCCGGGGCCGTCGGCGTGGATCTGCTCATCAAGGCGGTGCCGCAGCTCAAGGATCTCGCCGACGTCCGGGGGGAGCAGGTCGCGAACATCGGCAGCCAGGACATGAACGACGAGGTCTGGCTGAAGCTCGGGAAGCGGGTGAACGAGCTGGTGGCGTCTCCCGACGTAGACGGCATCGCCATTACCCACGGGACCGACACGATGGAGGAGACCTCCTACTTCCTGCACCTCGTCGTCCACAGCGACAAGCCGGTCGTCCTGACCGGATCGATGCGCCCCTCGACCGCGATGAGCGCCGACGGTCCTCTGAACATCTACAACGCCGTGGCTCTCGCCGCGAATCCGGCCGCGCGCGGGCGCGGCGTCCTCGTCACCATCGACGACGACATCCACTCGGCCCACGACGTCGTCAAGACGCACACGACCGACGTCGGGACGTTCACTTCGGGCGAGCCGGGGCTCATCGGCGCGGTTCTGTTCGGAGAAGCAACCTGGTACCGGTCCCCGGCCCAGATGCACACCAAGGACAGCGAGTTCAGCCTCGGCGACCGGACATCGCTGCCGCGCGTCGATATCGTCTATGCGCACGCGAACATGTCCCCCGACGTCATCACCAACGCCGCGAAGAGTGGGGCGAAGGGGATCGTGATCGCGGGCGTCGGCGACGGGAACCTGACCGCGCCTGCGCTCGACGCGTGCAAGAAGGTGGCGTCGCAGGGGGTGGTGGTCGTGCGGTCGTCGCGCGTCAACGGCGGGATCATCCGGCGCAACATCGAAGTCAACGACGACCAGGCCGGGACCGTCGCCTCGATGGAGCTCAACCCGGCGAAGGCGCGGGTGCTGCTGCAGCTGGCGCTCACGAAGACCTCGGATCCGAAGGCCATCCAGGGCTATTTCGATCGCTACTGAAATCGCGGACGGATGGACGGGGACAGCCGGGCGCGCGGCGGCCGCGCTCGCCTTCGTCCTTGTCTGCGCGCCCCGCGCCGCCGGCGCCGCGGATCCGTCCGGGGCCCAGCCTCCCTCCATTGAGACGACGACCGAGGCGGGGGATGCCG
>DASYPH010000347.1:0-11812 GCA_036006925.1 Gaiellaceae bacterium
CACTCCTCGCGTCTGCCGTACTGCTGGCCGGGTTCGCGTTCATCGAGCGGCGATCACGGGGGCCGATCCTCCCGTTCGAGATCCTGCGCAACCCGGTCGTCGCCGGCAGCGTCGCGTGCATGGCGCTCGTAGGCATGGCGATGTTCGGGACGATCTCGTACGTGCCGCTGTTCGTGCAGGGCGTGATCGGGACATCGGCGACCTCGTCGGGCGTCGTCCTCACGCCGCTGATGCTGGGGGCGGTCGCGACCTCGCTGCTCACCGGTCAGCTGATCTCGCGCACCGGCCGTTACCGCTGGAACGTCGTCCTGGGGCCGCTCGTGCTGACGGTCGGCATGCTCCTGCTCTGGCGCATGGACACCGGCACGACGAACCGCGAGGCGGCGCGAAACATGGTGATCGCCGGGATCGGGATCGGGTCGATGATGCAGGTCTTCGTGCTCTCGGTGCAGAACGCCGTCCCGCGAGCGCACATCGGCTCGTCGACGGCGCTGACGCAGTTCGGCCGGCAGATGGGCGCGACGCTCGGCGTCACGATCATGGGGGTGATCGTCAACCACGGCCTGCCCTCCGGGGTGGGCGCAGGCACCGAGGGAGGCTCGATCCACCAGCTGCCGCCATCCGCCCGCTCCGACCTCGCGGACGCGCTGCATCCGGCGTTCTTCGCCGCGGCTTGCGTCTCGTTCGCGGTCTGGGTGATCGCCGTCCTCTGGGTGAAGGAGCAACCGCTCCGGCGGTCTCTCGACGAGGTGGCGGCCGTCGACGCAGCCGCGGCCACGCCGGCGACGGCCGCAGTAGAATCGAGCGCGTGACCGAAGACTTCATGCCCCTCGACGGCTGGGATCACGTCGAGCTCTGGGTCGGGAACGCGAAGCAGGCTGCCTACTACTACGAGCAGGCCTTCGGCTTCCGGCGCACCGCCTACGCGGGGCCGGAGACGGGCGTGCGCGACCGTGCGAGCTACGTGCTCGAACAGAACGAGATCCGTTTCGTCGTCACGAGCGCCCTCCACCCCGGAAGCGAGATCGCCGAGCACCCCTACAAGCACGGCGACGGCGTCAAGGACATCGCGCTCCGCGTTCCCGACGCGGCGCGGGCCTACCACGAGGCGGTCAGCCGCGGTGCACGCGGGATCGCCGAGCCGGTCGCCCAGGAAGACGAGTTCGGCAGCGTCGAGCTCGCGACGATCGCGACCTACGGCGACGTCGTGCACACGTTCGTCACGCGTCGCGACTACGAGGGCGCCTACCTGCCCGGTTACGTCGCGCAGGAGACGACGGCAACCACGCTCGCGGAGGGCGTCGGCCTGCTCGCGCTCGACCACGTCGTCGGCAACGTCGAGCTCGGTCAGATGGACGAATGGGTCGGGTTCTACGAGCGCGTGTTCGGGATGACGGAGATGATTCATTTCAGTGACGACGACATCTCGACCGAATACTCGGCGCTCATGTCGAAGGTGATGACGGACGGCCAGGGCAAGATCAAGTTCCCGATCAACGAGCCAGCCGAGGGCAAGCGCAAGAGCCAGATCGACGAGTACCTGGAGTTCAACCACGGCCCCGGCGCGCAGCACATCGCGATGCAGTCGTCGCACATCGTCGACACCGTCGAGGCGTTGCAACAGCGCGGCGTGATCTTCCTGACGACACCCGACACGTACTACGAGGAGACACCGGATCGGGTCGGCTCGATCGACGAGAGCTGGGACGACCTGCGCCGGCTGCGGATCCTCGCCGACCGGGATGACGACGGGTACCTGCTGCAGATCTTCACCAAGACGGCGCAGGATCGTCCGACGCTCTTCTTCGAGGTGATCGAGCGGCACGGTGCCCGCGGCTTCGGCGACGGCAACTTCAAGGCCCTCTTCGAGGCGATCGAGCGCGAGCAAGCGCTGCGCGGCAATCTTTGACCCTCGACTTCCTCGACACGGCCTCCCGGCAGGCGCATGTCGTCGACGACGTCGAGCATCGGCCGTGGCCGGTGCCGGACGTGCCGTGGGCACAGGCGCAATCATGGGTCGACATCGCGTTTCTGCACTGGCGCATCGACCCCGCTGCGCTCCAGCGGCTGCTGCCCGGTTCGGTCGAACTGCAGACGTTCGACGGCGCCGCCTGGCTCGGGATCACACCCTTCCTGCTGAGCGGCCTGCGGTTGCGCGGGCTGCCGCCGCTGCCGGGCGTGTCGACATTCCCCGCGCTGAACGTACGCACGTATGTGACTCTCGACGAGCGGCCCGGGCTCTGGTTCTTCACACTCGATGTCGGCAGCACGCTCGTCGGCGAGGCGGAGAAACGGCTCTATCGCCTGCCGTACCACCGGGCGCAGATGCGCTACGTGCGCGACGGCGGGTTCGTCAACCACGAATCGGCGCGGGCCGGCGCCGCGTTCAGCGCGAGCTACCGCGGGGTCGGCGACGTGTTCGACGCCGAGACAGGCTCGCTCGACGAGTTCCTCACCGACCGCTACTGCGTCTACACCGAGGATGGGGGACGCGTCTACCGGGCGGAGCTTCACCATCGGCGCTGGCAACTGCAGCACGGCGAGGCGCACATCGACCTGAACACGATGGCCCCCCTGCCCTTGCCGGCCGAAGCACCGCACGTGCTCTTCTCGCAGCGGCAGGACGTCGTCATCTGGCCGCTCATCGAGCTTGACGGGTGATCAGCAAGACGTAGATTCCTCGCGGTGAGCCCGCAGCGCCGCTCAGCGCTCGTCTCGGTTGCTGCCGCGGCGACGCTCGTCGTCCTCAAGCTCGGTGTCGGCCTGGCAACGCACAGCCTGGGGTTCGTCTCGGAGGCGATTCACTCGGGCACCGACCTCGTCGCGGCCCTCTTGACCTACTTCGCGGTCCGGGTCGCCGCGCGTCCCGCCGATGTGATGCACCAGTACGGGCACGGCAAGGCGGAGCATCTCTCGGCGCTGGGCGAGGCTGGCTTCCTCGCGATCGCAAGCATCTTCATCTCGGTCCGCGCTATCGAACGCCTCGTCGGCTCGACCGAGACACAGGTGCAAACGCCGTGGTACGCGTTCGCCGTGATCGGCGTCGTGCTCGCGATCGATCTCGGTCGCACGGCTGTGTCGCTGCGCACCGCACGGCGCTATTCCAGCGCGGCCCTCGCGTCGAACGCCTTGCACTTCGGCAGCGACTTCACCGGGACGCTCGCCGTGCTCGTCGGACTGCTGCTGGCTCGCGCCGGCCACCCGAACGGCGACCCGATCGCCGCGCTCTTCGTCGGGGCACTCGTGCTACTCGCCGCCACGCGGCTGATCAAGGTGAATGTCGACGTGCTGATGGACCGAGCACCGGCCGAGGCAGAAGCGGCCGCGCTCTCTGCGATCGAGGCGCTACGACCGGCGGTCGAGCTGCGGCGGCTGCGGATGAGGCAGGCCGGCAGCCGTCAATTCGCCGACGTCGTGATCGCCGTCTCGTCCGGTGCGGCAGTCGGTCAGGGTCATGCTGCAGCCGACGCCGTGGAGGCCGCTGTCGGCGCGGCGCTGCCCGAGGCCGACGTCGTGGTGCACGTCGAGCCGCTCCAGGAAGCAGACCTTCGTGAACGCGCACACGCCGCGGCGATTGCCGTCCGGCAGGTCCGCGAGGTGCACAATCTCGCGCTGGTCGACGTCGACGGGAGGACTGAGCTCTCGCTGCACGTCAAGCTTCCAGGCGAGCTGCCGCTCGAGGAGGCGCACGCGATCGCCGAGGAGCTCGAGACGGCGATCCGCTCGGCCGTCCCGGAGATCTCGGGCATCCAGACGCACCTCGAGCCGCTCGCCGAGGTACGAGCGGGCCACGAGGTCGAGGCAGACGGCGCCGCGGTCGTCACGCGCGTCGTGCGCAGCGCGACCGGCGCTGATCCCCGCGAGCTCCGGTTCCTCCGAACGGATGCCGGGTTGGTTGCGTTCCTCACGCTCGGACTCGCCGGAGCGACGAGCCTGGACGAGGCGCACGCACGAGCGAGCGAGATCGAGGAGCGGATCCGACTCGAACGCCCCGACATCGCCGACGTGATCGTTCACACAGAGCCCTGACGGTACGTTTGCGCTCGTGAAGCTCTGCATGTTCACGCCGCGTGAGTTGGCGCTCGAACGCGGTTGGCCGGGTCGCATCGAGGGCGGCCGCGTCATCCAGCTCGCAGCGCAGACGCTGCAGTCGTTCTTCACGGGTGGCGGGGAGGCACGCGAGCACGCCGAGTACGCGCTCGCCGATGTCGACCTGAGGCCCCCGGTGCTGTATCCGCCAGCTGTTCGCGACTTCATGGCCTTCGAGGAGCACGTCGCGAACGCCCGCAGGCAGCGCGGGGCAGAGGTGCCGGCCGAGTGGTACCAGACACCCGTCTTCTATTTCTCGAACCCGGCCGCGATCTACGGGCCCGACGAAGACGTTCCGTACCCGTCGGACACGCAGGAGCTCGACTACGAGCTCGAGTGCGCCGCCGTGATCGGAGCCGAAGGGAGGATCGGCGGCTTCACCGTGCTGAACGACTGGTCGGCGCGCGACCTGCAGCGGCACGAGATGCGGGTCGGCCTCGGGCCGGCGAAAGGCAAGGACTTCGCCACGTCACTCGGCCCGGTGCTCGTCACCACCGACGAGTTCGACGGCAGCACGGGCGAGATGGTGGCGCGGGTGAACGGCGAGGAGCGCTCACGCGGGAACCTGAGTGCGATGCATCACTCCTGGGAAGCGCTCGTGGCGCAGGCGGCGCGCAACACGAGCCTGCGGCCTGGCGACGTGCTCGGCTCGGGCACCGTCGGCAGCGGTTGCATCCTCGAGCACGGCGACGGGCGCTGGCTGCAGCGCGGCGACGTCGTCGAGCTCGAGATCGAGGGCATCGGCGTGCTCCGAAACCGGGTTGCGTGATCTCCCCCGACGACGTCCGCGCTGCCGCGCGTCTGCTCGACGGCATCGCGCACCGCACGCCGCCCATCACGTCTCGCAGCCTCGGCGAGCACGTCGTCATCAAGCCCGAGTGCCTGCAGCGTGCCGGCGCCTTCAAGTTTCGCGGCGCGTACAACAAGATCGCCTCGCTGCCAACCGGCACGCCGGTGCTCGCGTACTCCTCCGGCAACCACGCACAGGCAGTCGCGCTCGCCGCGCGGCTCCTGGGCTCGCAGGCGACGATCCTGATGCCGCACGACGCACCACAGTCGAAGCTGGACGCGACGCGCGGCTACGGAGCCGAGGTCGTCAGCTACGACCGCTACAGCGACGACCGCGAAGCGGTCGGCGAGCAGCTGGCGGCCGAGCGCGGCCTCGAGCTCGTTCGGCCGTACGACGATCCGCTGGTGATGGCCGGCGCGGGCACCGCAGCGCTCGAGCTGCTCGAGGACGCGGGCATCGTCGACACCCTCGTGACGCCGGTCGGCGGCGGTGGCCTGATCTCCGGCAGCGCGACGATCGCCCGCGAGCTCGGAGTGTCGCGCGTCGTCGGCGTCGAGCCGGCCGCCGGCGACGACTGGCGCCAGTCGCTCGCGAGCGGCGAGCGCGTACGGATCGACGTGCCGCGAACGATCGCCGACGGCCTCCAGACCAACCAGCCCGGCCGACTGACGTGGGAGGTCGGCTCACGTCTCGTCGACGAGATCGTTACCGTCACCGACGAGCAGATCGTCGAGGCGATGCGGTTCGCCTTCGAACGGCTGAAGCTCGTGATCGAGCCGAGCGGGGCGGTCGGGATCGCGGCCGTCCGCGAAGGGCTCGTCTCAGGAGGGCGGATCGGTGTGATCGTCTCCGGTGGCAACGTCGACACCACCCGATTTGCCGAGCTGCTCGCGCGCTGAACGCACCTGCGCCGCGACCCGCGCTCGCTCGTACGAGAGCCGGAACAGCTCGACCGTCTCCTCGTCGAGGTCGCGCGAGACCCAGCCGTTGACGCCGAACCGGTGTGCCTCGGCACGCCCTGTCTCGACCAGCATCTCCCTGATCCGGCGTGTGAACGGCAGGTCCGCCCACGTCGCGTGCAGGTGGCCGAGCTCGCGGCGCCCCAGGCGAAACTCGACACCGCCGAAGCGATGTGCGTGCACGGTGACGCCGTCCCACGACGCCACCTCCTCGGCGATCCGCGCCCCGATATCCTCCATTCGTGCCGTTCTACCAGCGACTCGGTGACCTGCCCAGGAAGCGGCACGTCGTTCATCGCGACAACGGCACCCTGCTCACCGAAGAGGTGATGGGCTTCGAGGGCTTCTCGGGACTCGAGTCGATCCTCTACCACCTCCAGTCACCGTGCAGGGTGCTCGAATGTGGGGCGTTCGAGCCGATCGTTCGCGAGGAGTGGGTGCCCGAGGCGCACGCCCACCGGCACTTGCGCACGTGGGACGTCGAGCCCGACGGAGACGCCGTCACCGGTCGGCAACTCCTGATGTGGAACAACGACGTCGAGATTTCGTTGGCTCGCCCCACCGAGGAGATGGACTACTTCTTCCGGAACGGCGAAGGCGACGAGGTGATCTTCGTCCACGAGGGCTCGGGCACGCTCGAGACGATCTTCGGCGACCTGCCGTATTCGCCGGGCGACTACATCGTCGTCCCGCGCGGCACGACCTATCGCTTCCGGCCGGAAGGCGAGCAGCGCTACCTCGTCTTCGAGACACCCGGCCTGATCACGATCCCCAAGCGCTACCGCAACGAGCACGGCCAGTTGATGGAGCACGCGCCGTTCTACCACCGTGACATCCACGCCCCGGCGCACCTGCAGACCCATCGCGACCGGGGCCGCCACGTCGTCAAGGTGCGCGTCCGCGACGGGTACCAGACCTACGTGATCGACTACCACCCGTTCGACGTCATCGGCTGGGACGGCTACGTCTACCCGTGGACGTTCTCGATTCACGACTTCGAGCCGATCACCGGTCGCATCCACATGCCGCCGCCGTCCCACCAGACGTTCGCCGGGCCGAATTTCGTGATCTGCTCGTTCTGTCCGCGCAAGCTCGACTTCGACCCGGACGCTATCCCGATCCCCTACCACCACTCGAATCTCCAGAGCGAGGAGATGATCTATTACGTCGACGGGAACTTCTCGTCGCGGAAGGGGATCGAGGTCGGCTCCGTCACGCTGCACCCTTCGGGGTTGCCGCACGGGCCGCAGCCGGGACTGGCCGAGAAGTCGCTGGGCATGACCGAGACGCACGAGTACGCGGTCATGTGCGACACGTTCAACCCGTTGAAGCTGACGACGCTCGCTGCACGCCTCGACGACGGCAAGTACATGTTCTCGTGGGCCGAAGACCCGTCGACGGACGCGCGTACGACCGACGACGATCCCGCCGGCGTCACGTCCCACCTGTAGACGCTTGCTCGTCCTCGACTGGGACGGCACCTGCACGGTGCGCGATTCGCTCGTCGCCGCGGTGCAGGATCTGGGCGACGCCGGGATCTACGAGCTGGAGTACGCGTCGTACGGCGAGGCGCTCGCCGCCGAGGTCGGGACGCTTCGGGTCACGGCCGAGGAAGCAGCCGAGTGGGCGGTCGCGAACGTCGAGCTGCGGCAGGGCTTCCACGAGCTCGTCGATCAATACGCCCCGGTGATCGTGTCGAGTGGGTTGCCGCAGCTGATCCTGCCGGTGCTCGAGCGGGAGGGCACCGAGGTCGAGGTGCGGTCGAACTTCGCGGAGCCGTCACCAGTTGGTTGGCGGCTTCGCTTCAGGCACGAGGGCCTCTGTCCCGTGTGCGGCGATCGCTGCAAGCGGCGGTCGCTCCCCGACCGGCGGCCGCTCGTCTTCGTCGGGGACGGCTACTCGGACCGCTGCGCGTCGCTGGCGTGCGACCGCGTGTTCGCGCGCGACAGCCTGGCGCGCTACCTCGACGACCAGGCCGTGGCCTACGAGCCCTTCGACTCGTTGCTCGATGTCGCTGCTGCCCTTCCCTGAGCCGTACGACTTCGAGCTCTCGACCGGCCGCTTCCGGGTCTTCGGCACCGACCTCGCCAATCGGGTGGTCGGCGACGAGCTCTACCGCGCCGTGGATGGACGCGAGGTGCGGATCACGGCGCGACCGGGAGGCGTCGACGTCGAGCCGCTCGACGACGCGACCCGGCCGGTCGTCGAGCACCTGCTCGGCCTGCCGTTCGAGCTCGACCCGTTCTACGACTGGGCCGGTCGCGACCCGGCGCTTGGTCCGATCGTCGCGAGGCTGCGCGGCTACCGGCCGCCGCTCGCGCCGTCGCCGTTCGAGTCGCTGATCACCTCGATCACCGCGCAGCAGATCTCCCTCTTCGCGGCGGTCGCGATCAGGAACCGGTTCGTCGAGCGCTTCGGCGTGCCCGTGGGTCGAGCCTGGGCCTTCCCGACGCGGCAGAGGATCGCGGCTGCTCGGGAGGACGAACTGGTGGGCGTGGGCTTTACGCGGCGCAAGGCGGAGTACGCCGTGGCGCTCGCACGCTGCGACCTCGACCTGGACGGGCTCGCTGCGCTCGACGATGACACCGTGCGGACGCAGATCACAGCGCAGCGCGGGCTCGGGCCGTGGACCGCGGAATGGTTCCTGGCCCGTCATCTCGCCCGACCGCGGGCGTGGCCGACCGGCGACCTCGCGCTGCGCAAGGCGGCACTCAACCTCTACGGTGTCGATGTGCACGAGCTCGGCCCACGCCTCGACCCGTTCCAGAACCTGTCCGCCCACTACCTCCTCACCGGTTGGCTGACCCGGCCGTAACCGTCCGCCCGGCGACGGAGGCGGACGAGGCGATCCTGCGTGAGCTCTGGGGCGAGTTCGAGCAGGAGGTGCCCGGGCCGCCGGGGTTCGAGCCGGAGACGTGGGCGGACGAGTGGGCCGACACGATCCGGCAGATCGCGTCGGGCGACGTGTTTCTCGCTGTCGACGCCGACGGCCCGGTCGGGGTGGTCAAGATGGACGAGCCGAAGCACGGAGCGATGCACGTCCACCTCGTCTTCGTGCGGCCACGTGCGCGCAGGCAAGGCGTGAGCAAGCAGCTGCTGCGCGCGTGCGTCGAAAAGGCGCGCGCATCGGGCGCCGCGACGATCTCGTTGCACGTCATGCTCGTCAACACCGCGGCCTACGCCGTGTGGCGCCGGCTCGGCTTCGAGAGCCTCTCGACCTTCATGGCCGCGCCGCTCGACGTCCTCGACGACCGCCTCGTCGACCGCGAGCCTGGGGAGTTCCGTGCGTCGACGCACGTGCAGAGCGACGACGAGACCTCGGTCGAGCGTGCCGTTGCGCAGTTCCTCCCGCGGCTCGAGCAGCCGCAGCTGACGACGAACGGCAGCTGGATCCGGGCGACCGATCCCGTGCTCGATCGCGACCGGGAGGCGCACGGGCGTTTCGCACGCGAGCTGTCCGAGCGGCTCGGCGCCGTCACCGTGGCACTTGCCCTGGAGGGAGAGGTGGTGCGGTTCCGGCTCTACGAGCGTGGCCGCATGGTCGACGAGTATCTCTCGGTACCCGCGTTCTACGGCGAGCTGCCGAAGGGCGACGAGCTCGCGCTGACCGCCAACCCGACGCTCGTCGCGCGGCTCACGGGTGCCGACCGCGAGGACGTTCGCCGCGTGGCGCGCACCGCGGTATCGCCTGCCGATCTCCCGCCTGCGAGCGAGCTCTATTCCCAGTTGGCGCGTCTGATGGGGCTCGAGTGAGACTGATCGACGCGCCGCGCTGTCCGTACTGCTCGCGGGTGCGGATCGCGCTTGCCGAGAAGCAGCTCGCGTACGAGACGGTCGAGATCGACCTCAGCGACCGCCCAGCATGGGTGTACGAGCTCAACCCCGTCGGTCGCGTGCCGATCCTGGACGACGACTGCGTGCTTCCCGAGTCCGAGGTGATCATGGAGTACCTCGAGGACCGCCACCCGGAGGTGCCGCTGCTGGTCGGAGACGCGGTGGCGCGGGCGCGCGCACGGCTGCTCGTGCACAGGTTCGACACGAACCTCGGCGATGACTACTACGCCTTCCGTCGCGGCGACTCGAACGAGCTCGAGGCGAAGCTCGCCGGCCTCGAGGTGGGCGAGAGCCTGTACGCCGCCATCGCATACGTGCCGTGGGTGATCCGGGCTCGCGACATGCTGGGCGTCGAGCTGCCGCAGCGGCTCGCCCACTGGCTCGACGAGCTCGCGCGGCGTCCGTCGATCGCCGCGGAGATCGAAACCGTCCGTTCCCTGTGAGCGACATCGAGCTGGAGGAGCTCGCGGTGCGCCTCGGCAGCGTGTCGATCGTCGACGTGCGAACGCAGCACGAGTACGACGGCAGCTTCGGCCAGTCGTGCGATCCGCGGCAGGGCCACATCCCGGGCGCGCTCCATCTCGAGGTCGGCCGGCTGATGCAGCTCGAGTCGGCGCAGATCGAGGCCGAGCTGTCGGTCGGCCCGGGCGTGGAGATCGTCGCCTACTGCCACAGTGGCTCGCGCTCGGCGGTCGCGACCCAGATCCTGCGGTCGCTCGGGTACGACGCGCGCAACTACGTCGGGTCGTGGCACGAATGGTCGCGCCACGACGAGTTGCCGCTCGAAACCTGACCCGGGCGGCGCGGTCTTACTCGGTTGGGTCCGCGGCGGCGAGAAACGCACGGCACAGCCGGCGGCCGTGCTCCTGCCACTCCGCCAGCCCGGCGTCGACCTCTTGCACGAGCTCTGGCAGCGGTCTCGGCAGGTCGGGCTCGTCCTCTGAGAACCACTCGAGCACCTGGTCGCGCCGCACCTCCGGGTGGAACTGCACGCCCCAGGCGCATGCACCGGCGCGGTATGCCTGCACGACCGGTCCACGTGCCAGCTCGACCGTTCCCGGCGGCAACGTGAACCCGTACGCATTCGCGTTCAGCGCCGCGAACGTCGGCGGTAGGCCCCCGGTTACCGGGTCCTCGGCACCTGCGGCGGTCAACGTCGTCTCGTAGAAGCCCGCCAGCCGGCCGTCGGCGAGCGCGGCCACATCGGCCCCGAGCACGTGGCCGAGCGTCTGCGCACCAAGGCAGATGCCGAGCAGCGGCGTTCCGTTGTCGAGCCAGCGACGGAGCGCCGCGTACTCGTCGTGCAGCCACGGGTAGCGAACTTCTTCGCCCACGTTCTGGTCGCCGCCGAGGACGAGCACGGCGCCGTACCCGTCGCGCGGAGGGCTGCCGTGCGTGGCGATCTCCCACTCGATCAGCTCGTGCCCTGTGTCGAGGATCACGTCGCCGAACAACTCAGGACCGACGAGCGGCCCGTGGGTGACGGCGAGCACGCGCATCAGGCTGAGGGTACGTGCTCCTCGTCGAGCAGCCGCCGCAGCAGCTGAGCGCCGGCTGGAGCCTGCGCGACACCGTTCGTCTGGTTGTTGTTGTTGAAGAACGCATACGCCTCTTCGGCCTGGTTCGACAACTCCCGGAGCGGCGAGACCCATTCGCGAAGCTCGTCCTCGCCGTAGAGGTAGTCGAAGCGCGTCGCGGCCGAGCCGCCGCGCGCATTCCAGGTGCCGGCGTTTCGGCCGTGAAAGCGCACGTAGGCAAGCGGTGAGGTCGCTGCGACCAGCGTCGCGGGCACGTTGCCCGCGTCGACCTTCGGTGCGTCGACGACGACCAACGACATCCGGCGCGCCTCGAGCCAGCGCAGGAGCTCGGCGCGGACCTCTTCCGCGTACCAGGATCGGTGCCGCGGTTCGAAGAGGAAGCGGTCGTCGCCCACCTGGTCGCGAGCCCATTCGAGGTAGTCGAGCGACGAGGCTTTCCAGACCACGTACGGAGGCATCTGGAAGAGGAGGCCGCCGAGCTTCCCCGCTTCTCGCAGCGGCGTCAGCGCCTCGAGGAACTCACGAAAGACCGCGCCCCGCGCTTCGCGGTCGGGCCGGTCGACTCGCCCGCGATGGTCGACGGGCAATCCTTCGCGCAGGTC
>DASYPH010000348.1:0-34764 GCA_036006925.1 Gaiellaceae bacterium
AGCGGGAGGTTGTGCAGCCGGTAGTGGTAGACGCCCCAGATCAGCGAGCCGGTGACTTCGCCGATCGTCGCGAAGCAGACGACGGCGAGCGTCTGCGCCCGCCGCTCGCCTGAGACGCGCGCCAGCGACCCGAGGAGTACCAGCCACGTCAGGACGCCGAGGGCGAGTTGCCCGTGATAGCTCGCGTAGTGGTCGAGGGCGAGCAGCGCGGCGAGGTACGCCGCACCGGCAGTCGCCCCTACTACTGCTTGAACTGAAGCTCGTGCCACGACGGGACCGGGGCGAGCTCGAGCAACGGCCGGCCGCCGCCGGGGTGCTGGTAGGCGAACTCGTCGTCGCCTTCGTCCCACACGACCTCCAGCGAGCCTCGCTTCACCTGGTGGTCGAGCCAGGCGCCCCGGAAGATCAGCTTGCGCAGCCAGTAGACGAGCGACTCGTTCCCGACCAGCGCGACCCGTTCCCAGTTGCGCACGAGGTAGCGGCCGAGGCGGGAGGCCGGCTCGTCGATCACACCCTGCGCCGCGAGCGTGACGAGATCCGCGACGGCCTCGTCGTCGAGTTCCGGCGTCGGGACGACACCGAGTTTCACGGCCGCCGCAACCACGCGCCCCTCGAAATCGGTCGACCCGAACGAGAAGCGGTACCCGAGGAACTCGACGACGTAGTCGTCGCCCGAGGTGTAGTTGGCGTCCGGTGTCGGGAGCGCGTCAGGCACGATCCAATGGTAGTGAACGCCTTCCTCGTCGCCTCCAGCGTCTCGCACTACATCGTTCTCCTGCCCGCGCTGATCGTCGGGTTCGGCCTGGTGGGCGGCATCCTGATCCTGCTCGGGCGCGCATTCGCGGAGACGGTCCGCGAATCGAGCCATCCGCGGCTGATCCTCGGCGGCCTCGTCGCGCTCGTCGGGGCGATCGTGCTGCTGACCTACCTCGGTGTCTCCCTGCCCAGGGAGTGACTAGAGAATGACGACTGGCGTCCCGACCTGGACGCGCTCGAACAGCCATTCGGCCTCCGGTACCTGCATCCGGACGCAGCCGTGTGAGGCGCTGTAGCCGATCGACATCGGCGCGTCGGTGCCGTGGATGCCGACGCCCGGTGCGTTCAGGCCCATCCAGCGGGTGCCGAGCGGGTTCGACGGCCCCGGCGGGACCGGCTTCAGCCCCTTCGCCCATTCGTCGGCGGTGGGCGGGTACCACCACGGGTTCCGTTGTTTGTCGACGATGTGCCAGATGCCGGTCGGCGTCGGGTAGATCGCCTGGCCGGTTGCCACCCGGAACGTCCGCACGAGTGCAGTGCCGCGGAAGAGCCAAAGCGTGTTGGTGCCGCGTGAGATCACAATCACCGGGCCGAACGTCGCCGCCGTGCGCTTCGGGGCGACCGGGTGCGTCAGCAGCGCGAGTGGCGCACGCGCGCCGTCCTGCAGTACCTGGGCGATCGCGGTGCGCATCGTCTTCGCGTCGACTGCGAGACCTGCCTTCGCGGGCGAGAAGAGCGGGCCGCTCGTCGTCGCTCCGACGACGGTCGCGTCGGTCGCCGGCCGGTCGTAGCGCTTCGCCAGCGAGGCGACGACGGCTGCGATCTTGGCCTGCGACGAGCGCACCGGCAGCGCGATCTCGCTGTAGGGCGTTGCCGAGAGCGCCGCACCGACCGCCGTGTCGACGCTGAGCCCGGCCCCGAGCGCCTCCGGGCGGACCGACACTGTGGCGTCGCTCGAGCGAACGCGGACCGGGCGGCCGAACGCGCGCTCGACGGTCGCGCGCGCCGGCTCGGCGCTCAGCCCACCGACCGCGATTCCTCCGACCGAGACGCCTGCCGGGATCGTGCGAGTCGGCGTCGACGCAGGCGCTGCAGCACACGCGAGACCCGCGGCGGCGACGATCGCGAGGAGCGTTCTCAGCAAGGGCGAGCATTCAACCACGTTTGTGCGCTCTTTGCGAGGTTTTTCCCGGTGCGCTCCGTCCGACGGGAGCCGTACCCTCGACAGCCCTGATGACAGCCGGAACCTGGGAGCTCACAGCTTGTTCGCACCGCGAAGTCGAGACGCTCGCAGCTGCACTCGGGGTCGATGAAGTGACCGCAGGCGTGCTCGTCAGACGCGGCTACGGCGATCCGGCGACGGCTGCGCGCTTCCTCGCCGGCGAGCTTCCGGGGCACGATCCGTTCCTGCTCGGCGACATGCGTGATGCGGTCGCGACGATCTCCGCGGCAGTCGAATCGGGAGCGCGCATCTGCGTGCACGGCGACTACGACGCCGACGGAATCTGTGCAACCGCGCTCGCCGTGCTGCTCCTGCGGGAGCTCGGGGCGGATCCGGAGAGGCACCTGCCGTCCCGATTCGAAGAGGGCTACGGGCTGAATGCACAGACCTTGACGCGGCTCGCCGAAGAGGGCGTCGAACTGGTGCTGACTGTCGATTGCGGGATCACCGCGGTCGAGGAGGTCGCGCACGCCGCGACGCTCGGTCTGCAGGTCGTGGTCACCGACCACCATCGTCCGGCGGAGGTGTTCCCGGACTGCCCGGTCGTGGCGACGCTGAAGGGTGACTATCCGTTCACGGGCCTGTGCGGCACCGCCGTCGTCTGGAAGCTGGCCGAGGCGCTGCTCGGCCCGGAGCATGTCTTCCTCGAGCGCCAGCTCGACCTGGTGGCGCTCGCGACCGTCGCGGACGTCGTCCCGCTCGTCGACGAGAACCGCGCCCTCGCACTGCGCGGGCTCCGCCGCCTCGCCCAGACGCAGAAGCCGGGCCTGCAGGCGCTGATGCGCGTCGCTGGTGTCGATGCGGCGGCGCTCGACGAGTCGTCGATCGGCTTTCGCCTCGCGCCGCGCATCAACGCGTCCGGTCGGCTCGGGCGTCCCGAGGCGGCACTCGCGCTGCTGCTCACCGACGACGCCGCCGAGGCGAAGGCGCTCGCGGAGGAGCTCGAGACGCTGAACCGCGAGCGACAGATCGTCGAGGAGCGGATCTCACGCGAGGCGATCGACCAGATCGCAGCCTGGCCCGAGTCGCGCCGCCGGCGCCGTGGCTACGTCGTCGTCGGCGAGGGCTGGCACGAAGGGGTGATTGGGATCGTCGCCTCGCGTCTCGTCGAGCGATTCAACCGCCCGGTGGTCGTGATCGCCGGCACCGACGGCGAGTGGAAGGGCTCAGGCAGGTCGGTCGCGGCGTTCGACTTGCACGCCGGGCTGGCCGCGTCAGCCGCGCACCTCGTGCGCTTCGGCGGCCACCGAGCCGCCGCGGGGCTGACGATCGAACCCGAGCGGCTCGAGGCGTTCGCCGTCGCGTTCGCCGCGCATTGCGACGCAGTGCTGAGCGACGACGACCTGCAGCCGGTGACGCGGGTCGATGCGATCGTCCCGGGCGCGAAGCTGCACCTCGCGCTCGCCGCCGAGCTGGGCCGCCTCGCCCCGTTTGGTCTCGGAAACCCGGGTGTGACACTGCTCGTCGACGGGTGCGAGCTCGCCGATCTCGGTACCGTCGGCGACGGCAAGCACCTGCGCTTCCGCGTTCGTCAGCACGGACGAGACTCTGGCTCCGCGATCGCCTTCGGGATGGGCAGCCACCTCGACCGCCTCAGGCGGGAGGGTCGCTACGACGTTGCGTTCCGCTTGCAGGAGAACCGGTGGAACGGGACGATCGCCCCGCAGCTCGTCGTCCGGCGGATCTTCGATGCGGTCGACGGCTTCGACGAGCTTCGCGACTGGCTCGCTGCTCAGTGGCGGGCGGGCGAGACCGCCTGGACACCGGAAGCTCGCGCGATCTTCGCCGAGCTCGAGCTGGCGGACGGCGCCAGGCGCAGCCTGCTCGAATCAGCGGCGTTCAGGACGTTGCTCGAAGAGAAGCCCGCGCTTTCTGAGGCCGCCTAGGCCGCGTCGACGCGGCGTCGAGCTCGCGCAGCACGCGCGCCATCCGCAGCAGTTTCTTGGTCTCGCGCCGCCGTCTCAGCATGGGCTCCATTCGTTCATCGGCCGAACGTGGTTTCCTCCTGAACGAGTCCACTCGGCCGAGGGATATGCCGAGAAATGGCCGGGGTACACTGGACGCATGGCTGTACTCGAGCGACATCAGGACCTCGTCGACGAGCTGATCACCGAAGTCGAGGCCTACAAACCCGATGTCGACCGGGAGCTTCTGACCCGCGCGTTCCAGTACGCGGCCGCCGCTCACGCCGGCCAGGTGCGCCAGTCGGGGCAGGAGTTCATCTACCACCCGTGGGGTGTGGCCAGGATCGTGGCGAGCCTCCAGCTCGACGAACCGACGCTCGCTGCGGCCTTGCTGCACGACGTCGTCGAGGACACCGGGATCGACATCGAGGCGCTCCGCGCCGAGTTCGGCGACGAGATCGCCACGCTGGTCGAGGGCGTCACGAAGCTGACCCGCGTCCAGTTCCAGAGCAGGGAGCACGCCGAGGCCGAGAACTACCGCAAGCTGATCGTGGCGATGGCCGAGGACGTGCGGGTGATCCTGATCAAGCTCTCCGACCGCCTCCACAACCTGCGCACGATCGAGTACCTCGGCAAGCAGAAGCAGGTGCAGAAGGCCAGGGAGACGCTCGAGGTCTACGCGCCGCTCGCGCACCGCCTCGGTATCCACGCGCTCAAGTGGGAGCTCGAGGATCTCTCGTTCCAGACGCTGCATCCGCGCAAGTACGAGGAGATCAAGCAGATGGTCGCCGAGCGCCGCACCGATCGCGAGGAGCACGTGCGCGAAGCGGCGATGGTGCTGCAGAAGGAACTCGACAAGGTCGACATCCCCGCCGAGATCTCCGGGCGCGCGAAGCACTTCTACTCGATCTACGACAAGATGGCCAAGAAGGGCCGCGAGTTCAACGAGATCTACGACCTGACGGCGATGAGGGTGATCGCCGAGCGTTCGGGCGACGAGGGGACGCGCGATTGTTACGGTGCGCTGGGGCTGATCCATTCGCTCTGGAAGCCGATGCCCGGCCGGTTCAAGGACTTCATCGCGATGCCGAAGTTCAACGCCTACCAGGCGTTGCACACGACGGTGATCGGCCCGCAGGGGCGTCCGCTCGAGATCCAGGTGCGGACTCGTGAGATGCACGAGACGGCGGAGTTCGGCGTCGCCGCGCACTGGCTCTACAAGCGCGGCAAAAAGGACAAGGACGCCGAGTGGACCGCCTGGGTGAAGCAGCTGATGGACGAGGGGACGACCGACGAGGCTGACCCGCGCGAGTTCATGAAGGCATTCCGAACCGATCTCTTCGGCGAGGAAGTGCACGTCTTCACTCCCAAGGGCCAGGTGAAGACACTGCCCGCCGGCTCGACACCGATCGATTTCGCGTATGCCGTCCACACAGATGTCGGTCACCGGACCGTCGGCGCGAAGATCAACGGCCGGATCGTCCCACTGCACTACACGCTCAAGAACGGCGACTTCGTCGAGATCCTCACCTCGAAGCAGGGGCGCGGGCCGTCGCGCGACTGGATGTCGGTCGCCAAGAGCTCGCGGGCGCGTAACAAGATCAGGCAGTGGTTCTCGCGCGAGACGCGCGAGGAATCCGAGCACAAGGGCCGCGAGGCGCTCGAGCACGCCCTGAAGGCGCAGAACCTGCCGTACACGAAGCTTCGTGGCTCGGCCACGCTGGCCGAGGTGATCCGCGACAGCGGGTTCAAGAAGGCGGAGGATTTCTACCTCGCGCTCGGCTCGGGCAAGCTGCAGGCCGGCGCGATCGTCAACAAGGTCGTCCAGCGCCTGAAGACCGAGCAGGTGGCCGAGGAAGCGCCGGTCGTCACGAAGCCGTCGAAGGCTCGCGAGACCGTCTCGGGCAGCGACCTCGGAGTCGTCGTCCCCGGCGTCACGGACGTGCTCGTGCGACTGGCGAAGTGCTGTACGCCCGTACCCGGCGACGAGATCGTCGGCTACATCTCGCTCGGCAAGGGCATCACCATCCACCGTGGCGACTGTCCGAACGTGAAGGCGCTCAAGCGGAGCCCGGAGCGGTTCACCGACGTGGCGTGGGACGGCGCAGTTGCGGCCAAGAGCTTCCGGGTGCAGATCGCCGTCGACTCGTGGGACCGGCCGCGGTTGCTCGAGGACGTCGCCCGCACCTTCGCCGAACACGGCGCCAACATCGTCACGTACGGCGGTGTGGTCGAGGATCAGCTGGCGAAGAACCGCTACACGGCGGAGGTCGGCGACCTGAAGAGCCTCCGGACGCTCTTGACGGCGCTTCGAAACCTCGAAGCCGTCTTCGACGCGTACCGCGTCACGCCGTCGTAGCCCGCGCGATCACTCGAACGAGTGATCGCGGCCCGGGCGAAGGGGGTACCTCGAACGAGGGATGGCGTGGATCGCCGGGCTTCTCTACAACGAGAGTGGGGGGAGCGGCGGTTGGCCGCCCGCCCGCTCGGTCAGGAGAGGGCCGGGCGGGCGGAGCGCCCCGACGTGCCTCAGCGGTCCTCGAACGCCGCGATCCGTTCGCGAAATGCGTCCGGCACGGACACGGCTTTTCGCTCGTCGAGGGAGATGCAGACCAGGGTCGCCTCGGACGTCGCCATCAAGAGGTCGCCACCGTCGTCGTCGATCCGGTAAGCGGCGTGCTCGTAGGTGATGCTGGTCGTGCCGATCCCCGCGACGCGCACGAAGACCTCGAGCAGGTCGTCGAACCGAGCACCGGCGTGGTACTCGACCGTCGTGGCCCGCATCGCGAAGTCGGCTCCGGCGAGGGTCACCCGCCCCAGATGCCGGTGGTACTCGGTCCGGGCGAGGTCGAAGTAGGGGAGGTAGCGGCCGTAGTAGACGACCCCCTGAGCGTCGGTCTCGGAGAACCCGACGCGCGTGTACGCCGCGTACCGGAACGGCGCCTTCCGCTGCGTCTCGTGCCCGAGCTCGATCACGCGGCGATCCTATTCGACCGTTCGGCGACGGGACCAGTCGCGCGGGCGGCCACGACCGGAGCGGGCTAGGAGCGGATGACCGCGAGCACTTCGTCGCGCTTGCGGTCCATCAGATCCTGCGAGCGCGCTTCGAGGTTCAGCCGCAGGAGCGGTTCCGTGTTCGACGGGCGTACGTTGAAGTGCCAGTCGTCGCTCAGCACCGACAGGCCGTCGAGGTGCGTGACCGCCCCCTCGGGGCCGAAGCGCCGCTCGAGCTCCTGGAGCGTGTCCGGAACGTCGGCGACGGGGGTGTTGATCTCGCCCGTGATGAAGTAACGCGCGCGCAGCGGCTCGAGGGCCGTGTGGAGACTGCCGTGGCGGGCGACCAGCTCGCACATCAGCAGGAACGGAACGGTCCCCGAGTCGGCCTGCGAGAAGTCGCGGAAGTAGTAGTGCGCGGAGACCTCCCCGGCGAAGACGGCGTCGACCTCGCGCATCCGCGCCTTGATGAAGGCGTGCCCGACCCGGTTCACGAGCGCCTCGCCGCCTGCCCGCTCGATCGCCTCGGGGACGGCCCACGACGCGCGCACGTCGTAGATCACTTTGCCGCCGGGCTCCTTCGCCAGGATCGATTCGGCGAACAGAGCCGTGATGAAGTCGCCCGGCACGAACTCGCCTCCGTCGTCGACGAAGAAGCACCGGTCGGCGTCGCCGTCGTAGGCGACGCCGAAGTCCGCGTGCTCGTCGCGCGTCTTCTGGACGATGAACTCGCGATTCTGCGGCAGGAGCGGGTTCGGCTCGTGGTTCGGAAACGTCCCGTCCGGCTCGAAGTAACAGCGGACGACATCGATCATCGGCAGGCGGGCGAGCACCGGCGGCAACATCGTTCCCGCCATCCCGTTCGCGGCGTCGATGACGACCCGCAGGGGTCTCAGCGACCCGACGTCGACGAACGAGAGCACCCGGTCGACAAAGCCACTCCAGATGTCGTGCTCGCGGATCGCGCCGCGCGCAGCGTCCCGCCACGAACCCGCCATCGCGCGGTCGCGGACGTCGAGCAGCCCGGACTCGCCGCCGACCGGGAGGGCTCCGTGGCGAACGATCTTCATGCCGGTGTACTGCTTGGGGTTGTGCGACGCGGTGACTGCGATCCCGCCGTCCAGGCCGAGCTCGCCGACGGCGAAGTAGACCATCTCGGTGCCGACCAGACCGAGGTCGAGCACATCGGCGCCGCCGTCCGCAGCGCCCTCACGCACCGCAGTCGCGATCGACGGCGACGATATGCGCATGTCCCGACCTACGGCGATCGTCGCCGGCGAGAACTGTTCGACGTACGCGCGGCCGATCCGATAGGCACCGTCTTCGTCGATCTCCGTCGGGTAGAGGCCGCGGACGTCGTATGCCTTGAAGGCCTTCGGGTCGAGCACCGTCGCAGCCTACGCTTCCAGGATCGCCTTGATCGCGGCGGTCGACTCTGGGGTCGGCGACTCCGAGATGACCGTCGCCGGTCGTTCGAACCGTGCGAGGGCTTCGCGCAGGGGCTCGGCGCGCAGCGTGCCTTCCCCGTAGGGGAGGTGCTTCGTCTCGTTGCGGTTGGCGAACTGAATGTCGGAGAAATGGATGTGGAACGGCGCGCCGGCCGGAATCACCGCGTCCGCCTGCGCGAGCGCCGCTGCGAACGGCTCGACGTCGGTGAAGGCGCCGTCGGTCGTCGCGTGCATGTGGGCGAAATCGATCACCGGACGCACCCAGTCGAGCCGGGCCGAGATCTCGACCACGTCGTCGATCGAGCCCAGCTCGCGCACGCGCCCCATCACCTCGATCCCGAACGGCACGCCGCGGTCCTTCGCTTCGAGGCGTTCCCGCAGCTCGCCGAGCTGCTCGACGACGGAGTCGATCGCCTCCTCGCGGGTTCGCTTGAGGAGGAAACCGGGATGAAAGACGACGACCTCGGCGCCCGCAGCCTTCGCGATGCCCGCCGAATGGTCGAGCATCCCGACGGCCATGTTCAACTTCTTCCCGCGCTCGGCGTGCCCCATGAAGCCGGCGATCGGCGCGTGCACCGACAGGACGATGTCGTGTTCCCTCGCGAGCCCACCGAACTCCTCGGCGAAGCCATAGTCCATCCAGAAGCGGCCTTCGAAATCGATCTCGCAGGCCGAGAGATCGCGCTCGAGCAGCGCCTCGACCGCTGCCCGCGGCGACTCCCGCGACGGGACCCGCGCCGGGCCGTAATGCAGCTTCCGGGCCATGGGAGGCGGAGCGTACCGGGGTCCGTCCGATCGGGCTCCTACCCTGATTTCCGATGTCAAACCAGCCCACTCGTATCGATTTGCTCGAGCTCGATATCGACCTCCGGCTTGCCGACCTGTGGCGGGAGGCGGCCGCGATCTCCGACTGGTCGCTCGACGTGGTCGCAGCGTTCATGCGGGCCGCGTACGGCAAAGGCTACTGCGACGCGCTCACCGAAGACTCGCCCGGCGCGCTCTGCGCCGACCACGGCTACCGCGTTCCCGGCCGTAAGCGCGAACACGTCTAGTTCGCCGACCGCGTAGTTCACCGACCCTGGCGGGGTAGACTTTCGCCGTGTCCGGACGCAGCCCCGCCCGGCTGATCATCGCGCTGTCCGTCGCGGCAGTGCTGGCCGTCTTCCTCGTCTACACGGCTGTAGCCGGCAACTCGACACCGCAGCTGACACCGAACGAGCTCCCCGGCCACGTCGGCAAGGTGTCGGCGGTCGGCAAGGTCGTCGGCCCGATCCGCGGCGACTCGCACTCCGCCCAGGGGCTGCGGTTCGGCCTCGAGAACATCAAGGGCACGAGCTCTGTCGTCCCGGTTGTGTACCGCGGCGAGACGCCGCCCGAGCTCTTCACCGTCGGCCGCGATGTCGTCGTCAGCGGCAGGTACGCGAGCGGCCGCCTCGCGGGAGACGGAATCCTGACGAAGTGCCCGTCGAAGTACCAAGCCGCGAGCCCGACCGCGTAAATGGCTGACCTCGGTCGCGCGGCGCTCGTCGTCAGCCTCGGGCTGTCGGCCTACGCCCTGATCGCGGGTTGCTACGCCGCCTGGGCGAACCGTCGCCGCCTCGCCGACTCGGCACGCAACGCGCTCGTCTGCGCATTCGGTGCGACCGCTGTTGCCGCCGCGGTGCTCGCGACGGCGCTCGTGAGGCACGACTTTTCGTTCTCGTACGTAGCCGCACATACGAATCGGACGCTCTCCACGCCGTACTCGCTGAGCGCCTTCTGGGGCGGCCAGGAGGGCTCGTTGCTGCTCTGGCTGCTCGTGCTCACGGGCTTCGGCGCGCTCGCGGTGACGATCAACCGCCGCCTGCTCCGCGACCTCGTCGCGTGGGTCGTGCCGGTGCTCGGCGGCATCGCCACCTTCTTCGGGTTCGTGCTCGTCGCGATCGCGAGCCCGTTCGACACGCAGACTGCGCCGGTGGACGGCGCCGGCCTGACGCCGAGCTTGCAGAACCCGTACATGGTCGCCCATCCGCCGATGCTGTACCTCGGCTACGTCGGCCTCTCGATCCCGTTCGCCTTCGCTGCCGGTGCGCTCCTGTCGGGACATACCGACGAGCGCTGGATCGTCGCCACTCGTCGCTGGACGCTCGTCGCCTGGACCTTCCTCGGCTTCGGCCAGTTGCTCGGGGCGCACTGGGCGTATGTCGAGGTGGGGTGGGGCGGTTACTACGCCTGGGACCCGGTCGAGAACGCCGCACTGATGCCGTGGCTCGCGGCCACCGCGTTCCTGCACAGCGTGATGGTGCAGGAGCGAAAGGGGATGCTGAAGGTTTGGAACATGGTGCTCGTCGCGCTCGCGTTCGAGCTGTCCGTGTTCGGGACGTTCCTGACGCGGTCGGGTGTCGTCAACTCGATCCACTCGTTCGCGCAGAGCTCGATCGGGGGTTGGTTCCTCGCGTTCGTCGTCATCTCGTCGCTCTTCTCGCTCGGTCTTATCCTCTACCGCCTGCCACTGCTCAAGGCACGCACCAAGCTCGAGTCGGCGCTTTCCCGCGAGGCGGCCTTCCTCTACAACAACCTCCTCCTGGTCGCGCTCAGCCTGACGATTCTCTGGGGCGTGTTGTTCCCGATCCTGACGCAGCTCGTGAAGGGCGAATCCCGCACGATCGGACGCCCGTACTACGACTTCTTCCTGCGCTCCTTCGGTCTGCCGCTGCTGCTGTTGATGGGGATCGGGCCGCTGATCGCCTGGCGCCGGACGAGTGTGCGTGCCCTTGCTCGCGCGGTCGCGTGGCCGCTCGGCGGCGCGGTCGTGGCCGGCCTCGCGCTCGTGGCCGTCGGTGCGGGCTCGTCGACTCCGGGCCTGATCGCCTACACATTCTCGGCCTTCGTGCTCGGCACGATCGCGGTCGAGCTCATTCGCGGTACGCGTGCAGCCGGGTCGCTCTTTCTACTCGTATCGAGGAACCGGCGGCGCTACGGCGGCTACATCGTCCACGCGTCCGTCGTACTGCTGGCAATCGGCGTCGCCGGCTCGAGTGCGTACGGCAGCACGACCGAGCGCAAGCTCGTCGTTGGTCAGAGCATGCACGTGCCCGGATACACGCTCACGCTGCGGGGACTGACCGTGCGCAACACGAGCAACGCGACCGAGACGCGCGCCGTACTGGGGGTGAACGGCCGCTGGCGCGGCACCATCTCTTCGGGCGCCAACCAGTATCGGAATCCGCCCGAGCCGTCGAACGAGGTCGGGATCAAGACGAACTGGTTGCGCGGCGAGGATCTCTACGTGATCGCCAGCGGCTTCAATCAAAAGCAGCACGCGGTGTACGTGAAGGTGCTGGTCAAGCCGCTCGTCAACCTGATCTGGATCGCAGGGATCGTCTTCCTGCTCGGGTCTGTCGTCGCGATCTGGCCCGATGCACGTGAGCAGCGCCGACTTGTGACGAGACTCGCGCCGGCGCGAGCGTGACCGCGCTGGCACTGGCTGCCGGGGTCGCCCTGGCGGCCCTCGCCGTCCTGCTCGTTGCGCTGCCCTTTCTCCGCGAGCCGACCGCGACGGACGATCGCCTCGACACGCCGAGCCCGGACGAGCAGGCGAGGCTGTCGCTCGTCGAGCAACGTGACCGCGCGCTCGCCGCGCTCAAGGAGCTCGAGTTCGACCATCGCACCGGCAAGATCACCGATGAGGACTACCGTCGCGAGCTCGGGCCGCTGCGACAGGCGGCCGCGGCCGCGCTGAAGGCGTTGGACGCGCAGGAGTAGCCGCTCCGCACGGCGAAGACGGTCGGGTATGCGCTCCGCAGCGCTCGTCGTTCTCGTGCTGCTCGCCGCTGCGACGCCGGCGCTCGGCGATGACGCGACGAAGAAGCATGCGTTCGACGCCAGGATCTCGTCCTTGCAGGCTCGGACGGCCGCGCACCGCAGGCGCGAGACCGAGCTGCGCGACGAGGTCGCCGGCTACACGACTCGTATCCGGGCGCTCGAGGCCCGGGTCGGGGATGTGTCGCTCCGTCTGCAGACGCTCGAGAGCGACCTCTCACTGCACCAGCACCGGCTGGACGCGCTGACCGAGCTCTTCAAGCTCCAGTCGGATCGCCTCACGTTCCTCGAGGGGCAGTACGCAGCTGCGGTGCAGGCGCTCAACCACCGGCTCGTCGACATCTACGAGTCCGACCCACCCTCGTCGCTCGACGTCTTCCTCGGTGCGAACAACGTCCACGACGCGCTCGACCAGGTGGCCTACCTGACGGACATCGGGGTGCAAGACCGGCGCATCGCAGCCGAGGTTGCCGACGCGAAGCTGCAGGCAGCCGCAGCCCGCGCCAAGACGAAGAAGCTGCGGGTGCGCGTGCACGGCGAGACGGCCATGATCGAGGCGCGGGCCACGCAGGCCCGCGACGTCCGCGACGAGCTTGTCGGCGCGCGCAACGACCTCGCCGGCTCGCGCCGACAGAGGCTGACCGACCTCTCGCAGCTCTCGAGCCAGGATCGCGCCGACGCGCAGGAGATCGACGCGCTCCAGGCGGCCAGCGCAGCGCTCACCGAGCGGATCCGCGCTGCTCAGGGCGAGAGTTCGACGACCACCGCCTCGTCGGCCGGGCTCGTCTGGCCGGTCTCCGGGCCGGTGACGAGCCCGTTCGGCTGGCGGTGGGGGCGGCTGCACGAGGGCATCGACATCGGGGTCTCGTACGGCACGCCGATCCACGCGGCCGCGTCCGGCACTGTCATCTACTGCGGCTGGGAATCGGGCTACGGGAACCTGACCGTCCTCGACCACGGCGGCAACCTCGCCACCGCGTACGGTCATCAGAGCTCGATTGCGGTCAGCTGCGGCCAGTACGTCACGCAGGGCGACGTGATCGGCTACGTCGGTTCAACGGGTCATTCGACCGGTCCGCACCTGCACTTCGAGGTACGCGTGAACGGGAGCCCCGTCGATCCGATGGGCTATCTCTAAGAGCTAGGCGCCGAAGGTCTGCGCCAACAGGAAGATGTTCAGTGCGACGATCCCCGTCGCGACGATGCTGGCGACGACGGTCGTGATCTTGCGGTTGACGAGCACGCCCATCAGATCCTTGCGGGCCGTGAAGTAGACGAGCGGAATCAGCGCGAAAGGAATCCCGAAGGACAGAACGACTTGCGAGAGAACCAGCGTCCGCGAGGGATCGACGCCGATCGCGATCACGATGAACGCTGGGAGCATCGTCACGAGTCGCCGTACGGTCACTGGTATGCGCCGGCGGATGAAGCCCTGCATCACGACCTGACCGGCGAGTGTCCCGACCGCCGAGCTCGAGAGGCCGGACGCGATCAGGGCGAGCGCGAAGAAGGCGCTCGAGGCACCCCCGAGAATCGGCTCGAGCGTCTTGTGCGCTACCTCCAGCGAGTCGATGTTGATCAGGCCGGTCTTGTAGAACGTCGCCGCCGCGACCACCAGCATCGCGACGTTGATCAGGCCGGCGATCGACATCGCGATCAACACGTCGATCCGCGTGTAGCGGAGCAGCGTGCGTGCGTCCTCGTCGCTCTCGGGGACGATCCGGTCCTGGGTGAGCGCGGAGTGAAGGTAGATGACGTGCGGCATCACGGTCGCGCCGAGAATCCCGACCGACAGCAACACCGCCTCCCCACTGCCGAACTGCGGCGCGACGGCGTGCGCCAGCACCTGGCTCCAGTCGGGCTTGGCAAAGCCGAGTTCGATGATGTAGCAGACACCTATCACGCCGACGAACGCGGCGATCACCGACTCGAGCGCACGGAAGCCGAAGCGCTGCATCCCGAGGATCGCGAACGACGCGAAACCGGAGATCACCGCAGCGGGGAACAGCGCCATCCCTGTCAGCAGGTGGATCCCGATTGCGGCGCCCAGGAACTCGGCCAGGTCGGTGGCCATCGCGATCGCCTCGGCCTGCAGCCAGAGGAAGAACGAGACGCGCCTCGGGAACTGCTCGCGGCAGACCTCGGGCAGGTTGCGCTGGGTCGCGATCCCGAGCTTCGCCGACAGCGTCTGGATCAGCATCGCGAGCAGGTTGGCGGCGACGATCACCCACACCAGTCGGTAGCCGAACTTCGAGCCGCCGGCGATGTTCGTCGCGAAGTTTCCAGGGTCGATGTAGGCGACGCAGGCGATGAAGGCAGGGCCGAGGAACGGCAGGATCCGGAAGCGCGTGCGGTGCAGGGCCTCGTCGACCGTGCGCAGCCCTGCCGGCAGCTCCTGCTGTTTCGATCCGAGCACGAATCGAGTTTAGCCGGACCTAAAAATGCTGCGCCGACCGGCGCCGGGGCTTAGGAGGCGCGGACGAGCCGCAGGTCGGGCAGGTTGCGGTAGCGCTCCTCGAGCTCGAACCCGTACCCGACGAAGAACTCGTCCGGGATCGTGAAACCGACGTACCGCACCGGCAGGTCGTCGACGAGCCGGCGGTAGGGGCGGTCGAAGAGCGTCGCGATGTGCAGCGAGCGAGGCTGCCGGAGCGCCAGCGAGCGCACCAGGTAGTGCATGGTCAGGCCGGTGTCGATCACGGCGTCGACGAGCAGGAGGTCGCGCCCCGCGATCTCCGTGTCGAGATCCTTCAGGAACCGGATTCCCTCGTCGCCCTCGCCGTAGCCGGCGATCTCGACGAAGTCGAGGGCGTGCAGCGACCTCGTCGCGCGGGAGAGGTCGCAGACGAACGGGATGCACGACTTGAGCGAGCCGATCAGCAGTGGCTCGCGGCCGGCGTAGTCCTCGGTGATCGCGGCGCCGATCTCGTGGACACGGCCCTGAATCTCGGCCTCTTCGAGGAAGACCTCGCCGACTCGTGCGTCGGCGTCGCTCCACGAGCTCGCGGCCAGGGCGCTCAGGATGCCTTCTGGAGGCCGTACCGGGCCGCCAGGCGCGCGAAGTCGCGCTCGTAGAACAGCTTGATCTTGATGTGCGGATACTGCGCCCGCAGTTTGCGCAACTTGCGGTTCTTGCGCGTGACGAGCGACTGCTTCATCACCGTCACCTCGAGATAGAGATCCTGATCGGGAAGGTAGAAGTCGGGCGTGAACGCCTCGATCACGCGTCCCTGCGCGTCGCGCTCGAGCACGAACGTCGTCGGCTCGTAAGCCCACGGAATCCCATACCAGTCGAGGACCTTTGCGTACTCGAGCTCGGCGGGGTTGGCGAACCGCGGCTGTTCCGAGCCGCAATATGCCTGGAAAACGGGCGTTTCCGGCACCACTGCGATCAGAGTAGCACCCGGTTCGGATGTGGATGGTCGACCGGAAGTCCCGCAACGTGACTCCCCGGTCAACCATCTATTGTCAGCGGCGTGCCGCTGACGATCGCCCAGCTGTCGGATCTGCACTGCGGCTCGCCGCACTTCGTCCCGGATCTGATGGAGCGGGCGATCGCCGAGATCAACGACCTGACGCCCGACATCGTCGTCTGCTCGGGCGATTTGACGACGTTCGGTTTCAAAGAGGAGTACGCCGCGGCGAAACGCTATCTCGATCGCATCGAGTGCGACGCGTTCGTCGTGATCCCCGGCAACCACGACTCGCGGAACGTCGGCTACGTGCACTTCGAGGAGCTGTTCGGTGACCGCAACTCGGTGCTCCGCCGCAAGGGGGTCACGGTCGTCGCCGTCGATTCGACCGAGCCCGATCTCGACCACGGACAGATCGGCCGCGGCCGCTACGGCTGGATCGAGGCCGAGTTCGCACGCGAACCGTCGGAGCTCCGAATCTTCGTCCTCCACCACCACCTCTTGCCGATTCCCGGGACCGGACGCGAGCGGAACGTCGTCTACGACGCCGGCGACGCGATCGAGTGCCTACAGCGCGCCGACGTGCATCTCGTCCTCTCAGGGCACAAGCACGTGCCCTACGCCTGGAAGCTCGAGAACCTGTTCGTCGTGAACACGGGAACCGTCTCGACGTTGCGGCTCCGGGGGCACACGCGTCCCTGTTACAACGTCGTCGAGGTCGAAGGGACACACGTGTCGGTCTGGCGCCGCTACCCCTTTCACGGCCAGGAGCGGATCATCCAGTTCGACACGGCGACAGGCGAGTACGAGAAGTACACGGGCCGGATCGAGCGCGAGGTGACGACCAAGCGATGAGAGCCGTCGTGCTGATCGACGGGGAGCATTACGCCCCGGTCGTGCGCGACGCGCTGGCAGCTCTGCCGTACGACTGGGTCGGCGCGATCCTGGTCGGCGGGAGCGAGAAGCTGCGGCCGGGCGCCGACTACGGTGTGCGGCTGGTCGACGACTTCGGCTCGGCCGAGGTCGTCGTCGATCTCTCCGACGAGCCGGTTCTCGGTCCCGCCGAGCGCTTCCGGTGGGTGTCGCGGGCGCTGGCGGCAGGCCTGCCGTACGTGGGTGCCGACTTTCGCTTCGAGCCGCCGGTGTTCGAGCCCTTCGAGCTGCCGTCGCTCGCCGTCATCGGCACCGGCAAGCGCGTCGGCAAGACGGCGGTGACCGCGCACCTCGCGCGGCTGCTCGCGATCGACCGCGACGTGGTCGTGGTCGCGATGGGGCGTGGCGGCCCCTCGGAGCCTGAGCTGGTGGAGACGCCGCCCAGCGTCGAGGAGCTCGTCGCTCTCTCGCGGAGCGGTCGACATGCCGCCTCCGACCATCTCGAGATCGCGGCGCTCTGCGGCGTGCCTACAGTGGGCTGCCGGCGGGCCGGGGGAGGGCTCGCCGGAGCGGTGTTCACGTCCAACGTCGCAGCTGGCGCCCGGCTTGCAGCGGAGCGCCGGCCCGACGTGGTCGTCTTCGACGGCAGCGGCGCGGCGATTCCGCCGATCGCCGTCGACCATCGCGTGCTCGTCGTCGGTCCGGGAGCAGAACCGGACGCATACCTGAACACCTATCGGCGGCTCATCTCCGACGTCGTGCTCGCGGTCGGCTGCGACGCGCCCGGCGCGCTTCGTGCCGACCTGCGGCTGCGCGCGACGGGGCCCCTCGAGGGCCGGGTCGCCGTCTTCACGGCCGGCTCCACCGATGTGAGCCACCTCGACGCCGACGTCGTGCACGTCTCGCCTCGCCTCGCCGACCGGCAGGCGCTGCGGCGCGAGCTCGAACGGGTGCAGGCGGACACGTACCTGATCGAGCTCAAGGCAGCTGCAATCGATGTCGTCGCCGAGCACGCCGATCGGCTTGGCAAGCGCGTCGTGCTCGCGGCGAACGACGTCGTCGCCGACGGTCTCGACGAGGCACTACTCGCGCTTGCCCCGGAGCGGGTCGCCGGATGAGCCAGCGCCGGCGCGGCGAGCCTCTGCCTCTGGGAAACAGCGGGCTGCCGTACTCGAAAGGGGTGATGGCCCGGGCGTTGATCGCGGTCGGCGTCCCCGCCGATCGCGCCTACGAGCTCGCGCGACGGGTCGAAGTCGACCTCGCCGAACGCGGTGAGCGCACCGTCGACCCCGAGCGCCTACGCATCCTCGCGCAGGAGACGCTCGGCGTGGAAGACGGCGAACGGGCCGTCGGCCGGCTGCGCCGGCTCGCCGACCTGCAGTCGCTCGACGTGCCGATCATCGTGCTGATCGGCGGTTCGACCGGCACCGGCAAGTCGACGCTCGCCGCCGAGGTCGCGCACCGGCTGGGAATCACGCGCGTCGCGTCGACCGACTTCATCCGGCAGACGATGCGCGCGTTCTTCTCGAAGGAGTTCATGCCGACGATCCACTACTCGAGCTTCGAGGCGGGGGAGGGCGTCGACGGGGATGTGACCGGTGACCCGACGATCGTCGGTTTCGTCGATCAGTGCCGTCACGTCTGCGTCGGTGTCGAGGCAGCGATGGAGCGGGCGCTCGCCGAGGGCTGGTCGATGGTGCTGGAAGGCGTGCACCTCGTGCCCGGGATCCTCCCGGCCGAGCTCGCGGGCGCACTCGTCGTCCACGTCGTCGTCGAGATCGCCGATCCAGACGTCCACCGCGTCCACTTCCACGTCCGGGACGTCACCACGGGCGGGATCCGCGCAATGGACAAGTATCTCGCCCGGATCGACGACATCCGCCGGATCCAGACCTACGTGGTCGGTCGCGCGCGCCGCGAGAGCGTGCCGGTGGTCGAGAACGCGAACGTCGACCGGACGGTCGACGAGGTGATCGAGATCGTCATGCGCTCGGCCGAACGGCTCCGGGACCCGGTGTGACCGACGGCGAGGGCCGGAGGCAATGCCTTTGTGAGTCGTTTGCGCGCGTGACCGAGCGCTCCGCTCTGGCCGGTGCACGCTGGCTCGGCCGCGCCGACCAGGAAGCAGCCGAGGAGGCGGCGTTCTCGGGAGCGCGCATCGCACTCGACCAGATGCCGATCAGCGGGCAGGTGGTGATCGGCGGGCACGAGGAGGCCGAACAGCTGGCGACCGGGTCGTCGATCGGGGCGGGCGGGGAGGAGTACGACCTCGCGCTGGATCCACTCGAGGGGCGGGCGGTCGTCGCGCGGGGCGGTACCAACGCGGTCTCGATGATCGCGGCGTCGCCGCGCGGATCGATGCCGTCGTTGCCCGACATGTACATGCGGAAGATGGCCGTCGGGCCCGTCGCGCGCGGGCGCATCTCGCTCTCCGACCCGATCGACGACAACGTACGTGCGATCGCGGACGCGTTCGGGCGGATGGTCAACGACATCACGGCGATCGTGCTCGACCGGCCGAGGCACCACGACCTGATCGAGGAGATCCGTGCCGCCGGCGCACGCATCAAGCTGATCCAGGACGGTGACGTGACCGCGTCGATCAGCGCGGCGATCCGCGGCACGAACGACCATCTCGCGATCGGGATCGGCGGCGCCCGCCAGGCAGTGCTCGCCGCCGCCGCGCTTCGCTGCCTCGGCGGCGAGCTGCAGGCGCAGCTCTGGCCGACTCGGCGCGCCGAGATCGAGGAGGCTCGCGCACACGGGATCGACGACGTCGAGCGGATCTTCACGATCGACGACCTGGCTCCTCAGGAGGTGATCGTCGCTGCCACGGGCGTCTCGAACGGCGACCTGCTCCGCGGCGTCCGCTTCCTCGCCGACTCAGCGCGCACCCACTCCCTCGTCATGTGCACCCGTTGCAACTGGGTTCGGTTCGTGGACGGCATCCACTTCTTCGCCCGTGAGCGCCGCGAAGAGGTCCGTCTCAGCTGACCCACACCGGCCGGCGTTACGGCTGACGAGGCGGATCGACTACCCTCGTACCCATGCCGAGCAAGGAAGAGGTCGTCGAGGCGTTGCGAGGCGTCGAGGATCCCGAGCTCGGGATGGACATCGTCGAGCTCGGTCTTTTCTACGACGCGGAGATCGACGGCCCGAACGTCAAGGTCACGTACACGCTCACCTCGATGGGTTGCCCGGCGGGCCAGATGATCCAGGAGGACATCGACCGCGTCGTCCAGGAAATCCCTGGCGTCGGGACGGTGGAGAGCGAGCTGGTCTTCGAGCCACCGTGGACGCCCGAGAAGATGTCCGAGGACGCCAAGTTCATCCTCGGCTTCGGCTAGGCGTCCATCCATGCGATTCACCGCGATCCGACCGCCCCGCTGCGACCAGGATTCGTAATCACCCGACGGTCGCGCTAACCTGAGAGAGCGATGGCTGCAGACAAACTCCCAGACTTCGATGAGCTCTCGGTCGAGCTCGTGCGACTGCGGGCGCGCGAGCCCGAGGTGATCCGGCGGCTCGAGCTGGCCGAGCGCCGCCAGGTCTCGTTCCCGAGCCCGTTCGGGCAGCGCGAGTTGCAACGGCTCCGGCTCGAGCGACAGGCGATGATCGACCGAATCGTCGAACTGGACGCGCTGCTCCTGCCGATCCGCCGAACGCCTGAGTCGTAGCTAGGAACTACACCTAGATCGAGAGGACGATCTTGCCGAGCTGCTCGCCGGCTTCCAGCCGGTCGTGCGCCGAGCGCGCCTCGGCGAGCGGGAAGACGCTGTCGACGACCGGCCGCACCTTGCCGGCGGCGATCAGGTCGTAGACGCCTCTGAAGTCGTCCGGAGTTCCCATCGTCGAGCCGAGAATCGAAAGCTGCTTCCACCACACGCGGTGCAGAGCCGCCGGGGGGTTCGGGCCGGTTGTGGCGCCGCAGACGACGATGCGGCCCTCCGGCCGCGCTGCGTCCAGCGACCGCCGCCAGGTCGCCTCACCGACGTCGTCCACCACGACGTGGGCGCCGCCGCCCGTCACCTCCTTCACGAAGGCGACGACGTCGCCTGTCGAGTGGTTGACCGCAGCGTCGGCGCCGAGTGCTTCGGCGCGCTCCAGCTTTGCGTCGCTCGACGACGTGACGACGACGTTGGCTCCGAGCGCCTTCGCGAGCGACATCGCGGCGAGGGCGACTCCGCCTCCGATGCCCCAGATCAACACCCATTCACCGGCCTGCAGGCGGGCCCGAGGCACCAGCATGCGATATGCCGTCTCGAAGACGAGGGGAAACGCGGCAGCCTCCTCGAACGACAGATCATGCGGAATCGGATGAACCGCGTCCCGCGGCACCGCGACCAGCTCGGCGTGCGTCCCGTCGGTGGTCTCGCCGAGAATGTGCATCTTGCCGTTGCGTACGATCGCCGGATTGATGACGACGCGCTCGTCTGTGCCTGCCAGCACGCCGGCGCCGTCCGCGCCGAGGATGCGCGGCTTCGGCACGGAAGGGAGTCCTTTGCGGATCCAGACATCGAGATGATTGAGCGACGCGGCCCGCAGTTCGACCAGCACCTCACCCTCTGCCGGCTCGGGATCCGGGACGTCCTCGTAGCGCAGGACCTCTGCGCCGCCGTCCTCATGGATTCGGATCGCCTTCACGGAGGCAGAATCCTCGCATGAACGCCGCCGAGGTCGTCTCGCTCGGTCAGGAGCTCGGGCTCGACGCCGTCGGAATCACCCGCGCCGAGGCGTATGTCGAGACGGAGCGGCACATCCGGGACCGGCGGCGGCGGGGGTTGTTCGCCGGGATGAAGTTCACGATGGCCCAGCCCGAGCAGTCGTGCCATCCGGAGACGTTGCTCGAGGGAGCGCGCACGGTGATCTCGGCCGCGCTCTGTTACTGGGCCCCGGAAACGCCGATAGAGCCCGGACATGGCCGGCTCGCGCGCTACACCTGGAATGATGCCTATGCCGAGCTGCGCGAGACACTCGACGCACTTGGCCGTCGTCTCGGCGGCGCCTACCGTGTGCTCGTCGATGCGAACCAGCACGTCGATCGTGAGGCTGCGGCCCGGAGCGGGGTGGGTTTCTACGGAAAGAACACGATGCTGATCACGCGCGGTCACGGCTCGTGGGTCGTTCTCGGCACGCTCGTCACAGATCGTGAGCTGGCTGCGACCGCGCCGCTCGACGCAGGTTGCGGCGAGTGCCGGCTCTGCATCGATGCCTGCCCGACAGCGGCGCTCGACGAGCCGGGAACGCTGGACGCGACGAAGTGCCTCTCGTACTGGCTGCAGGCGCCGGCCGCGATCCCGGAGGAGTACCGCGCGGCAGTCGGCGCCCAGGTCTACGGCTGCGACATCTGCCAGGACGTCTGTCCCTGGAACCGTGGTGTTCGCAAGCGTCGTGACGGGGCACCGTCGGGTGCGGGCCACGTGGACCTCGTCGCGTGGCTCGAGCGAGACGGCCAGGCCCTGATCGACGACTACCAACGGCTGTACGTGCCGCGCAACGACCCTCGCTGGCTTAGGCGCAACGCGCTCGTCGCGCTCGGCAACGTCGGCGGCGCCGAGCACGAGCCGGTCCTGTCGGCGATCGCGGCGGGCGACGACGAGATCGAGCGCGAGCACGCCGAGTGGGCGCTCGGTCGGATCGGAGCACGAGTATGAGGCCGCAGCGGCCGCTCGAGTGGTGGATCAGCACCATCCGGCTCGGCGCGGTTCCGTTTGCGCTGCTCCAGGTGTCGCTGACCGCAGGGATCCCCTCACGCGACCGACCGGTCGCCTGGGCAGCCACCGCGCTGCTCGCGGTCGGTGCCGCCTTGCTGTTCGCGCTGAGTCGCCGCCCGGATGTGCGTCGGCTGACGCCGCTGGCAATGGCGTTCGACTTCCTGATCGTCTCGAGCTTCGTCCTGCTGTTCGCGTTCGAGCCGGGAACCCCGACGCGCGAATTGCTGTTGATCGCGATCCTCGCGGGTGCCGTGCGCTACGGCATGCGCGGAGGCGTCCTGACGGCGATCGCGGCGATCCCGGTCGCCGCCTGGTTCGAGCAGCGGCGCGCCGCCACGGTGCACGGTCATTTCCGGATCGATTTCTTCGTCTTCCAGGTGTTTTCCGGGCTGGTCATGGCGCTGCTCGTCGGTTGGCTCGTCAACCGGGTGGAGACCGAGCGGCGGAACGTGCAGCGGCGCGTCGAGGAAGCCGAGGCGCTCCGCGACGAGCTGTCCCGCCGGGCCGACCTGCTCGACGCGGCCAATCGCTGCGCCCGGGCCTTGAGCTCGTCGCTCGACCTCGACGAGGCGACCGGCGCCTTCGTCGACGAGCTCCGAGGGCTCGTGCCGTTCGAGCGGATGGCGATCGTCCTCGCGGACGAGGGCACCGCTCGGGTGATCGCGACGGCGGGCATCTTCGCCACCGAGGTGATGCCGCCGGGAACGGTGTTGACCCTCGACCGGAACCTGCTGGCCGATGTCGTGTCGAGCGGGCAGACGATCGTCAGGCCGGACCTCGAGCTGGCCGAATACGCCGAAGAGCCGCGGCTGCGTGCGCTGGGCATCAACTCGCGGCTCGCCGCGCCGCTGAACGTCGGCGGCCGGACGATCGGCCTCATCTCGGTCGGTCGCGCCGAGCGCCACGCCTTCTCCGAGCACGAGGTCGAGCTGATGAGCCTGCTCGGCAGCCTGGTTGCCTCCGCCGTCCAGAACATCCGCGCCTACGAGAGCGAGCGCCGCACGGTCGAGGAACTGCAGCGGCTGTCGATGATGCGGGCCGACTTCGTCTCGCTCGTTTCGCACGAGCTGCGCAGCCCGATGGCGGCGGTGATCGGTGCCTCACGCACGCTGCAACAGCGCTGGCGCGAGCTTTCGTCGGAACAGCGAGAGGCGTTTCTCGCCCTGATCGGCGACGAATCGACGCGTCTCGCGACTCTGATCGGAGACGTCCTCGACACCTCCCGGATCGAGGCCGGGACCTTCTCGTACCGCTTCTCGGACATCGACATCGCGGCGCTGGTGCGCGACTCGATCGCGACGGCGGCGGTCGGTCAGGACGAGGTGCCGCTGAACGCGATGGTTCGCGAGGTCCCGCTGGTGCGTGGCGACCCCGGCCGCCTCCGCCAGGTGGTCGGCAACCTGATCGACAATGCCGTCAAGTACTCGCCGACCGGCACCGCGGTCGATGTCGACGTCAGGCAACTGAACGGTTCGGTCGTCGTCGCCGTGTCCGATCACGGCCCGGGCATCCCCCTCGACGACCAGCTCCTGATCTTCGAGAAGTTCGGCCGCGCCTCGGGCGGCAGCTCGAAGCCCGGCACCGGACTCGGGCTCTACATCGCACGCTCGATCGCCGAGGCACACGGCGGCACCGTGGACGTCTCGTCGGATCCGGGGCACGGCGCGACCTTCCGGCTGACCGTGCCCGTCGTTGACGGGGCGTAGCGCCTCTTAGGTCTTCGCGCGGGACGGTCGCAGCTCGGCTGCGAGTGCGCGCGCGCGTTGGGCGACCCGTGCCCGGAGCTCCGGCGGCTCGAGCACGATCGCCTCCCCGCGATACGAGACGACTTCGCCGACCAGCCACTCGGCGCTCCCGACCGACTTCTCCGCGAGCGCCGAGCCGTCGACGAGCGGGCGGGCGCCCTTCTCGACCTCCCAGCGGGCGACGGCAGGCGAGTACCAGATCCGGGCCGTCGTCGCGCTATGCAGCTCGGACGGATCGAAGCCCTCGCGCGGCACGAACCCCTTGCGAAGCAGCTTGGCCTTGCGCATGCGGTCGAGGCGATACGACCGCGGTTGGTCGCGCTCGACGTCCCACGTGTGGACGTACCAGTTCGGCAGCCGCCGCTCGATCGAGTACGGCTCGACCGTGCGGGTGACGACCTCCTGCTCCTCGGGCTTGAGGTACTCGAGCTCGACGAGCTTGTGGCCGTCGATCGCCCGGGTCAGCGTGTCGACCAGCCCCTCCTCCTCGCCGATGTGGGGCGCAGGGGTCTGGGCGAGGTCGAACGCACCGAACGTCTCCTCGAGCTTCGCGCGTACACGATCGAGTGGGGAGTGGGCTCCCGCCGCGATCATCGGGCCGACGAACTCCAGCGCGAGCCGGATCGCCCGCGCCTCGAGCGGCGTCAGCCGAGGCGGCCGCCTGAACGTATCGCCGAAGAGCTCCTTGTCGACGTGCACCTGGTCGCCCTGCAGCTCGGCGTAGACGGCGTAGCACCCGCCTCCGAAGTTGACGAGGTTGAGCAGCGAGAGGTGCTCCTCCAGCTGCTCGGCCGGGATCGAGAACCGGTCGACCAGCTCCTGCGCGGGAATCACGCCCTCCCGCTCCTCGCCGCAGGCGGTGAGCAGATAGGCGAGCAGCGACTGCAGGACGCCGAACCGCTCGGGGGCGACAGGGCCTGCGAGCCGATCGGGGACGACAGCGGCAACACCCTGCGCGGCCAGCCCGGCCGGTGTCGCCGGAGCTCCCTCGTGGGCCGCGCGCGCCGCGCGCGCTCCCTCGACGGTCAGCCTGCGCAACTCCGACGGCTGGAGCGGGACGGCGCGACCGTCCTGCCGCAGGATCCAGCGGGCGAGCAGGTCGACGGACGCGTACTGCGTCGTGAAGACCTCATCTTCGATGTGGTTGCGCGTTCCGCCGTACGCCCGGGCGACCCACCAGGCGGTGTCCGGCGCGACCTCGATCTTCGCCTCGGCGACGATGTCGCCGAACTGCCACTCGGTCCGTCCCCGGTACAGCTCGATGTCGAACTCGGCGGGCAGGCGGAAATCGCGCTCACGGCGCGTCGCGAACCGGATGTCGGAGCGGATGCGCGAGACGCGAAAGGTGCGGATGTCGTCACGCTCGAGGTCGTGCCCGATCACGTACCACGACCCGTTCTCGGGCAGCAACGCGTAGGGGTTCAGCGTGCGCTCCTCTTCCTCGTCGCGGTAGATCGACCAGTAGCGAAACTTGACGGTTCGCTGTTTCGAGATCGCGCCCTCGAGCTTGCCGAGCCGGCCTTGCAACTCGGGCGAGTAGTCCGGATCACGCACCTCGACCCGTACCGCCGTGCGGGTCGGAGCCGCGGCGAGCGCTCCGGCCGAGCGGCCGAGCGCGAGATTCTGAAGGGCGAGCCGCAACGGCTCGGCGTACGCAAACCGCCCTTCGAGCAGGAAGAAACAGGTCTGGAGGGCTGCGAGCTCCTCGTCGTCGAGCTCCAGCTCGGGCAGGAAGTAGCGCTCGGAGCGCAGCGTGTACAGCTCCTCGCCGGTGAACTCGTCGCGCTGCGAGTCGAGCGGAACACCGAGTGCAACCAGCTCGGCGCGGTCGGAGTAGAAGCGGCGCGCGAACGCCTCGTCGCTCATCTCCTGGTACCCCTCGACGTTCGACTTGATGTCGCGCGCGGTCAGTGGCCGCCGTTCCGCCATCAGGAACGCGACCAGCGAGAGTTGCCGGATTAGTTTGTCGGTGTCATGGCTCAACTGGTTCCCCGCCGGCTCCGTCGAGCCTAAGCCGGCGTGGCGAGCCTAGCGCAGCGCATCACGCAGCGGCTTTGCTGCGCTCGAGATGCTGGTGCGAGGGACAGTAGTCCCGGTTCGGCAAAGGGGTGCGTTGACAGGCCTTGCCCTTCCGCGTCGTCGCGCGGCAGCGGGCAATCCCGCCGTCGAACGCACCGGCCTCGATCTGGTCCTCGACGAACCCGACCGCCGCATCGACGCCCTTCGTGACCGCCCAGGCGACTTGTTCCTGCACGGTGATCGGGAAGTAGCGTCGAATGTCCTGGAAGAGCGTACGGTCCGGCTTCGCGAAGTAGTGCGGATCCGCGGCGAGTCGCTCCATCGTTCCCTCACATGCCGCCAGCACCTCGCGGCGGTACACGAGGTGAGTCTCGCCGTCGACATAGGGGTCGATCAGATCCTTGATCGAGCGATAGATCGCTCGCGAGTACTGATACATGCAGTGCTGGATGTGAAGGATCCGTTCGTCCATTAGCCCTCGCATTTCTCCCTTGACAGTGACTGTAACGCCTGTTTCAGACGGGAAAAATCTTCTGATTCGCCAGACCCGCGACGACTCTAACACGCCGCCGGACGCTGTTACAAATGTTTTCAGTTCTGAAAACGGTCAACGAACGGACCTGATTGTCCATACCCGCTCCAGGCTCGCCTTACACCTCGTCGTTCAGCGCGTGATCTGACGGCTGTAAGCGCCGCCGAATCCCGCCTGACGGGCTGTCGAAACGGCCGCGTCGGCGTTGAGCTTCGAGCCGTAGATGCCGCTGAAGACGACGAAGTAGCCCGGCTGCAGGCTTGCGAATCCACCCGAGTCGATGATCCCGACCTGGCGCAGGTTCGCCTTTGCGGCCCGGGTCGCGGCGGAGAGCGCGGTCGAGCGACCGCTCAGCTTCGGATACGAGACGAGGACGATCGTCCAGCCGCTGACGCCGGTGGGCCATGCCGTGCGTCCGTTAGGGCGCACGCCGACTCCCGGCTCCGGCGCGGCTGGGAGCGTGGCGGTATTGACGGTCACCTGCGGCGTCGACAGGGCCGACGTGGGCTCGCCGACGGCGAGCCCAGGCGCAGCGGTGAGCACGATCGGCTTGTTCGCGCGTTTGCTCGTCGTGATCGCGATCGCGGCGGCGGCACCGCCTGCAGCGACGAGCAGCGTCAGGAGCGACAGCCAGACCCAGTCCCCCGGATACCAGCCGAGCCGCCGCAGCCAGCCGCGCCGCAAGCCGGGCACTGTTCCCGCGACGACCGGGAGCCTGAACCCGCAGTCCAGGCAGTAACGGTCGCTCGCAGCGCGAACCGCACCGCAGCGGGGGCAGGTCGTGTCGGCGGCCGCGATCGCCATCCGGCGCTCGGCGGCCTCGCTCGCCATCAGTGCTTGGGTGCGGGCTCGATCACGGTCTCCTCGGAGACGGCGTCGGCCTCGCCGCCGGCCGCGGGCAGAGACCGCCCACAGTTCGGGCAGAAGTGAGAGCCACGCAGGATCGGGGCGCCGCATTCGCAGCGTACGACGTTGCCGCGGCCCGTCAGCAGCTCCTCGATCTCGGCGAGCCGCGCATCGATCCCGACCACCTGTGCCGCCCGTTCCGCGAGCAGATCCTCACGGAAGGCGCCACGCCGGTACATCTCGACGAGCAAGCCACCGAGCTCGCGCAGCTCGTCCTCGCGTGCCTTGCCGAGGGCCCGGCGCTCCCGCCTCAGGAGGCCTGCGTGCGGACGGCGCGGGGCGACGCCGATCTTCGCATCGGCGCCCCGGCGGAGCAGCGGCGACATGCCCGCAATGTACTCATGCGGTCAGCTGGACGGCCGCTCAGAGCTGGAGGACGACGAGCCGTTCTTCGGTCATCTCGCGAACCGCCCATGCCGGCCCTTCTTTGGTGTTCCCCGACTCCTTGACGCCGCCGTACGGCATCTGGTCGGCGCGGAAGGTCGGCGCCTCGTTCACGATCACGCCGCCGAAGTCGAGGTGCTGCGCGGCGTGCAGCGACGACTGGATGTTCGTGGTGAAGATCGCCGCCTGGAGCCCGTACTTCGTCGCGTTGGCCTGTTCGATCGCGTCCTCGAGCGTGGCGACGCGCGTCACCGTCACCACGGGCCCGAACACCTCTTGGCATTGCACCTTGTCGTCGCCGGCCGGGTTCGCGATCACCGTCGGCAGGATCAGCCCGTCGTCGTTCGTCGTCCCGCCCGTCAGCACTTCGCCCTTTGACTCGTGGATCCAGCTGAGAATGCGGTCGCGCTCGTCGGCCGTGATCACCGGCCCGACGTCGGTGGCGTCATCCGCGGGATCGCCGACCTTCAGCGCCTCGACCTTCGGGACGAAGTCGGCGAGAAACCGCTCCCAGGCCTCGGCGAGCACGAAGATGCGCTGCACCGAGATGCAGCTCTGGCCTGCGAACGAGAACGCGTTTGCGGCGAGCTTCGCCGCCGCGTCGGCAGGTGCGTCGGCGCACACGATCGCGGGCGTCGCATTGCCGAGCTCGAGTGACACGCGCTTGCGGTGTGCTCGCTCGGCCAAGGACCAGCCGACGCCGCTCGAGCCGGTGAAGGTGATCAGCTTCACGCGGTCGTCCGCGACCAGCTCGTCGCCGATCGCGGCAGCGCCTCCGGAGACCACGTTCAGCCACCCTGGTGGCAATCCGGCCTCCTGCTCGAGCCCGGCGAGGAAGAGCGCCGAGAGCGGGGTCGCCGCTGCAGGCTTGAGCACGACGGCACAGCCCGCTGCGAGTGCGGGCGCAATCTTGTGCGCGACGAGATTCAGCGGGAAGTTGAAGGGCGAGATCGCCCCGACGATCCCGATCGGCAGACGCAACGTGAGCGCGAGCTTGCCCTCACCCGCCGGGGACGCGTCCATCGGCACGACTTGGCCGGCGAGCCGCCGCGCCTCGACCGCGGCGAAGGTGTAGGTCGAGACGGCCCGTTGGGCCTCGACCCTCGCCGCCTTCAGCGGCTTACCGGCCTCGGCGGAGATCATCTGCGCCACCTCTTCGCTGCGCTCGTCGAGCAGACGGGCGACCGCGTCGAGGATCCGAGCGCGCTCGTGCGCGGGGAGCGGCGTCTCCATCGCGGCCGCGGCCGCGTCGAGCGCCGCGCGCGTTTCCGCCGCGCCGCCGCGGGCGACGCGGCCGATCACGTCGCCGGAGAACGGCGCCCGGACTTCCGTCCACTCACCTGTCTCGACGGGCCGTCCATCGATCAGCAGTGGATGGTCAATCGACGTCGTTACCACGCGAGCACTCTAATCTTCCCCCGTGGAGCGGCGGAGGTACGTGCGGATCGGTGCGCCCATCGCCTGGGGCGTGGCCAGCGTCCTGTTGGTCGTGCTCTGGGGGATCCCGACGAAGCACGATCTCCTCTTCGTCTGGCTGGGCCTCGGGATGGCGGCCTTCTCGCTCGAGGTCTCCCGCGTGATCCGCGAGTGGCTGCCGCTGGTCGGGATCATCTTCGCCTACGACGTGCTGCGCGGTGCCGCCGACGGGCTCGGGGTGACGACCCGCGAGACACCGCAGATCCGTGTGGAGGAGAAGCTGTTCGGCAAGCCTGTGCCGACGGTCTGGCTGCAGGAGCACTTCTGGCACGGCGGTAACCACCTGCACTGGTGGGACTACGCCACCTGGTTCCTGCACCTGACGCACTTCTTCGCCACCTTCATCGCGCTGGCCGTGATCTGGGTCTTCGCGCACGATCGGTTCTCGCGCTACGCGACGATGGTGTGCGTCCTGGCGCTCACCGGATTCGCGACCTATGTCGCCTACCCGGCCGCACCGCCGTGGATGGCCGCCCGGCACGGCAACCTCGGCGAGTCGAATCGGATGATCGCGCTCGTCTGGCAGCACCTCCCGTTCGCCAACGGCGGCGCCGTCTTCGAGCACGGGAAGGGGTACGCCAACGACGTCGCCGCCATGCCGTCGCTCCATGCCGCGTTCGCAATGCTCTTCACGCTCTGTCTGTGGCGCCTCGTGCCGAGATACGTGCGCCCGTTGCTCGCGCTCTATCCACCCGCGATGGCACTGGCGCTCGTCTACTCGGGCGAGCATTACGTCGTCGACTGTCTCGCCGGCTGGGTCTACGCGGTCTCGACCTTCCTGGCGGTCAACTGGGCGTTCGAGCGCCGAGCGCAGCGCGTGCCGCAGTACGAGCCTGCACTCGCCGACTGATGAACGCGCTGATCGTCGACGCCGTCCGCTCGCCGATCGGGCGGAAGAACGGCGCGCTCTCCGGGATTCGCGGCGACGACCTCGCCGCACAGGTGCTGAACGGCCTGATTGCGAGACACAACCTCGACCCGGTGGAGATCGAGGACGTGCAGATGGGGTGTGTGACGCAGATCGGCGAGCAGGGCTGGAACGTCGGCCGCATGGCGGTGCTGGCCGCCGGCTGGCCGGTCGACGTCGCCGCGACGACCGTCGACCGGCAGTGCGGATCGTCGATGCAGACGAACTTCAACGCGGCCACCGCCGTGATGGCGGGCCAGCTCGACGTCGTCGTCTCCGCCGGAGTCGAGATGATGTCGCGCGTTCCGATGGGCTCGAACGGCGGTTCGCTCTCGTCGCTGGTCACCGAACGGCACGAGATCGTCATGCAGGGCACGTCAGCCGAATTGCTCGCGCGGGAGTGGAACCTCACGCGCGAGGAGGTCGACGCGTATTCGCTCGAGTCGCATCGGCGCGCGATCGCCGCGGCGGACGAAGGTCGCTTCGAACGCGAGATCGTGCCCGTCGACCTCGATGGGGTCGTGCTCGCGGTGGACGAGGCGCCGCGCCGTGACACGAGCGCGGAGGCGCTCGCCTCGCTGCGGCCGGCGTTCGATCCGAAGGGCATCGTGACCGCCGGGAACTCGTCGCAGATCGTCGACGGCTCGGCGGCGGTGCTGATCGCGAGCGAGGGAGCCGCGACGCGGCTCGGCCTCGAACCGCGCGGACGGTTCGTCTCGTTCGGCCTCGCCGGGGTCGACCCGACTCGGATGCTGCACGGAAACCCGATCGCGATGCAACGGGCGCTCGCGAAGGCGGGCCTGTCGCTCGACGACGTCGCCGTGATCGAGGTCAACGAGGCATTCGCCACCGTCGTGTTGCAGACCGTGCGCGACCTTCATCTGGAGGATCGCCTCGGCGACGTCAATCCGAACGGGGGAGGGATCTCGCTCGGTCATCCACTCGGCGCGACGGGAGCTCGAATCACCGCGACGCTGGTGAACGAGCTCGACCGCCGCGGCGCCCGTTACGGGATCGCGTCGATGTGCGTCGGCTTCGGCATGGCGATCGCCGGCGTCGTCGAGCGGGTCTAGCATCGTGGCCGTGACGCGCACGATCGAGACGGTCGGAGTGGTGGGGCTCGGGGCGATGGGCGGCGGGATCGCGCAACTCGCGGTCGAGGCCGGCTTCGACACGATCGGCCACGAGGTCGAGGCGTCGCGCGGCGAGGCCGCGCGCGAGCGGATCGGCCACTTCTTGACGCGCAAAGTCGACAAGGGCCAACTCGAGCAGGCTGCGCGCGACGGCGCCATGGGCCGCCTACGCCTGACCACCGACCTGGCCGACCTCGCGGGCTGCGACGTCGTGATCGAGGCCGCGTTCGAAGACCTCGAGGTCAAGCACCAGTTGTTCCGTGAGCTCGAGCAAGCCGTTGCGCACGACGCGATTCTCGCCACCAACACCTCCGCACTCTCCGTCACCGAGATCGCCTCGGTGCTCGAGCGCCCTGGCCGGGCCGTGGGGATGCACTTCTTCAACCCGGCGCCGCTCATGCCGCTGGTCGAGATCGTGCGCGCCGAGCGGACGGATGACGAGGTCTTCGAGGCCGCGTTCGCGCTCGGCGACCGGCTTCGCAAGACGCCGATCCGCTGCACCGACACGCCCGGGTTCGTCGTCAATCGGGTCCTGATCCCGCTCCTCAACGACTGTGTCCGGGTCCTCGACGAGACCGGCGTCACGCCTGCCGATCTCGATGCCGGCATGCAGCACGGGGCCGGGTGGCCGATGGGCCCGTGCGCGCTCCTCGACCTGGTCGGCGCCGATGTGCACGTTCAGGCCAGCGAGGCCCTCTACGCCAAGCTGCGCGAGCCGCGGATGGCTCCCCCGCCGCGGCTCGTCCGGATGCTGCAGGCCGGCAAGCTCGGTCGGAAGAGCGGCGAGGGCTTCTACACGTACTAGCCGGCGGACATGTTGTCCGGGCCGCGTCCTAGCGTGGCTCCATGGCGATGTGCCATATCTGCCGCCGCAGCCTGCTGGCCGGCGAGCAGTACCGCACGTGGCGCGGCCGCCGGCGCGATCAGACGGTCTGCGCGGTGTGCGAACCGATCGTCAGCGACGCCGGCTGGGTACGCGTCGTCGACTCGTACGAACGAGTCAGCGTCACGGGGCTGACGCGGACTGTTCGGCGCGTGGCGTAGGCGCAACCCGTCGCATCGGCACGCCGAGTCGCTTCGCCGCGGAGGAGACGGTGCCGCCCTGGACGACGACCGAGGCGAGTACGACCACGAACACCGTCTCGTAGATGCGTTGCGCGTGTGCGACGTGCGCCGTCACAGCGAACGCTGCGAGCAGGATCGGCACGGCACCTTTCAGACCGCCCCACATCACGAAGAGGCGTTCGCCGGGTCGGAGCCGCACCGGCAGGAGCAGCGCCCCGGTGGGGAGCGGTCTCGCTACCAGGGCGAGGAAGGCCGCGACCGCGATCCCCTCCAGCCATCGATCCGCGGTCAGGCCGCCGAGGTCGATCGTCAGCCCCAGCGCGACGAAGACGACGATCTCGGCGAGCGCCGCGAGCCCTTCCTGGAAGACCTCGATCTCGCCCTTGAACGGTGCTTCCACATCTCCGACGAGCACGCCCGCGACGAACACCGCCAGGAACCCCGAGCCGTGGGCGATCGTCGCGACTCCGTAGACGATCCCCGCGAGGGCGAGCGTGCGCACCGTGTACAGACCGGCCGACGGCAGCGCCAGCCGGCGCAGGAGCCGAGCTTCCAGGAGGCCGCCCGCGATCCCGATCGCGAGGCCGATGCCCATCTGCTCGCAGAAGACGCGGACGACGACCCAGAACGTCGAATCGGCGTGGGTCGCGAGCTCGATCAGCCCCAGCATCAGCGCGATCCCGACCGGGTCGTTGGCACCTGATTCGCCCTCGAGAATCGTGCCGGTGCGACCGGAGATCTCGCGGTCGCCGAAGACGGAGAACATGACCGCCGGGTCGGTAGGCGCGACGGCTGCGCCGACGAGACCGGAGGTGAGCCAGCCGAGCCCGAGCGCCCCGTGGGTGAACACCGCGACGAGCCCTGCGGTCGCGAACGTCCCGAGGACGCCGAGCGAGACGATCGGAATCGACGAGGCGCGGAAGCGTCGCAAGCCGATCGAAGAGCCGCCGTCGAAGAGGATCACGATCAACGCCACGGTCGCGAGGCGCTCGACCGTTTCGATCGGCACCCGCAGCGCAGAGAACACCTCCGAGGCGACCGCTGCAGCGACCAGGAAGAGGGCGGCCGACGGCACCGAGATCCGGGCGCTCAGCTTGGCGGTCAGCAGTGCCAGCGAGAGCGCGCCGGCGACCAGCAGGATGTCGAGCCCGAAATGCGTGACCTCGTGCATCGAGCCAGCATAAGAAAGTCCTTACCTTTCGCTCATTGGAGGCATAATTCGACCGGAATACACTGAAGCTGTGTCGATGCGGCTCCCACTCATCCTGCTCGTCGGTCTCCTCGCCGTCCCGGCGGCGCTCGCTGCGCCGAGCGCGACGGGCGACGGCGTGCTCGAACTGAAGGCCGTCAACGCCAACCGGGCCGTCATCCAGGGCAACCGCGGGGCGATCTGGGGCCAGCTCGACAAGGGGACGCTGCGCGTCTCCGACCTGAACCCCGACGACAACCTGTTTCCGCTGGTCAGCGGCGCCGAGATCGTGGCGCCCTCCATGGTCGATCCGAACGTGACCATCTACAGCGGGAAGAACATCCATTTCCGGTTCAGCGGCGGCAAGTACACCTTCAGTATCAGCGGCACCGGTATCGATGTGACCGCGGTCGGCGTCGGGCGAGCCTGGCTGACCGGAGCGGGCACGTTCGACGACGGCGACTACGCGGTCGACGACGGCAAGTGGCAAGCCGTGCCGTTCCTGAAGAAGCTGATCACCTTCGGCGTCCAGCCCACGGTCGCGACTCCATGAGCCGTCAGTTCGACAGAGGCGCACCGGTAGCGCAGGTACCGGCTTTGCCGGTGCCGGAGCGGGAGAGCCGTAGGCTCGACGGAGGCTCACCGGTAGCGCAGGTACCGGCTTTGCCGGTGCCGGAGCGGGAATAGCCGTGAGCGCCCAGGCGCCAAGCATCCTGGTTGTCGAAGACGAGAGCTCGATCGCGTCGTTCGTCTCGCTGTACTTGAAGAACGCCGGCTACCTGGTGCGGACGGCGGCAACCGGATCCGAGGGGCTCGCACAGGTCGCCGCGCAGATGCCCGGCCTGATCGTGCTCGATCTGATGCTGCCGGACATCGACGGCATAGAGGTCTGCAAGCGCATCCGGCAGACGAGCGACGTCCCGATCCTGATGCTGACCGCCCGCGACGAGGACGTCGACAAGATCATCGGCCTCGAGGTCGGCGCCGACGACTATCTGACGAAGCCGTTCAACCCTCGCGAGCTCGTCGCCCGGGTCAAGTCGATCCTCCGCCGCACCACACCCGAACGCCGCGAGCACGAGACGGAGCAGATCATCCATGGCGACCTCCGGGTCGACGCGGGGCGCCGCGAGGCGCACGTGGGCGACGAGGAGATCCAGCTCGCGCCGAAGGAGTTCGACCTGCTCTGGGAGCTGCTCGACCATCGCGGGCTGGTGTTGACGCGCGACCAGCTGCTCGAGCGTGTGTGGGGCTACACGTTCGCCGGCGACACGCGCACCGTC
>DASYPH010000349.1:0-2911 GCA_036006925.1 Gaiellaceae bacterium
GTCCGCCGGCTTGTCGTTGCTCGTGACCTTGGCGCCGTTGATCGCGGCACTGGTCGTGAGGTCGGAGACGTTGCCTTCGACGAGGCCGCCGGGGATCTTCACGCAGCTCGAGCTCCGCAGCACCGTGACGTCGTCGACCATCCACCAGAAGCCGAACGTCGAGGTGAAGTGGAAGCGCACCTTGACGTTGCCCTGATTGGCCGCGGTCGGGAGCTGCACGGTCTGGATGCCCGGGCCCGGGACGGAGTCGCCCGTGTGGTGCCAGACGTTCGTCCACGTGGTGCCATCGTCCGTGCTCACGTCCACGTCGCCGACCTGCGGGAACGACGGCGAGGCGGTGTAGTTGTTGGCGAACGTGAGGAACGGCCCCGCAGCGGTGGAGAGGTTGATCGTCGGAGTGACCAAGGCCGTGTCTTGGGTGTCGCCAGGCCCGTAGAAGTCCGAGTTGATGTCGGCGAAGTTGCCGGATCCGCCCGTCGGGTTCGGTTGGCCCTCCGGATCGTTGAGCTGCCAGACATGCCCCAGGCCGATGTTGTCCGTGACCTGCCAGCCCGGCGGCGGGAAGGTGTCGCTCGAGAACGACTCGTTGAGCGCGAGATCCAGCGCGTAACCGGGTGCTGTGCAGCTCGGCGTGACCGGCATGGCCACGTTGTGCGTCAGGTCGGTTCCGCCGACTGCGACCGTGTCGTGGACGGCCTGGTAGCCGGTCAGCTGCGAGGTGAACGTCACGTCGTAGCTCGCGTTCGCCGGCAGCTTGATGCTGTAGTGACCGGTGATCGGGTCGGTGAAGTCCGGCCCACCCGGCTTGCCGGCCACGTCGATCCGGGCGTACAGCGGCCAGCCGTGGCCAGAGCCGTCGGTCACGTTCCCGCTCACGGTCACCGAGGGTGACGCTGTAAGCGCGACGTTCTTCGTCGTCGTCCCACCATCGGTGATCACGACGCCGTTCTCGACGTCGGTCGCGTAGCCGAAGGACGAGTACGTGACGGTGTACGAGCCGGTCGGCAGCGTGAGCGTGTAGTTGCCGCTCGCGTCGGTCACGGTGCTCCCGAAGCTCGTGTCGACCTTGGCGCCCGCGATCGGGTTGGTGGTGCCGGCATCCGTGACCTTGCCGGTCAGGGTGCCGTGCGGCCCTGCCGTGCAGTTGGGGAACTTGAAGCTTCCGATCCGCGTCCGCCAGTTGAACGAGCTGGTCGTCGTGTAGTACTCGTTCGTGTACCAGTAGGTGCAGTCGTCGGTGGGGTCGACCGTGAGGTCGGAGTAGTCGCCCCAGCGGCCGAGCGTATCGGTCTGGCTCCCCGTCCCGGCGAAGAGCGTCGTTTCGCCCTGGGCCAGTGTGTTGGGGGGATCGCTCGCCAGCCGCCCCGCGTAGCGGATCTGCGGGTTGATCGCGGACGACGACGCGCTGAAGCCGATCGCGATGTCGCCGAGTGCGTCCATCGCCGAGCTCCCCATCCAGCGGAAGGTGGTGTCAGGCTGGTAAGTGCTCTGCTGGACGAAGCCCGGAGTGCCCGAGGTGGCGTTGTTGATCTCGTACCAGCGGATGCCCCCGGTGCCGTTCGAGTCGACGGTCATGTTGCCGACGAGGGCCTCGTGGCCGTCCGCGAACCGCCGGTAGGCGTTCCGGAACATGCTCCGGTCGCCGAGCGTGTCGAGCGTGTCGCCGGTCCCTGCCTGCGGAACGCAGCTTCCGCAGACGACGGTGAACGGCGCCGGCGTGAGCGTGCCTGCCTGAGTGAACGTCGAGTTCGACGGAGTGCCGAAGTCGACGTGGAAGCGCCAGAGCTTCCAGGTCGGGTTCGTTCCGATCTCGGTGAACGGGTTCGGCGCGCCAGTCGGCGGCTGATTCGACCCGTCGATATCCGCGGGCATCAGCTGATCGTCCGTCGCGGAGAGCATGCCGGTGCTGACGATCGTCGCCGGGTTGCCGGCGAGCATTGCGGCGCGGTTCAGGGCGAACGGCTGCGGGCCCAAGAACGCGGTTCCCGCCGCGTTGAAGACGTTCGTGCTCATGTAGTACGCGTCCGGCCAGACGCCGAGCTTCGGGTAGTCGTAGAAGTTGTTCCCGAACTGGGTCCCGAGGTCGAAGTCGTATCGGTTGTACGTGCCGGTCGCGTCGCTCGAGGTCGACACTGCGACGCACTCGTGCGTCGGCTGAGCCGTGCCTGCGAACTGGGTGACGACCCAGCGGTTGGCGAGCTGGTCGTAGAGGACGACCGGATCGCCCTCACCGTTGCTCTCACAGACACCGCCGAAGCCGGTCCAGAGGGACACGATGCTGATCGGCCCGAGGACGGACGCGCCGGTCGTCTTGTTGAAGACCTGGAGTCCTTCGTTGACGATCTGGACGTACTGCGTCGCGCCGACCTCCCCGTTCGTGTCGGGCGGAGCGCAGTTGCAGATGACGCCCGGGAACGCGATCCCGTCGAAGTTGAGCGATGGGCCCGGCATCTTCGGGGCCGCCAGGGCGCTCTGGACCACCGGATCGTGCCGGGCTTTGCGCTGGTGGCCGAGTCGCGGGGTGTGCACGGCCTGCTTCGTCGGCCCGGCGGTGACCGCCAGCGGCACAACGGTGCTCAGCCTGGGTGAGACGTCGTTCTTCGACGAGTGCCCTACCTCGACACTCCCGGCCGAAAGCGCCGGTTGAGCTGCGCTCGTGCCCTTCCCGCCGGCGTTTGCGGAGCCGGTCGGAAGGACGCTCGCCGCGACGGTCGAGCCGAGCGAGAGCACGAGGACGAGCGCGCCGAAGAGCAGCGTGCCGCCAATTGCAAAGGTCTTTTGCTTCCCGGTCACGGATCCCCCTTGGTTCGGCAGGGCCGATATGGCCCTGGCCTTGGCGCGATGTTCCTGCGGAGGCACGACCGAGGGCAATGGACCGCCCAGGGCCAACTTGGGTCTAGGCCGACCCCTG
>DASYPH010000350.1:0-5766 GCA_036006925.1 Gaiellaceae bacterium
CTAAAGCGGTTCTGATAGAGGACGCTGGTCAATCCTTCGCCGACGAGCGTGATGGCGATCCCCACGACAATCTGGTCGAGACCGAGCCAGATGCAAAGAACCACCATGATGAGCGAGGCGATCATTCCGGCGCCGATCCCGGCGAGATAGCCGAGCCACTGTGTGTGCCCGTAATAAGCACCGAGGAAGCCGCAGTATGCTCCGACGAGCATCATCCCCTCGAGGCCGATGTTGAGGACGCCGGCACGCTCGGAGATGCTCTCGCCAAGCGCAGTGAACATGATCGGCACACCTGCGAGCAGACCGCCGGCGAGTGCTGATGTCCAGAAGATTTGCGTCCAGACCTGGCTGGCGAGGATCACGCGCTCGCCTTTGTGCGCCTGAGGCCGCTCTTGAACGATTGCCGCAGGCCTGGGCTCAGGTAGCTCATGCCGAGATCGCGCTTTCGGCCGAAGTACTCGATTACGGTCATGAAGAGCAGGATCAGGCCGACGAGGACGAAGAGGAAGTCGGTCGAGAGATTGACCTGCTGCGCGGCGAGGTCGCCGCCCGTGTAAAGGACCGCGAAGAACGCTATGAACGGGACAACCGCGAGCGCGTTCAGCCGCGCGAGAAAGACGAACGGAATAATGGTGTCGCCGTAGGCGGGATTCCACCCGGTGCGGATGTAACCCCAGAGGCCCAGGATGTCTGCCGCTGCTGCGAGGCCGATGAGGAAACCAGATGCAAAGAAGCTGACGACGATCAGACGCGAAACACTGACTCCGAAGTGCCGGGCAGCCCTGGGGTTCGCTCCCATGATCCGCAGCCGCAGACCCCAGGACGTGCGGGTCAATAGATAGTGGACGACGAGGATCGCTGCAAACGCGACGAGCAGACCGACGTGGATGCGGGTGCCGGGGATGGGGGGCAGCATCTTGTCGAGCGGGATCACCGCTGTCTGTGGCAGCGGCGTGGTCGGGTCATGAAAGGGGCCCTTGATCAGAAGGCTGGCGAGATCGATCCCAATGAACGTCATCATCAGGGTTGTGATGATCTCGTTCGTCCCAAAGCGCGCTTTGAGCACGGCGGGGACGATTGTCCAAGCGCCTCCAACGACTCCCGCGAGCAGAAAGAGGAGCAAGAATGCCAACCAGAGTGGAACCTGGTTGACAAGCGTAGGGGCGTAGCCCGAGACGAAGGCGGCTGCGAGCAGGAACTGGCCGTTGTAACCGAGGTTCCAAAGATTGGCACGGAAGATGAGGGTCAGCCCTGCTGCGATTAGCAAGAAAGGAGCCATCGCGATCGCGCTGTCCTGCCAAGCGCCCGCGGCGACGCCGCCATCCCAAACCGCGCGGTAGAAGGTGAGCGGATCGCGGCCGAGGGCGAGCAGAAGGAGCGCGCCGGCCCCCAGCGCGAGCAGGACCGGAACCACTGAACGGATAACCACGTCGAGCAGATGCTCGGCTCGAAGCGAACGCGCACGCCTTGGCCGCGCGGCGACCCCGCTGTCCGCGGCGGTCTCGGTGCTCATGCCGCGGCCTCGCCTGCATCGCCGATCATGAGCCCGCCCACCTGCTCGGTCACACCCGGCCCGTTGGCCACCGTGCCGACAAGGTGGCCGCGCGAGAGAACGGCGATACGGTCGCAAAGCTCAATGAGCTCGTCGAGGTCGGTAGAGATGACAACCGTGGCGCCGCCTCCGTCGGCGAGTCGCCGGATCAGCTCTCGAACGCTTGCGGCTGTCTTGACGTCGAGGCCGTAGGTGGGCTTATGAAAGATGACCACTTTAGGATCGAAGCTGAGCTCCCGGGCAAGCACGACCTTTTGGATGTTGCCGCCCGAGAGGCTGGACACGCGAGTGGTCACGAAGGGCGTGCGCACGTCGAACTCGCGCACGAGCTCGGCAGCCCGACCGTCTATGACGGAGCGTTGAATGCGACCGTGGCGCCAATAGGGGTGCTCGCCGACACGTTTGAGAAAGAGGTTGAGGCTAACGGGGAGTACGCCGACGGTTCCTTCGCCGAGGCGGTCGTCGGTGACGTAGCGGAGCCCGAGCTTCTGTCGGGACGAGACCGGAAGGCGTGTCACCTCCGCGCCGTAAAGAAACACGTGTCCGTGGCTGGCCCGTCGCTGCCCGGCGACCGCTTCTGCGAGCTCCCGCTGCCCGCTTCCGTCCATGCCCGCGATTCCGAGGATCTCGCCCTCGTGCAGCTGGAAGGAGACGTCTTCGATCCCACTTTCGAATCCCTCGCCGGGGACTGTCAGGCCACGCAGCTCTAGCACGACCTCGGCGTCGTCATTGCCATGTCGCCTCGGCCCAGCCTCAACGATGTCTTCGCGCAGCTCGGCGACTCCCGCCACCGTGCGGGCCTCTTCGCCGAACATGACCCGTATGATCTCGGCCCGCAGTTCGGGGTGCGAGCGGGTACGCAGTTCGGCGGGGCTGATTGAACCGGCCACGCGACCCTGGCGCAGGATCGAGATCGCGTCGGCGAGCGAGAGTGCCTCGTGCAGCTTGTGCGTGATGAAAATGACGGCTTGGCCGCTCTGCTTGAGCCGGTCGAGGACCTTGGCCAGCTCGGCGACGCCTTGGGGCGTCAGCATTGATGTCGGCTCGTCGAGGATTAGCAGGCGCGAGCCTCGCCAGAGCGCCTTAATGATCTCGACTTGCTGCTGGTGGCCGAGTGCCAGGTCGGCCGCCTTCGATCGGGGATCGATACTGACGCCGAGCTGGGCCGAGAGTTCGGCGAGCCTGCTTCGCGCCCGCCGCTGGTCGAGGCGGACCGTGCGGCTGTCGCCGAGCATGAGGTTTTCGAGCACTGTCAAGGCTGGGATTAGGGTCGAATGTTGATGCACGGTGCCGATGCCGAGTTCGAGTGCCCGCCGCGGCGAAGGAATTCGCGTTTCGGCGCCGTCGATCAGGATCAGTCCCCGGTCAGGTTTGACCAGGCCACAGAGGATCCCGATCAGCGTCGACTTGCCAGCGCCGTTCTCCCCTAGAAGGCAGTGGATTTCCCCAGCGCGCAGAGTCAAGTCGATGTCGTCGTTAGCGAGGACGTTGGGGAACGCCTTCGTGATGCCGCGAAGCTCGACGAGTGGTGGGGCTTGGTTGTGCGGCTGGCTCACTGAGCGCGTGGAGGCGCAACCGTCTGGGGCGGCCACGGGCCGCCCCAGACGGTCTTCGGAGGGAGATCTAGCCCTTGATCAGCTTTAGGACTTGAGCTTGGCTGTGCGTAACCTTGATCTTGATTTTGCCGGCGAGGATGCGTGTCTTGGCCGTCGTCACGGCTTGCCAGGCTTTCCCGGGGATGTACTTCGTCTTCAGGAGCGAGACGCCGTTCTTTAGCGAGAGGTTGTAGCCGTGCGTCCCGTAGGTGCCGTTGTTCACGTCGCTGATGGCGTGCTTGAAGATCGAAGTGAAGTTCCATAGGACGGAGGAGAGGAAAACGTGGTGCTTGTCGATCGGGCTCATGTTGCCGATGTCGCCGATCATCCAGACCTTATGGCCGACCTTGGCGCTGCCGATCGCCTGTAGGTAGCCGAACGAGGCGTTGTCGCCCATTGTGAAGAGCACATCGGCACCTTGCGCGATCACACTGCTGGCAACGCGCTTGCCCCCGGCGACGTCGTCGTAGCCGGTCGGGCTGATAGTGGCGAAGTAGATCTTGTCCTTCTTATCGACACTCTTGAAGCCCTGGACAAATCCGCCGCTCATCTTGTACCAGTTGTCGTCGGCGGCGGAGATGACGATCCCGACTTTGTGCGTCTTCGTCATCTTCGCGGCGAGGATCCCGGCAAGGTATGCGCCCTGTTGGCTCGACGTCGTCACGTACGAGGTGGTGCCCTTATGCAGGTTCGACGGGACGTCGTAGGTGATCATCGGCACGTTGTACTGCTGGGACAGCCGAGCTGCGATCGTGTCGTACCCGCTCGCGTGGGCGACGATGAAGTTGGCCTTCTGCTGGATCAATTGCCGGAGAACAGTGTCCGTCTTGTCGTAGCCGATGTTCGTGATTGGATCGAAGGATGCTCCCGCCGCCGCGGCCGCCGCCTTGGCGCCGGTGAAGCCCTGCGCATTCCAGCCGTAGTCGCTCGCCTTGGCGGGTGACGCGAACCCGACCTTGGTTACGTTGCTCTTGCTTGCCGCGCTAGCGCCGAGGGCCGTGGTCGCGCCGACCAGCACAACCACCGCTACGAGAGCAAGTCGGCCCCCGGGAATACGGATCTGCATCGCCAGTCTCTCCTTCCTCGCGGGAAATTGACCCTTCACCCGGTCCCACACGGGAGGGGGTGAATCCAGAGGTTGCTTGGCGTTCGAGCCCTTGGTAGGGTCGACCTGCCGACTGTTGACAGTCACGTTGGCGCCGACCCTACCCGTTCCGGAAAACGAATGCAATGGCAGAGATCGCGACTGGCCCCGGCGTCGAGAACCTCACGCTGTGGCAGCGGGTGTACGAGCACCTGCGGGCGGCGATTCTCGAGGGTCGGCTGGAGCCGGGAACAGAGCTGACCGAGGTGGCACTCGCGGAGCAACTGGGCGTCAGCCGCGGCCCGCTGCGGGAGGCGATCGGTCGTCTTGCCGCGGAAGGTCTCGTCAGCGTGAGTCCCCGGCGCGGGGCAGTCGTCCGGTCGCTTTCGAAAGAGGAGTTCCTGCAGCTGTACCAAGTGCGTGAGGCCCTCGAGCGGATGGCCATGCAGCTCGCGGTGCTCCGTCTGACCGACGAGGAGTTCGACGGCCTCACCGCGCTCAACGAAGAGATGGCGGCGCATGCCGCGGGGAATAAGGTCGAGGCGTTCTTCGAGGCCAATCTCGCCTTCCATGCCCGGCTGCTCGAAGCGTCGGGGAACGAGAAGCTCCAGGAGCTCTACCGGCAGCTGCTCGGCCAGCTCGGGCGTTATCGGCTCCGTTCGCTGACGCTTCGCGGCAACCTTCAGCGCTCCGTCTCAGAGCACAAGACGATTCTGCGTGCGGCCAGACGCGGCGACGCCGAGCGCGCAGCCCAACTGATGGCGGAGCACATCCGCGTTCCCCAACGGCGAGCCATGGCGCTCGAGGAGGTCGAGCCGACATGAACGGACAGCTCGAGTTCGGAGTTAACCTGAACAACCGCGAACCTCTGATCGCGCCGGACTACGACCTCAACATGCTGCTCGATCTGTCGGAAGCGGTCGAAGAGCACGGCTTCGACTCGGTATGGGTGGGCGACTCTCTCTTCTCGAAGCCACGCTACGAGCCGATCTCGCTGCTGGCGGCGATCTCGCAACGGACGAAGCACGTGCGCGTTGGTACCGCCTGCATGGTGACCTCGACGCGAAACCCACTCTACCTCGCCCTCGAGTGGGCGACGCTGGACGTGATCTCCGGCGGGAGGACGATCCTCGGCGCGGGCGCCGGCAATCCGGAAGAGGGCGTCCGGCGCGAGTTCGAGGCGCTCGGTCTGCCCTTCGGGAAGCGATCGATGGTGTTCGAGGAGGGGCTGGCTGTGTTGCGGCAGCTCTGGACTGAGGGCCGGGTCGACTTCCATGGCACCTACTTCGACTACGACGACGTCTCCTTCTACTCGGGTACCGAGATGGCGCCGCTCATGCCCGTGCAACAGCCGCCGCCGATGTGGGTCGTTTCGAATCCGCGGCTGACGGGAGATGCACCGGCCGAAGTGATGGAGCGCCGGCTCGAGGCTGCCTGCCGGCGGATCGTCCGCTACGGCGACGGCTGGATGACCTGTTGCCGCGCGCAGCATCCGGAGGAGCTCGTCGATCAGCTGCGGGCGATCGAGGAGTACG
>DASYPH010000351.1:0-5850 GCA_036006925.1 Gaiellaceae bacterium
CGGTCGCCCTTGTTGCCGAAGACCATCTGCACGACGTTGACGGCCGTACCGATGTCGTCGGGAATGTCGTGCGCGCGCCGGTACACCTGTGCGCGCGGGTTGTCCCACGACGCGAACACGGCCCCAACCGCACGCAGCAACTGCTCGCGCGCGTCCGACGGAAACTCGCTGCCCGAGGTGTCGCGGTAGATCTCGCGGTAGGTCGCGACGAGCCGGCGCAGATCGTCCGCGTCGAGCTCCGTGTCCTGCTGAACGCCTCGCTGACGCTTCAGGTCGGCGAGCGCCGACTCGAAGCTGTGCGCGTCGATCCCCTCCACCACCTCGCCGAACATCTGGATCAGCCGCCGGTACGAATCGAACGCGAAACGCGCGTTCCCGGTTCGCGTCGCAAGCCCTTCGGCAGCGTCGTCGTTGAGACCGAGGTTGAGGATCGTGTCCATCATCCCGGGCATCGAGACCGCTGCTCCCGAGCGCACCGAGACGAGCAGCGGATCGTCACTCGATCCGAAGCGCATAGCGGCGCGCTCCTCGAGCCGCCGAACGTGCTCGTCGATCTCCTGCTCCAGGCCTTCAGGTAGCGCGCCTCCCGCCGCCATCGCCGCCCGGCAGGCGTCGGTCGTGATCGTGAAGCCTGCGGGAACGGGTACCCCCATCAGCGTCATCTCCGCCAGACCAATTCCCTTGCCGCCCAGGAGGTCGCGGCCGCCGCTGACCGGCTCGTCGAAGTCGTAGACGTAACGATTCGCCATGGCCCGGGAATCTATCCGCCGCTGCGGCGCCGCCGTGAGCGGAACTCCGCCAGCCACGCCAGCCCGCGCAGGCCGAACCAGAACGGGGTGAAGAGCCCGTAGAACAGGACGAGCGCAGCGCCGAGGGCGGTGTACCAGGTCGCCCAGCGCCACAACGGGACCGGCGGCTTCGGCTTCAACCCGCCTCGGCCTTGCGACGCTCGACGAGCTGGATGATGCGGTGCGAGATCTCCTCGATCGAGAGCTCGCTCACCTCGAGCACCGGACACCCGAGCCGACGGTGTACCTGGGCAGCGTATTCGAGCTCCTCGTAGATCTCGACGAGGTCGGCGTACTTGCGGTCACCGCCCATCCAGCGGATCCGTTCGCCGCGGATTTCGGAGAGCCGCGTCGCGTCGATCGTCAGCCCGACCACCTTGGACTGGTCGATCGTGAACAACTCCGCGGGTGGTTCGATGCCCTTGACGAGCGGCACGTTCGCGGTCTTGTAGCCGAGGTAGCCGAGGTAGATCGAAAGCGGGGTCTTGGAGGTGCGCGAGACGCCGACCAGGACGATGTCCGCCTCCGCGAGACCCGAGCCGACACCGTCGTCGAACTTGACCGCGAACTCGATCGCGGACATACGCCGAAAGTACGCCTCGTTGAGCGGCGGTCGCGCACGCGGCTTCATCCGCGCCGCCTGCCCCGACACGCGCGCGATGGCGTCGATCGGGTGTCCTAGCAGGTCGCAGTAGTGCAGCTTCGCGCTGCGGCAGAGCGTGCGCATCGAGTCGCGGAGCTCAGGCTCGACGAGCGTGTAGACGACGACCGCGGGCCGCCCCTTCATGCGATCGACGGCCAGCCGGAGATCAGACACATTCTCGACGCGTGGATGCCTGATCTCGAGAAATTCCTGGTCGGGAAACTGCGCCTCGAGTGCCTGAACGAGCCGCTGCGCAGTCTCGCCGGTGGAGTCGGAGATCATGTGCAGCTCGACCGCGGACATCGGCGCAGCCTACTCGGCGTCGTGCATAACCTTGCGTGCGTGAGCCCCATCGTGCACTGGGACGATGTCGACCGGCACCACGCCGCGAAAGGCGAGATGGACGCGACCTGGCAGCGGCTCGGCCGGGCCGCCGGAGCGCGCGGCGTCGGCGTCAACCGGGTTCGTGTCGCTCCGGGAAAGTTGCCGACGCCGCCACACTCGCATGGCGCGTCCGAGGAGCTCTACTTCGTGCTCGGCGGCTCCGGGCTCGCGTGGCAGGACGACGAGGTGCACGAGGTGCGCGCCGGCGACTGCATCATCCATCGCGCCGACGAGCACGAGCACACGTTCATCGCCGGCCCCGACGGGCTCGACTATCTCGTCTACGCGACCAATCACCGGACCGAGCTCGGCTGGCTGCCTCGGTCCGGTGCGATCCGCCTCGGCTACCCGTGGGTGCCCGGCCGAGTCGACGATCCTTGGGACTTGGAGGCACAGGCTCCGCCGCTGGCCTACGGAGAGCCTGCCGAGAGGCCGCCGAACATCGTCAACGTCGACGAGGTCGAGCACGAGCGCTGGAAGCGCGCCGTCACCGCTCCGCTCGCGACCGAGGAGCGTTCGGTGCAGGCCGGGCTCCACTGGGAGCGGCTCGATGCCGGTGGCCGCGGCTCGCCGCCCCACTGCCACTCGGAAGAGGAAGAGGTCTTCGTGATCCTCGAGGGTGAAGGGCTGCTCGAGCTCTGGCCGTCACCGCGCGCAGCGAGCAACGGCGTCTTCCGTGAGGACATTCCGGTACGCCCGGGCCATGTGATCGTGCGACCGCCGGCGACCCGGGTTGCGCACTCGTTCCTGGCAGGCGCCGACGGCATCACGATGCTGATCTATGGGACGAGAAAGCCGAATGACATGTGTTACTACCCGCGCTCGAACAAGATCTCGTGGCGCGGCCTCGGCCTGATCGGGCGCATCGAAGCGCTCGACTACGACGACGGCGAGCCCGAGGACTAACTAGCGCGGAATCTGAGCGAGGTCGCCGAGCCGGCCCAGCCGGTCGCGCACGTCGAGCAGCAGGCGCAGCCGGTTGCCGCGCACGGCATCGTCGTCGGCGATGACCATCACGTCGTCGAAGAACCGGGCGACCACCGGCGCCACGACAGCCGCTTGCGAGAGCGCGGCAGGAACGTCGCTCGGATCGAGCTCGAGTCGGTCGAGCGCCGCTGCCAGCTCCTGCTCGGTCTCGTGCTCGAAGAGCGCTGGATCGACTACGGCGGCCGCATCGTCGCGCTTGCCGGCGAGGCGTTGTGCGCGGTCATAGGCCTCGTAGACCGCACCGAACGCTTCGCTGTCCCTGGCCGCGTGCAGCTGCTCGGCGAGCCGGGCGACGCCGCCGAGCTCGGCCGTGGCTGACGCCCGTGCGGCACGGACGTATTCGACCGGCAGGTCGAGCAGGCCCTCGAACCGCTCCTCGACGAAGTCCCGCACGTCGTCGGGCAACAGGGAACGCTCGACATGGACGCCACCTTCGGTCGCGAGCCGGCAGAGCCCGATCGCTGCCCGCCGCAGGCCGAACGGGTCGCGTGATCCGGTGGGCCGCTTGCCGAGGCCGAACGCGACGCCCAACGTGTCGAGCTTGTCGGCTGCCGCGAGCGCCGCTCCGGCCGCCGACTGCGGCAACGGACCGCCGGCGCTGTCCGGCAGGTACTGCTCGTCGATCGCCTGCACGACTTCCGGCGAGTAGCCGGCGAGGCCGGCGTACGTCGCCCCGATGTGACCTTCGAGCTCGCTGAACTCGCGCACGAGCTCGGCCGCCTGGTCGGCCTTCGCGAGCCTGGCCGCCTGGACCGCCGCTTCATCACCGCCGAGTGAGACGACGAGCGTCGCGAGGCGCTCCGCCTTGTCGGCGAACGTCCCGCCGCCGGTGAAGAACGTGATCGTCTTCGTTCGCTCGGCAAGGCCGTCGATCCCGAGCGCGACGTCGCGCCCAAAGGTGAACTCGGCATCCTCGAGCCGGCCCGAGAGCACGAACTCGTTGCCCGCGCGCACGACGTCGTGGTCGCCGCCGTTGGCCACGAACGCGAACCGGTTGCCGCCGAGCGGGAAGTACCGCTGGTGTGACTGCATCGTCGCCACGACCACCCGTTCGGGGAGCTGCAGGAATCGCTCGTCGAAGGATCCGGCGAGCACATCGGCCTTCTCGACCAGGTAGACGACTTCGTCGAGCTTGCCCAGCGGATCGCTCCACGACCCGAGCGCGTCGAGCCCGGCGACGATCCGTTCGTAGCGAACGGCGCGGTCCGGCTCGACGCCGGCGGCGCGCAGGGCGTCGAGGTAGCTCTCCGCCGAGTCGACCTCGACCGGTCCTGGATGCGTCGCACGGTGGCCGTAGGAGTGGCCGCCGCTCGGCACCCCGTCGAGCGGGACCTCGACAGTCGCATCGTCGAGCTTCGCGCAGAGCCAGCGCACCGGCCGCGCGAAACGGAACCCGGCACCCCATGTCATCGACTTCGTGAACTGCAACCCGGTCACGATTGACGCCAGGCGCGCCGGGAGCACGTCCCCGATCGGACGGCCGGGCACCTCGAGGCCGAGAAAGCCGTCGCGGACCGTCAACTCGGCGACCGAGGCGCCGTAGCGCTTCGCAAACCCCGCGGCCGCGCGGTCGCGCAGGTTCTCCGGCGGGCCCTTGACCCATTCGTCCTCGGTCCGGTCTGGGACTCGGGCCGGAAAGGCGAGCCTCCGCGGCCCGATGAAGAGCTCTTTCGGCTTCACGCCCAGGTGCTCGAGCGACAACGACGGCAGCTGCAGCGCCGCCTCGATACAGGCCGCTGCCGGAAGCTCCTCCACGCCGATCTCAAACAACAGCCGGCGCATGAGCCTCCTGCTGCTGCTCGAGGTAGAGCTGCGCGACCGCACGCACGAGGTTACGGACGCGGCCGATGTACGCAGCCCGCTCGGTGACCGAGATCGCGCCGCGCGCGTCGAGCAGGTTGAACGCATGCGAGCACTTGAGCACGAAGTCGTAGGCAGGCAACGGCAGGCTGCGCTCGACCAGGCGCTTGCACTCCGCCTCGTAGTCGTCGAAGTGGCGCGCATGCAGCTCGACGTCCGCTTCCTCGAAGTTGTAGTGCGACCACTCGCGCTCGTTCTCGCGGTAGACGTCCTCCCAGGTGATCCCGTCGGCCCACTCGAGCGCGAAGACGGTCGGCTTCTCCTGCACGACCATCGCGATGCGGTCGAGGCCGTACGTGATCTCGGCCGGGATCAGATCGAGCTCGAGGCCGCCGAGCTGCTGGAAGTAGGTGAACTGGGTGATCTCCATCCCGTCGCACCACACCTCCCAGCCGAGCCCCCAGGCGCCGACGGTCGGCTGTTCCCAGTCGTCCTCGACGAACCGGATGTCGTGGCGGCTCGTGTCGAGCCCGATCGCGCGGAGCGACTCGAGGTAGAGCTCGAGCACGTCGGCGGGTTGCGGCTTCAGGATCACCTGATACTGGAAGTAGTGCTGGAACCGCATCGGGTTCTCGCCGTAGCGCCCGTCGAGTGGGCGGATCACCGGCTCGAGGTAGGCCGTCTTCCAGGGCGTCGGTCCGAGACTGCGCAGGAACGTCGCGGGATTCATCGTCCCGGCGGCAACCTCCGTGTGGTACGGCGTCAGCAGGACACAGCCGTAGGCGGCCCAGTACTGCTCGAGCGCCAGGATGATCTCCTGGTACGTTCGTTTCGCCATGGCCGCTCATCGTACGGACCGCTGGCACACGGTGTCTTTCGTGTCCGAGGCGCTCCGCGGCAACCCGCTCGGCGATCCGCATGAGCGTCCGCTTCACGTCTGGGTTCCCCAGGATGCGTCCCGGCGCTACCCGTGCGTGTACGTGATCCAGGGGATGGCCGGCATGGCCGACGCCTGGTTCAACGTCGAGCCCTGGACACGCTCGTATCCCGATTTGATCGATGCGCTCATGCCCGAGGCGGTCGTCGTGCTCGTCGACGCGTTCACGAAGCTCGGCGGGTCGCAGTATCTCGACTCTCCCGCGATCGGCAACTACCACACGTACCTCTGCGACGAAATCGTCCCCTACGTCGACGCCCACTTCCCAACGCTCGCAGCCCGGGAGCACCGTGGCATCCAGGGAAAGTCGT
>DASYPH010000352.1:0-14872 GCA_036006925.1 Gaiellaceae bacterium
CCCGATCTCGGTCGTGGTCGTGACGCGAGGCGAGTCGGTGCTGCTCGGGCGCTGCGTCGAGGCGGCGGCCGACGGCACGCTCGCCCCCGCGGAGATCCTCGTCGTCGACCAGGGGCGTGCACGCGGCCCGCTTCCGCCCCCCGCGCGCCGGCTGCACGTCGAGGCGATGGGCGTGTCGCGGGCGCGAAACGTCGGCGCGCGCGAGGCCGTCGGCGGACTGCTCGCGTTCACCGACGACGACTGCGTCCCGGAGCCCGACTGGCTGGCGGCGCTCGCGCGGGCCGTCGAAGAGCACGACGCGATCGCCGCGACCGGGCGCGTCCTGCCGCTGCCCGACGACCGGCCGGGGCTCGTCGCGGTTTCGTCGCGCACCGGCACGCGTGTCCGGGTCTTCGCCGCGAGTGGGGCGCCACCGCCCTGGGAGGTCGGGACGGGCGGCAACCTGCTCGTCGACCGGGAAACCTTCCTCGCAGTGGGCGGCTTCGACGAGGTACTCGGCCCAGGCACCCGCTTCCCCGCCGCGGAGGACATCGACCTGCTCGAGCGCCTGCTCGCGACCGGCGGCCGGATCGTCTACACCCCCGAAGCGGTCGTGCTTCACGAGATGAAGACGGCCAGGGGGCGGCTCAAGCGTCGCCTCCCGTACGGCTACGGCCTCGGCGCCGCTGTCGGCCGCGCGCCCCGCCATCGGCGTGTGCTGCTCGTCCGGCGCTTCGCCGCGATGCAGGTCCGTATGGCCGCGTCGGGCGCCCGTCGCCTCTCCCCGCGACGCGTGATCGAGCCGCTCCTCGGGCTCGCCGGGTTCGCCGCAGGCCTCGCGGCGGTTCGCCTCCGCCGACGCTAGGGGCCCGCCGCTGCGGCTTAGGACGCCGCATCGTCGCTTTGACGGTGATGCGTCTTCGCTGCGGGTCCTTGCCATGGCTGTTGACTGCATTGACAAAGGCACCGCGAAGGGAGAAAGTGGCGATAAATCTGTGGCCGACACGAGCGCTTGAGGGGGAGAGCGCTCTTGTCGTTCTAGGCAGGAACGCGGCTCGGCCATTGACAGCGGCCGTGCCAGCGAGGAGAGTGGACGGCTAGGCAAGCCATACCGGACGCAAGCGCCACTCCTCTCCCCTTGGGGCGCTTCGTCCGTCTAGGGCGACCGCCTCGCAACGGTGGGAGCTCGGGTCGTTCGTTCGTAACGAACTCAGGGGTGAGACTCGCTCGAGGCCCTAAGCCGCGGGACTCGCGCGCATGCACGCCTACTGCGACCGGGCGAAACCAACCGGACGGTTAGAGGCCGCCGGGGGTGCGGATGATGCGCCAGAGCATGTAGAGGCCGAGTGTGGCAGCGACGGCGAAGCCGACTACGGCGAAGGTGTGGTTGACGCGAGCCATCAGCGCCGATGCGATCAGGAGTGCTGAGATGATCATCGCGGCGCCGAGGCGGTTGGTTGCCGATCGTAGTAGTTGCTCGAGGCCGTCGAGTTCGATGGGCGCGATGCTGAACTTGAGGGTGCCGGTCTCTGCTTTCTGCATGATCTGTGCGAGTCGTCGGGGCAGTCGAAGCAGCGGCTGCAATTGCGTGAATGTGAACGCGAGCAGTTGGTTGGGCTCGAGGCGCCGCGCGGCTTCGTGGGCCATCACGTCCCAACCTTCATCGGCGACGAGCTGCACAGGGTCGAGAGTGGGGTCGAGGGTGCGCGCGATCGTTTCGGCCTGGGAGAGAGTCTTGGCGACGAGGGCGAACGTCGTGGGTAGTGCGATGCGGTGCTGTAGGCAGAGTCGTTGGAGGTCAGCGAGAGCTTGGCCGGTTTTGATTGCTGCGAGCGGCCGCCATTGGTAGCGCGGCAGCGTGCGTCGCAGGTCGTGGGCAAAGCCGGCTTCATCCGAGGTTGAGGAGGTCAGCGAAAGGGAGACGATGAGGTCGGCGACGTCGTCGGCGCGATTCTGGGAGATGGCAAGCAGAAGCAGCGCGAGGGATGTTCGTGTGTCGTCGTCGAGACGCCCGACCAACCCGAAGTCGAGAAGCGCCAGGCGACCGTCGCTGGTGATCAAGACGTTGCCGCGATGAGGGTCGGCGTGGTAGATACCGTTCACTGTGATCTGGCGAATGTAGGCGCGGAAGAACACGTGAGCGAGCTCGCTTGCACGCTGCTCCGTCAGACCGTGGTCGCCTGTCACCTTCTCACCCATGACCTGTTCCAGGACGAGGACTTCCGGGGTGACGTAGGGGTGGATCGGTTGAGGGACGAAGAGGTCGTCGGCGTAGTCGGCGATCACGGTGGAGATCAGCTCCGCGTTGTGTCCCTCCTCGGAAAAGTCGAGTTCGGCGAGAAGGTGCTGTTCTAGTTCCTCGGTAAGGGCGTTCAGCTGCAAGAGCCGTGCGGTATCCGAACGGTTTTCAGCGATCTGCGCCGTCGTGCGAAGAAGTTCCAGGTCGAGTTCGACCTGGTCGACGATCCCGGGCCGGCGTACTTTCACAACCACCGAGCGGCCGTCGACGAGAACAGCCGCGTGGATCTGGGCGATCGAGGCTGTTGCCAGCGGTGTCTCATCGATCGAGGCGAAGTGCTCGAGTCCGATCTCTCGGCCGATCACCTCGCGTAGGGGGCCGAACGCCAGAGGCGGCGCCTCGTCGACAAGTTTGTTGAGCTCTTCGATGTACACGTCGGGCAGCAGATCGGGGCGCGACGAGAGGATCTGACCCAGCTTGATGAATGTCGTGCCGAGTTGCTCCAGTGCCTCTCGGAACTGCACTGCCCCCTCACGCGTCGCCGGCCGGTCTCCCACCACGCCAACCTCCCGCAGCACGCGAAGCAGGTGCCCACGCTGCGCAACACGCGTGACCTCGAGCGTGCGCGAAACCTTTCCTTGATCAGCCATCGCGTGAACCTCTGCCCTTGTCGCCCGGCGTGCAAACAAGTGGAGTGAGTGGGTCTCTGAGTTGAGGTGCCGCGATGGGCGGCCTGATTCACGGCGTCATGCAGTGCGGCCCGAGCACCTCGGCGATCCCGCAGAAGGCCCGCCGGACCGTCCGCGCCTCCGCGACCAGGTGAGGTTCGTCGAGTTGCTCGGCGCGGAACGCATGGTTCAGATCCAGCTCGACGCGAAGCCGGTCGTTGTCGACCAGGTGCTCCAGATCGCACTGGACGTCGACGCGGCCGCCGCAGAGGAGGTCGTGGGTCAGGCGAAATCCGAACAGGCACTCGTGACGGTGCGCTTCGATGCCCACGAGCGTCAGTCCGGGCGACCTCGTCGAGGCGGCCGTCGGGACCGAGCGGCTCCACTTCTTCGACCTGACGACCGGCAGCGTGATTGGCTAGTCGGAGGTCGTCGCGTTGTGTCGCGCTGTGCGCCTCCGTGCGACCCCTGGTGCGATCTCGGTGCTCGAGCGTCAACACGCTCGCGTAGGTCTCAGTCCTGGGGCGTGAGCAGTTTCCAGTGCCCCTCGGAGACGACCTCGACGGTACCGTCGACCACTTTGAAGGCGGTCTCGTCGTCGATCGCGTACGCCGGACCTGACAAGCCGGCCGCCCATTCCTCTGCGGTGGCCATCGTGTTCCACGGCAGGTCAGGGTTGTCGAGGTGCGGGAAGATCGAGAAGTCGACGATCCCTAGGGTGCGGTCGTCTGTCGCTGACGGCCACATCACGAAGTCGTCGCCGATCCGCGGGGTCATCACCATGCTTCCGGCGCTCACCCCGACCCAGACCGTCTCGGTCAGCGACGGCAGCAGGTCTGCCAAGCCGGATGCCCGCATCCAGTGGCACAGGTACGTCGCGTCGCCGCCCTCGACGAGCAGGACGTCCGTCTCTCGGAGCAGCGGGACCCAATGCTCCTCTTTGATGCTGGGCAGCGCGGTGAGCTCGAGCACTCCCATGGACTTCCAGCCCAGTCCGACCGTGGGAGTGCCAGTCTCCTGCCCGCTGATGCACCGCCATGCCTGGCGAGGACCCGCCATGGGATGCCCGTACAACGCTGTGGGAATGCAGAGGGCGTCGCACTCGGCGGTCGGCTTGCCCAGCAGCTCGACCAGTGCGTCGTGGATGCTCGGGTTCTTGATGCCGGCGGACGTAAGAAGAAGCTTCAAGTTGCCTCCTGAATTCGTTGGTCGTAGGCGGTGGAGAGCGAGGGCTATTCCTGCTTGAACCGGTGGCGCGTCTGGCCGAACGTGCCCTTGGCGAACGCGAGCACCTTGGTCGGCTTAACCGAGAACACGAGGATCGCGTCGGCGTTTGCCTCGTGTCGGAAGCAGCCCTCGTGCACGTCGTAGTGCCAGCGGCCGTCCCACTTCGTCGCCCACGCCTCTGCGAGCCGCTCGAGGACGCTCTCGTCGATCACCTGGACTGCCTCGCCCTCGACCACGACGTCGAGGCCTCGCTCCCATTCGTTGCAACCGGTCATCAGGATCACGTTCTGGTTGCTTCTCAGGTTCACGGCCTTCTGCTCCCCGGGGCCGGTGGCGAAATAGATCGCGTCATCGAGCCAGACGGCGACGAGTGGCGTCGCATGCGGTCGACCGTCCGCTCGGACGGTCGCAATCCAGAACAACGAGGCGTCTTCGAGCGTCCGGCGGGTCTGATCCCAGTCGGTCGCGACTGCGGCCGGGTCGCTGAAGCGCGCGTCGAGCTCGGTCACTGGCTGCGTCATTGCGGTAGAGACCGGTAGCGCACCGAAAAGTCATCGGCGCTTTGAGATCCGCGACAATGACCGCTTGGCGCCGCTGCGTCTCTCCTGACCCGAGCAGCGGTAAAAAACGCACCCGTCGTGCTGTCAGTGTGCGACCCACTGCCTCCCTCCGAGGAGCTGGCGGCCTAGCGATCACGGCCGCCGTGGCGGCTAGAGCGGAGCTCGAACTCCGCTCTTCGTGGAGCGTCCGATCGTGAGTCGGAGTTTCAGGTGTGTCGAAGCGATGGCGGTGCGTGGAATCACCCTCGATCGTTACGCATGGTCTTCGGCTGGCGCCGGGGTGCCCTCGCTGGTCGGGCGAACCAGGGCCGCGGCTGCAGCGATCGCTGCTTCCAGCTGCATCGCTTGGCCTGCTTCGATCTCCGCGCCAAGTTCGTTGTCGCTCAGCGTGGCCTTGAGCAGCTCGAGCGGGAACGCACTGGCGTCCTGCTCGAATTTCGATTGGATGCTGCCAAGCTCAGCGCGAAGCCGTGCTTCGGCTCCGATGAGTCGTGCTGCTTCCCTGGGTCGGCCGCGCAGAGTTGCGTGCGCAGCGACCTCTCGGATCAGGTCGGCGAGGTCCTCGCTCAAACCAAGCTTGTGCGCGAGTTCGAGCGCTTCCGCGATGTCTGCAGCGCTCTCGGTCACTCGGCCGCTGCGCCGGAACGCGACCCCGCGGCTCCCGATCGCAGTGGCGAGCAGCGGCTGTTGTGCGGGGCGGGCGATTTCGACGGCTTCCGCGAACAAGGCGGCGGCTGCGTCGAGGTCGCCGTCGTGGAGTGCGATCCACCCGAGGTTGACCGTTGACCGCCCGACTAGGCTGTTCGCGCCCGCCTGACGTGCGACATCACGACTCTGCTCGAACCAACCGCGCGCGGCCGCAAAGTCGCTCGCGTAGACCATCGCGACACCGAGGCGGTTGAGAGCAACTGAAGTCTCGCGTCCGTCGCCAGTCTCGTGCGCCAAGGCAAGTTGCTCCTCTGCGTAGGCGATCGCCGCGGTTGAGTCTCCTTGCTTGGACGCGAACGAGCCTGCAGCGCTGAGGGCTGCGGCGCGCTGACGGCTTGTCAGGGCGGTTGAGACCAGAGCGCGCGAAACCCATTGTCGCCCTTCCACCCAATGGCCGCGTAGCACCCAAAAATCTGCGAGAGCGAGGACGAGACGAACCTCGAGCTGGTTCTGGCCGGTGGCGTGCGCCCAGACGAGCGCGGCTCGAAAATTGTCGTGCTCCGCTTGCAGACGCGGTAGCCAATCGAGGTGATCGACGGCCTCGATCACCTCCAGCCGCGCGGATTCGGCGAAGCGGCGGTAGTAGCCCCCGTGCCGCTCCTGAGCTCGCTCTTCTTCGCCGTACGCGCGGAGCCGCTCGAGGGCGTACTCGCGGATCGTCTCGAGCATCCAGAACCGCTCACCGGTGTGTCGAAGAAGATTCTTCTCGACGAGCGATTGCAGCGTGTCAAGGTCTGCGTTGGCCACCTCCTCCGCGGCATCGAGCGTGCAACCGCCGACGAACACGGCTAGTCGCGCGAACAGGCGCTGCTCGTCTCGGGTAAGGAGGTCGTGCGACCAGTCGATCGTCGCCTGCAGCGTGCGTTGGCGCTCCGGCGCGTCTCGCGGCCCGCCACCGAGAAGCGGCAGCCGCTGCTCGAGCCGCTCGAGGATCTGTAGTGGCGACAGCACCCGAGTCCGGGCCGCCGCGAGCTCCATCGCAAGCGGTAGACAGTCGAGCCGGCGGCAGATCGCCAGCGCCGTCTCCGCTTGGGCGGCTTCCACCGCGCGCTCCGAGAAAAGGTCGACCGCGTCTTCCTCCGAGAGCGGCGGAACCATGTACTCACGCTCCCCGGCGAGCCGGAGCGGTTCTCGGCTCGTCACGAGCATTCGCACGTTCGGACAGAGCCCCAGAACGTCCCCAAGACCACTCGTGGCGGCGAGAACGTGCTCGAAATTGTCGAACAGAATCAGCAGCCGCTTGTCGGTCAGTTGCTCGGCGACGTCGCCCTGCAAACCGAGTGCCTGTCGCGTTTGATCCAAGACCAGCGCTGGATCGCGCAGTGACGCCAAGGGCACCCACCACACTCCATCCGGATACGCACCTGCGCTCACTCCCGCGGCGGCCAAGGCAAGCCGCGTCTTTCCCATCCCGCCCGCCCCCGTCAGCGTCAGCAGACGCACGTCCGCCCGAGCGAGCAACTCCACGACCTCCGCCAGTTCTCGGCTCCGCCCCAAGAACTGCGTCCCCGGGATCGGCAGATTCGTCTGATGGAGCGTCTTCAGACGCGGAAACGTGCCGCTGCCCAGTTGAAAGATCCGTTCCGGTGCCGAGAGGTCCTTCAGCCGGTGCTCGCCAAGATCTCGTACCTCCGCGTCCACCAGGTCGCGCGTCGCACGCGACAGCAGCACCTGCCTGCCCGAGCCGGCCGCCGCGATCCGCGCCGCCCGGTGCACATCCGGGCCCACATACCCCTCGTCCGTGACGAGGGGCGTTCCGGTGTGGATCCCCATCCGTACACGGATCGGCCCTCCTTCGAGCAGGGCTTGGCCCTCCGCGGCTGCGGCGACAGCACCCGGCGCGGTCGGAAACGCAACGAAGAACGAGTCGCCTTGCGTATCCACCTCGACCCCACCATGCCGCTCGAACGCCGCCCGCAGCACGCGACGGTGGTCCGACAAGGCTCCGGCAAATGCGTCCGCTCCCACGTCGTGCAGCAGACGTGTCGACCCCTCCACATCAGTGAACAGAAACGTCACTGTCCCCGTCGGCAGCTGCCGAACCATCGCGTCGATCATGCGCGAGATCCGGCGGCCGAGCAACCGGGTGCGCGAAATGTGCACCGCCGCCACGGACTCTCGTCACCGCCGACGAGAGAGGCGCGATTCGCGGACGTTGGTAGGGTCGAGGTTGCGGCGCCGACACCCCCACGGTGTTGGTGAGGGACTCTCTTCGCCTCGCCCAGTTGCGAAGAGACACAGCCCAGTCAACTGAGGAGGAACCAATGGAACGGTTTCCTTGGCATCAGACGTTGCGGCATGCCTTCGTATCAAGACCTCTGATCATTGTCCTCGTCACCTCCCTCGCGGTGGCCGTCCTGGCAGCGGCGGGAGTGGCGGCGACGAACGGAACGCGGAGCAGCAGCGCGCCCGGCACCAACGGCTGTCCGACCAACAAGAGCGCGAAGACCGCCCCGATCGCCGACCTCGCACCGCCCGCGCGGCTCCAGATCGCCGCGTTCGACGTCCTTTCTGGTTCGATCAACGACCGGACCGACAGCTTCACGCTGAAGGTACGCGTCGGGAGCACCTGCAGCGTCAACATCAAAGGCGCGAGCGTGTACGTGACCGCGGTGCCGTACAACCAGTTCAGCATTCCAACGGAGGAGCTCACCGGTGACGACGGCACGGCGATTCTCGTCTTTCACCGTGACGCGAACTTCCCCGCGAGCGATCAGCAGCAGCAATTGACGCTGTTCATTCGCGCGACGAAGCCGGGTGAGGACCCCCTCGCCGGCGTCTCGACCCGGCGGCTCGTCGGGATCCCGTTCTCCGGTTGACGCTCGTCTAGGTGCGAACGGCCGCGACACGAGCCGCCTCGTGGCGCGGCCGTCCCTACCTCCCCCGCGGTGAGGCTCCACTGCGGGTCGCCGGCGTGAGAGAGTCCGTCGCGGCGATGAGACGGACCGGGGGGTGGATGGGGGCGTTGGCGGTGCTCGTCGCCGCGGCGGCGTGTGTCGCCGCAGTTCCTGCTCAGGCGTCGCCCGGCATCCGCTACGGGATCCAGGACGACGCGTGGCTGGAGTTCGGGCCCGGGAAGCTCAACCAGCGGCTGGCGACGTTCAAACGGCTCGGCGTGCCCCTCGTCCGCTTCACGCTCCACTGGAACGAGATCGCCCTGCGCCGTCCGAAGGACGCCGCGTCTCCGCGCGATCCTGCTTACGACTGGGGTCGCCCGGACAGGATCCTCCGCGGCCTGCGCCGTTACGGTCTGACGCCCGTGATGACGCTGGTCGGGACCCCGCGGTGGGCGAATGGAGGACGCCCACCGAACTTCGCCCCACCACATCCTCGAGACTTCCACCGCTTCGCGATCGCTGCTGCCAGGCGCTACCCCTGGGTTCGCTACTGGCTGATCTGGAACGAGCCGAACAAGCGCCTCTGGCTCAGGCCGACGAGGGCGGCGATCTATGTCCAGCATCTGCTCAACCCCGGGTACGAGGCGATCCACGCCGTCCTGCCGCACGCCCGCGTCGGCGGCGGTGTGACAGCGCCTCGTGGTGGTCTGGGAGGTGTCGCGCCGGTCGTCTGGGTTCACGGCATGGCTGCCGCCCATGCCGAGCTCGACGCCTACGCGCACCACCCGTATCCCTCGTCTCCGGGCGAGACACCGTCGAGCGGAGGGTGCAAGAACTGCCCGTCGATCACGATGGCGACGCTGCCGAAGCTGCTCATCCTCGTCAGGCGCTCGTTCGGGCCGAAGCCGGTCTGGCTGACCGAGTACGGCTACCAGACGAAACCGCCTGACGACTTCCTGGGTGTTCCTCCCAAGCGGCAGGCGACGATGCTCAGCCTCGCGGCGCTGCGCGCGTGGAGGCTGTCTCGCGTGACGATGCTGATCCAGTACCTCTATCGCGACGAGGTCGCGCTCAGCCGCTTCCAGACAGGCCTCGTCTTCGCGGACGACCGCCCGAAGCCCTCGTTGCAGGCCTTCCGGCTGCCGTTCGCCCAGATGGCCCGGCGTGATTTCCAGGCCGTCGTCTGGGGCCAGATCCGGGGCGGGCGACCAGGACGGAAGACCTACCGGCTCGAGGTGCTGCACAAGAACGTCTGGCAGGCCGTCGGGCACGATCGTTTGACGAACGACGACGGCTTCTTCGTGCGAACGATTCGCCTCAAGCACGGTGCGCTGCTTCGGATCTGGGCGCCGCGCCAGGAGCGCTTCAGCCTCCAGCTCCGGATCAGATGACCGGCGCGGTAAGGATGGCGCCCAGCTCGCTGCGGGAGCTGAGCTGGAGCTTGCGGAAGATGCTCGTCAGGTGGCCCTCCACGGTGCGGGTCGTGATGAAAAGCGTCTGGGCGATCTCTCGGTTGGTGAGACCCTCGCTGGCGTACTCGGCGATGCGGCGCTCACTCGCCGTCAGCGAGTCGAGCCCCGCGAGCATGACGCGCCGCGGGCGCGCGCCGGTTGCGCGCAACTCGGTTTCGGCCCGCGCCGCGAGCAGCGTGGCGCTGCCTCGGTGGGCGACGTCGAGCGCTTCGCGCAGCAACTCGCGGGCTTCGGTACGACGGTTGCGACGCCGCAGCATCGCGCCGAGGTCGGTGAGTGTGCGCGCCCGTTCCAGCCCGACGTCACATCGCTCGAACGCGTCGACGGCCTCGCGTAACAACTGCTCCCCGCGCTCGCCGCCGGCCACGATTCCGGCGACCCGGCTCGAGACGCCGATCGCGCGCGGCGTGCCGAAGCTCCGCGCGAGTTCGAGCTCCTCGTCCGCAAGGCGGCCGGCCTCGTCGCGCTCGCCGAGCGCCAGCTGTGAGAGCGCGGCCCCTGACCGCCACGGGAGGTAGCCGGGCGAGGTGACGAGGGCATGGGTCAAGCGGCTGCCGACCCCCAGGAAATCGTCGAGCGCCTCCGTGAACCGTCCTTGCTCGACACGGAGCCGGCCGCGGCCAAAACGAAGGACGGTTGCTGTGAGCGAGCCGCTTTCCACTGCGTGGCCAAACGCTGCGAGCACCTGCTCTGCCTCGTCGAGCTCGCCCAGCTCGACATAGGCGCCGACCAGCACGCCGGCGCCCAGGACGCGGTAGATCGGGGGTGCGGGAAGCTCCGTTGCGGCGAACGCGGTTCGGGCGTCGCCCTCGCCGGCGATCAGATCGCCGCGTCGCACGGCAAGCCAGGCGCGAGTCGCCAGGCCAACCGCAAGCCGGCCGCTGTCGCCGGTCACCCGGGCGTTCGCGATTGAGGCGTCGAGGAGCGGCTGCACCTGGTCGTACCGCTCCGCCCAGAGCAGCGAGAGTGCCGTCCTGGCAAACGTGGATGTCGAGAGGCCGCTCCCGCCGGCGCGCAGCGCCCGGTCCGCCAGCTCGGCGCCGACGTCGGCGGGCTCGTTCATCAAGATCGAGATCAAGGCGGCGGCGGCGAGGGCTTCATGTGGCATGCCGGGATCGCTGACGGCTCGGTCGCGTAACGCATTCCGACGGAGCGCGACCGTCGGAGACGCCAGGAGGTCGTTCATCCCGACGACGACGGCCGCTGCCTCGAGCTGCAAGGCGAGCTGCTCGTCCTGCGCATCGAGCGCGGACGCTGCGCGATCGAGGACCTCGACGGCCTCCGCAAAGCGCTGAGACCGGTTGAGCGCACTCGCCAGCACCCTGGTTGCTTTGGCTGCCTCGACCGCGGTCGGTGCGGCTTCGACGGCACGTCGCAGGTGCTCGGGCCAACCCTCGAGCCCCGCGCTTTCCTCGGCCCTGCCGAGCGCGAGAAGCAAGGGTTGCTGGGCAGCCGGGGGCGGTGGCTCGGCGAGCGCCCGGCGCAGGAACAGCGCGGCCGACTCGGGGGCGCCGTTCTGCGCAGCTGCGTACCCCGCCTCCACCAGCCGTTCGTAGACCCAGCCATCCCCGCTCGGCTCGCTCGCGAGCAGGTGCTTGGCCACGCGTTCGCCCGCGCCCGGTTCCTCGGCGAGCAGGCGTGCGGCGCGCAGGTGGCCCTGCGCGCGCTCCGCGGCCGACAATTCCGCGTACAAGCTGGCGCGCACGATCGGGTGACTGAATGCGAGCGGCCGGCCGGAGTCGAGGATCCCTGCCGTCACGAGCAACTCGGCTGCTGCCTCTGTCTCGGGCTCGTCGAGTTCGGTGAATCGCGCGAGCTGATGAAGCTCGCTCTGCTCGAGGACGGAGAGCGCCCGCGCCACCCGGCCCGTCGGTTCCGGTAGCCGACGGAGCCGCAACCGAATCGAACGGCCGATCGTTCGCGCGCCGATCCGCTCGACGTGCCGGGCGCCGTCGGCCGACGACGGGATCCCTCCTTCCCTCAACCCGTCCACGAGCTCGCGCATCAGGAACGGCGTCCCGCGCGTGGCGCGCACGCAGGCGTCGACGAAGGACGGATCCGGCACTCCGGGCAGGCTCGAGCCGACGAACTGAGCCACCGCGCTCCTCGTCAACGGCGGCAGGCGGATCACCTCGGCGGATGGGTCGGCTGCCACGGTCGCCAGGAGTGCTGCATCCGTACCGGTCTCACGCGGACGGGCCGCAACGACCAGAGCCACGTCGAGCTCCTCCAGTCGTGTCAGCAGGAAGGCGAGGAAGCGGAGCGACGGAGCGTCCGCCCACTGGGCGTCGTCCACGACGAGACAGAGGGGGCCGGTGGCGGCGAGATTCGCGCACAGCCAGTAGAGGCCGTGGAGGATCGCGAACGACGGATCAACTCCTGACGAAGTCGAGCTGTCGGGAGGGGCACCTCCTGGGAGCCCCAGCAGGCCGGCCGCCACCCCAGCAGCGGCGTGCAGCAGCTCGGTGCGTTCCGGCTCGCCGGCGTCGGCCAACGGTGGCTCCAACAGCTGGCGAACGACACCGAAAGCGAACTCGTGCTCCAACTCGGTGCCCCTCGAGCGAAGGACTCGCATCCCGCTGTCGACGGCCGCGGCCCGCGTCGCAGCGAGGAGCGCCGTCTTGCCGATTCCGGCCGGACCTTCGACGACGACGAAGGTCCCTCGACCCGCACGAGCTTGGGTCAGTGCGGACTCGATCCGCGCGAGCTCTCCGCTCCGTTCGAGCAGCTCGGAGCTCATCGGCCGCGTCACGGCCGCCGGGGGGCCAGTGCTGGGCACCGCATACGTATCGGGCACATCTTGCAGGAGGCGAGTCACTCGCGTTTCCCCCCGAGGTTCGACCGCTCTACAACGACAGGGTGGCGCCCGAAAGTCCCGGGTCGTCCCACGGTGCGAAGCCATGCTCGGATTCCGGAAGATATGCCGTATCGATCATGGCCTCCCTACCAGCTCAGCAACCACGCCGCCCGCCCGTTCACCGGGCGTTCGAACGGCTCACCGAGAAGGAGCGCACGTTGATCGCGCTCGTCTACTGGTCCGGCCTCTCGCTCGCCGAGGCCGCCGCGCGACTCGAGATCTCGCCGGCGACCGCCAAGACGCACGCACGTCAGGCTCTGGCCCGGCTCGCCGATCTGCTCGAAGGCGACCAGCTCGTCACGCTCGCGCCCTGACTTCCCAGACCGTCGCCGCGAGCCGATCCGACCCGACCGCCTGCAGGATCGTCGCGAATGCGAGCTGGAACGGGGCACTGCCCGCCAGCGACGCCCGGTGCGCCTCGAACTCGGTCTCCCACAGCAGGACGAGGAGTGCCTTGCCACCACCCTGGTCGAGCAGCTCGGTTGCGCCACTGAAGCCAGGCTCACCACGAAGCGCCGGCAGCAGCTCGCACTGCACGAGGCACTCGACCTCGTCCAGACGGTTCGGCTCGAACGGCAGCTCGATCAGTTGGGCGTACATCGCGTGCACATCGTGCGGTGCGACCCCGGGCGTTCGCACCGTGGCCACCCCCTGGAATGACGAAAAACAGGAGTGACGCCACGGTGCGAATGAGCACCCGGAGGCCCGACCATCGGTGAGTCAACAGCTTCACCGAGAGGAGACACGCACCGATGAAGAATCTGATCCGCCGCCGTGTGAAGGGGCTGATCCGCAAGGAACTGCGGCCCACGCGCTTCGCCCTGGCTGCAGTGGTCGTCGGGGCTCTCGCAGCCGGCGCCGCAGCTGCCCCGGGCGGCGCGGCCCATCCCGCCAGAGCTCACGCCGGCCGGGCGTTCAAGGAGAAGTTCAAGCAACCGAAGCTGGAGCACGGGCTGCTTTCGATCGAGGGGACGGAGGCGGGTGACGCGATCACGCTTCGGCTCGAGGCGGGCGATCCTGGCACGCTCCAGGTCGACGTCGGCGACGACGGCTCGACCGACTTCCGCTTCGCACGCCGGAAGATCGACGCGATCGTGGTCGATGCGAGGGGCGGCGACGATCGCGTGCGCATCGACGAGAGCAACGGCGTCTTCACCGATGTCATCCCGACGACGATCGACGGCGGAGACGGCAACGACGACCTGGCCGGAGGCTCGGGTGCCGAGCTGCTCCTGGGCGGAGCCGGGAACGACTCGATCGACGGGAACCGCGGCAACGATGCGGCGTTCATGGGATCGGGTGACGACACCTTCGTCTGGGATCCGGGCGACGGCAGCGACACGGTCGACGGCCAGGATGGCGCCGACACGATGGTGTTCAACGGGGCCGGAGCAGCCGAGCGTTTCGACCTGTCGGCGAACGGAAGTCGTCTGAAGTTCGTGCGTGACGTCGGCAACATCACGATGGACACGAACGCGGTCGAGAGCGTCGACGTGAACGCACTCGGCGGCGCCGACGCCGTCACGGTCAACGACCTGAGCGGCACCGGCGTCACGAACGTCAGGGCCGACCTCGGGGCGGGCGACGGTCAGGCCGATCACGTGACCGTCAACGGCAGCAACGGGCCGGACCGGATCGGCGTCTCGGGCAGCAATGGCTCGGCCGACGTGTCGGGCCTCGCCGCAGACGTCAGCATCAGCAACGCCGAACCGGCGAACGACACGCTGACGGTCAACGCACTCGCCGGCGCCGACAACGTGGATGCCTCGGCGCTCGCCGCGACCTCGGTGCGGTTCGAGAGCAACGGCGGCGACGACGCGGACGTGCTGATCGGATCCGCCGGCAACGACCTCATCGACGGGGGCAAGGCAAACGACACCGCCTCGCTCGGGGCCGGCGACGACTCGTTCGTCTGGGATCCCGGTGACGGCAGCGACACGGTCGACGGTCAAGCCGGCACCGACACGATGGTGTTCGACGGGGCGGGAGCCGCCGAGCAGTTCGATCTCTCGGCGAACGGCAGCCGTCTGAAGTTCGTTCGTGACGTCGGCAACATCACGATGGACACGATCGGCGTCGAGAGTGTCGACGTGAACGCACTCGGCGGCGCCGATGTCGTGACGGTCAATGACCTCAGCGGGACCGACGTCAGCGATGTGAACGTCGATCTCGGCGGTGCCCTTGGCGCGGCGGGTGGCGACGCTCAGCCGGATCGAGTCGTGGTCAACGGCACGAAGGGCAATGACGCGATCGACGTCAGCGGTGACGCGGGCGGCATCAAGGTGAGCGGGCTCGCGCCTACGGTCGCCATTCTCAACGCGGAGG
>DASYPH010000353.1:0-3986 GCA_036006925.1 Gaiellaceae bacterium
GGGTTTGTCGAGCGGTACAAGCCGAAGGAACGCAACGAGGTCGACGGCCTGCCGGGCGGAGAAGGGGTGTTCCTGCCTTGTTCGTTCTGGCTCGTCGATGCATTGCTGATGCAGGGCCGCGACGACGACGCCCGCATGCTCTTCGAACGGCTCTTGAGCGTGTCGAACGACCTCGGCCTGCTCTCGGAGGAGTACGACCCGGCCGAGAAACGCCAGCTCGGCAACTTCCCGCAGGCGTTCACGCACGTCGGTCTGGTCAACTGCGCCTACAACCTCTCGCACCACGAGGGGCCGATCGACCAGCGTCCGGGCGGAGGGCGGTGACGGGACGGTCAGCGATGGCCGAAGTGATGGGCGCGAGGTAGCGCAGCGGTGACCTCCGCCTCGCTCGCGGCCTTGCGGGCGAGCGGACCGAGTGAGGCGAGCTCCGCGACGAGGAGATTGATGTTGCGGCCGTGCCGCTCCAGCTTGCCGCGAGCGAGGATCAGCGGCTCGCCTCGCACGACGGCTCGGTACTGCTCGTAGACCCGCGGCGGCACGATCAGGTTCGACTGGCCGTGCTCGTCCTCGAGCAGCATGAAGACAACACCGTTCGCGGTCGACGGACGCTGGCGCGCGATCGCCATCCCCGCGACCTGGATCGTGGTGCCGTGCGGCGTCTCCGGCAGTTCGGCGCTCGTCGCCACGCCGGCGGGCAGGTGTGGTCGCAGGAGCTGCAGCGGGTGGACGCCCACCGACATCGACGTGTGCTTGTAGTCGGCGAGCATCTGCTCCCAGTCCGTCTGCCCCGGGAGCTCCGGGATCTCGGCTGTGGGCTCGAGCGGCAGCGCGAGCTGGCGGTTGCCGCCCGTGACCGTCTCGCCGCGCGAGGTGACGCCGAGTCGCCACAGCAGCTCTCGCCGCGGCCCCCACTCGTCGCACGTGCCTGCCGCGACGAGCGCCTCGAGCGAATCGGCATGCACCGACGTCCGTCGAGCAAGGTCGCCGAGGTCGGCATAGGGCTGTCCTGCCTCGACGGCCTTCGCGTCCGCCTCGCCGACCGACTGCACATACCCGATCCCGACCCGCACCGCCCCGTCCTCGATCGTGCATTCCGCCCGCGAGCGGTTGACGTGCGGCGACCGCACCTCCACCCCGCGCCGCTGTGCGTCTCGCACCAGCGACGAGGGCGGGTAGAAGCCCATCGGCTGCGCGTTCAGCAGCGCACAGAGGAACTCGCCGGGGTAGTAGCGACGCAACCACGCCGACTGGTAGGCGAGCAGTGCGAACGCCGCGGCGTGTGATTTCGGGAAGCCGAAGCCGGCGAAGCCGACGAGCTTGTCGTAGATCAGGTGCGCGGTCTCCTCGCTCATCCCTTGCGCCAGCGCCCCCGCGACGAAGCGCGGACGCCACGCCTCGATCGCCTCCTCGCTGCGCTTGCGGCTCATCGCGCGGCGCAACCCTTCGGCCTCGCCGATCGAGAAGCCTGCCGCCGCCATCGAAACATCGAGAACCTGATCCTGGAAGACGACGACGCCGAGCGTGTCGCGCAACGGCTCACGGAGCGACTCGTGCTCAACGGGCGGCTCGAAGGTGGGATCTATACGGCGCCGCCGGCGATGCTCGATGTAGGGGTGCACGGCCTTGCCCTGGATCGGGCCGGGCCGGACGAGGGCCACCTGCACCGTCAGGTCGTCGAGGTTCTCCGGCTGTGTTTGCAGCAGGCTCTGCATCTGCGCGCGGCTTTCGATCTGAAAGACACCGACCGTGTCGGCCTGCTGGATCTCGGCGTACACCGCCGCGTCGTCGAGCGGCACACGCGACAGATCGATCGTGGTGCCGTGCAGCCGGGCGATGCGGTCGATCGCGTCCTCGACCGCCGAGAGCATGCCCAGGCCGAGCAGGTCGATCTTCAGGAAGCCGGCATCCCCGCAGCTGTCCTTGTCCCACTGGCAGATCTGGCGACCTGTCATCGCGGCGGGTTGCACGGGCACGAGGTCGATGAGCGGGCGAGTCGAGATCACCATGCCCCCGGGGTGTTGGCTGATGTGCCGGGGCAGTCCGGCGATCTCATGCGTCAACTCGCGAAACGCATCCCAGCGAGGGCCCGAGTGTGTCCCCGGCACGCCGTCGACCTCGTCCGCGATGCGTGTCGCGTCCCAGCCGTCGGTGACGCGTGCAAGCCGTTCGAGTTCGGCGAACGGCAATCCGACCGCCTTGCCGATATCGCGGATCGCACCGCGGCTGCGATACGTGGAGAAGCTCGCCACGAGCGCCGCGTGCTGACGGCCATACCGCTCGGTGACGCGAATGATCAGCTTCTCGCGGATGTCCCGCGGGAAGTCGAGATCGATGTCCGGCACGGCGACCATCTCGTCGTTGATGAAGCGCCCGAGTGAGAGGCCCGCCTCGACCGGGTCGACGTGCGATAGGCCCGTGAGGTAGCAGACGATCGACCCGACACTCGAGCCGCGGCCACGGCCGGGAGGCAACGCATGCCGCGGGCTGCCAGGCCCGCGCACCTCGAGCGCACACTCGCGCGCCAGTTCGAGCACCTCCCAGTGCAGCAGAAAGAACCCTGCAAGCCCGAGCCGGGCGATCAGCTTCAACTCGTCGTCGAGCCGTTCGCGCGCCTGGCGCTTGTGACCGTTCGCCTTCGCATACCGCTCCACGAATGCGCGATCGCAGATCTCGCGCAGCTGCACATCGGCCGGATCGACACCGTCGGAGAAGTCGGGATAGCGATAGCCGAGCTCCTGGGTCAGGTCGAAGCGGCAGCGGTCTGCGACCTCGCGCGTCTGCTCAGCCGCTTCACGCGGCAGCCGCTCGAGCAGCTCCGCAGGCGCCAGGAGGATGCTCTCGTGATTGCCACGCCGCTCGTGCTCGCAGCCGTCGAGCGACGTGCGCTGCTTGATCGCCACGAGAGCGTCCTGGAGCTTCGCGCGCCGAGCGTTGTGTGCGTGCACGTCGCCGGTCGCGACGGTGGGCACGCGAAGCGTCTCGGCCAGATCTGTGAGCAGGGCGTTGCGGCGTGCGTCACCGCGTTCGTACGGCCGTTGCAGCTCGACGTAGAACGCGCCCGGAAACGCTCGGGCGAGCCGTGCAGCTGCATTCGGGTCGACGACGCCGAGCCCGTGACGGGCACAGCCCGACAATGCGACGAGACCCTCGGCATGTTCGGAGACGACCTCGACGCTCGTCTCCGGCGGCAGCAGCTCGCGCTCGCGGCCCTGCAGGCGGGTGCGCGCATGCGCGTCGGTGAGGATGCGACAGAGGTTCGTGTAGCCCTGCTGCGTCTCGCAGAGCAGCGTCACGTGCGCCCCGGTGTTTTCAGCGCCGGCAAAGCCGGCACCTCTGCTACTGCGCGGCTCCGTCAAGCCTACGCCGCCAAGCGTCACCTCTGCGCCGGTGATCGGGCGTACACCGAGGTGCTTCGCAGCGTGTGCGAACTCCAGCGAGCCGTAGACGCCGTCGTGGTCGGTGAGCGCGAGCGCGTCATACCCGAGCTCGGCCGCCCGCGCGGCAAGCTCTTCAGGCAGCGACGCGCCGTCGAGGAACGAGTAGGCCGAATGCGAGTGCAGCTCGACGTAGGGTGCCGGCGTTCGTACCGGCGTGGTGCGTGCAGGAGGTCCCGGCTCGAAGCGGCGCTCGTCACCGACACCACCGCACGCCGGAAACGCGTCGCGCGAGGTAAACGTCATCGACTAGGCACGCTGCATGAACCACGACCCCGCGTCGTCGTCGTGAAAGACGACCGCGTTCTCTCCCGTCTCGAGCACGACGTCGAAGTAGCGGCGCGAGACCGGCTCCTCCGTCCACCACCGGTCGACAACCCGCCACTCCTCACGCAGCACGGCGACGCCTTGCCGGTTGACGGTGCGCGGCGTGCCGTCGGCGTGTCCTTCGACGAGCGCCGGTCTGGGCGTGTTCAGTCGTCGCGCGGAACGAGCAGCGCGCGCGCCTCGGGTATGCGCGACCACGGGGCGACCTCCACCACCGTTGAGACC
>DASYPH010000354.1:0-21468 GCA_036006925.1 Gaiellaceae bacterium
CCGAGCACCGCGTCGACAGTGTGCGAGCCGATCTGGTGGCCGCCTTCGACCAGCTCGACGAGCTCGTCGATCACCGCGCGAGCGTTCTCGACGTGCTGGTCGTCGCCCTCGAGGGTCAGCTGGTTGCCCCGCAGGCGCACCGTGCAGGTGAGGCGCTCCCGCAGCGCGTCGAGCACGCCGTCGGAGATCCCGGCCAGTTCGGCCGCGACGGCGTTCGAGACATCGAGCGTCTGCTGCATCGGCTCAGTGTAGGCCGTGCCTCCCCTGTCTCAGCCTGAGGCGAACTCAGCTACGGCGGCGACGATCTGCGGCAGGTGCTCGGCCGTCGCGAGCCCGTGGTCGGCGCCCTTGAGCTCGAGCACGTCGCCCGAGAGCTGTCGCGCAAGTTCGCCATTCCAGCTCACGTCGGCTGTGCCGCCGATCAGCAAGGCTGGAGCGGTCCGGTGTCGCAACATCGCCACGACGCTGGCGTCGTTGAGTAATGGCGTCAGCCAGACGGCCGGCCACCCGTGATCGGCGGCGGAACCTGCGGCCTGCGTCGAGAGCGACTTGCCCACAACGAGGAATTGGGTCGCATCGTGCGCGTACGCAAGCGCGGCCGCGAGGCGGCCTTGGACCCACTCGAGCGAATCCTGGGAGCGGTCGAGGAACTGATCCCAGACGAGGATCGCGCGCCACTCTCGGCTCGTCAGACCTTCGATCGCGTAGGCGTTGACCGGCATGCCGGCCAGCATCGCGCCAGGGAGCACGATCGCCGTGCGCGTTGGATCGCCGTCGTGCTCGTAGCCTCCGCAGATGCCGAGGTCGATGGGTGCGATCACGCGAGCTTTTCGCGGACGAGCTGGCTGACGGCGGAGCCGTCTGCCCGTCCTGCGATCTGCGGCATCACGTCGGCCATCACGCGGCCCATGTCGCGCATGCTCGTCGCCTTGTTCTCGGCGATCGCGTCGTCGACGATCTGGTCGAGCTGCTCCTCGGAGAGCGGCTCCGGCATGAACTCCTCGAGGATGGCGAGCTCGCCCTCCTCCTTGGCGGCCTGCTCTTCGCGCCCGGCGGAGCGGAAGGCGTCGGCCGCCTCATGTCGCTTCTTGCGCTCGCGCTGCAGCACCTGCAGCTCTTCCTCGTCCGAGAGCGGGCGCTGGAGGTCCTTCTCGGCGGACTTGAGGCTGGAGAGGATCAGCCGCAGGGCGTCGCGGCGGTCGCCGTCCCGCGCGAGCATCGCCTCGCGGACTTCCTGCTCCAACGTGCCGATCAAACTCACTCTGCCTCCGCGATCGCAACCGTTGCCGGCACCTCGACGCCAGTGCCGGGCGTACCCCCAAGGATGTGCCAGTGCAGATGAAACACGGTCTGGCCGGCACCTGCACCGACATTGACGAGGACACGGTAATCCGTGAGTCCCACCTTGGCCGCCGTCTCGGCCACGAACTCGAGCATTCGCTTCGTCTCGCCGGCACCGAACTCGCCGACTTCGCGGAAAGTGTCGACGTGACGCTCGGGGAGCACGAGCACGTGCACCGGTGCCTGCGGGTTGATGTCGTTGATCGCCACGAATCCCTTCGCGCGGTGGACGTACGACCCCTGGCGGGCGATGCTGCAGAAGAGGCAAGCCTCACGCTGCTTCGGCAAGGATCCCCTCCTCCGTGACGCGCAGACCTCGAACTGCGACCAGCGCACCGACCGGCGCGTCGACGAGCCACGGCGAGTAGTCGTCACCGTACCCCCGGCCGGGCCGGTCGACCAGCACCCGGTCGACGGCCCCGACCTTGCCGGCCCAGCGCGCCACGCACAGGTCGTGCGAGAGCGCTCGCAGACGCGCGCCTCGCGTCTTCTTGACCGCCGGCGGAACCCGGTCGTCGCCTGCCGTCGCGGTTCCGGGTCGCGGCGAGTATGGGAACACATGCACCTTCGTCAGCCCGGCACGCTCGACCGTGGCCAGGGTCTGCTCGAAAGCGGCATCGTCCTCGGCCGGGAAGCCGACGATCACGTCACTCGTCAGGTTGAACTCGCCCGCCAACGGCGCGAGCCGGCGCAGGTATGTCGCCGTCGTGTACCGGCGTCCCATTGCGCGCAGCACGCCGTCGTCGCCCGACTGCAGAGGGACATGCAGATGACGACTGACCGTCGGCGTCTCGCGCAGCGCCGCGATCAGCGCCGCGTCGACGTGATTGATCTCGATCGAGCTGAGTCGCAGCCGCTCGAGCCCCGGCGTCGCTCCCGCCTCGCGGACGAGGCGCGACAGGTCGTAGCCGTCCGCACGATCGCGAAAACAACCGAGGTTGATCCCCGTCAGCACGACCTCGCGATGACCCTGGGCGACTCGCCGTTCGATCTCGCCGAGCACTGCGGCGGCGCTCCGGCTGCGAGAGCCGCCGCGCACGAGCGGGATGACGCAGAAGTTGCAGGAGAACGAGCAGCCGTCCTGGATCTTCACGAAGGCGCGTACACGATCGAGGCGAGCGTCGGCTTGCACGCAGCCGATCGCCCCTACATCGCCGGCCACGAAGGCCGCCGTCTCCTCGCTGCGCTTCTGGACGACGACGACGTTCTCCGGCAGCCCGCCGAACACGTCTCCGCCGAGGTTCGCGCCACAGCCGGTGACGTAGACCCGTGCGTGCGTCCGCGCGGCGCGTGAGGCCGCCTTGCGCGACTTCGCGAGCGCCTCGTGAGTGACGCAGCAGGTGCTGATCACGGCGACGTCGGCGACGTCGCCGGCCTCGACGTGCCCGTCCCGGAGCAACGCCTCGCGCACGTCGTGTGCGTCGACGTGCGACACCTTGCAGCCCAGGAAGTCGACGCGGAACGTCGCCATGCGCAGAGCCTAGAGGGATCAGGTGCGGCGGTGCAGGTCCGCGGCCCACCCGTCGTATGTGCGCCGGTCGACGTGCCCGTACCCCGGCAGGTCGACCCGCTCGGAGAGGAAGTACCCGGACGTGACGAGCCACGCAGCGTCCACGCGGCCCGGCAGTGCTCGCACCGCCTCGACCGAGATGTTCGCGACCGCCGACGTCGTCGCCGGGTATGCGTCGTCGAGCGTGACGAGGCGAGCGTCGAGCTCGACACCGTTCCGCGCGGCGTTCTCGCGCGTCGAAACGATCGAAGGCGCCTCGATGTCGACGGCCAGAACGGGCCCATGGCCGAGCAGCGCCGCGGCGACCGAGAGCACGCCCGATCCGCACCCGACGTCGAGAAACGAGCCCGGCTCGAGCTCCTGCAGCAACTCGAGGCAGAGCTGGGTCGTCGGATGGGCGCCCGTGCCGAACGCGCGGCCGGGATCGATCACCACCGCGAGCGCGTCGGGCGGCGGCGTCTCCCACGGCGGCCCGACCCACAGGCCCCCGACGCGAACCGGCCGGTGGAAGGTGCGCCAGCGGTCCTCCCAGCCCTCCTCGACGTCGGTGGCTTCGCCCATGCCGAACACGTGCCACATTCGTTCTTCGCCCGCTGCGTCGGTGTACGCGACCAGCTCGATGCCAGTGCGCTGCTCGACCTCCTCGAACCCTTCCGGGTAGAGCTCGATCATGATCGCGCGGCCCTCCTCGGCACGGTCGCTGCCGATCTGCACCGAGACACGGCGGAGCCCGATCAGCGGAACGCGCTCTTCAACTTGTCGAAGAAGCTCTCATCGCGGCGGTAGGTATCCGCGTCGCTCGCGGCCTCGAACTCGAGCAGCAGGCGCCGCTGGTCGTCGCTCAACCGACGAGGCACGATGACGTTGACGAGCACACGGTGGTCGCCGCGGCCGAAGCCCTGCAGCACGGGCATCCCCTTGCCGCGCAACACCCGGACGTCACCGGGCTGCGTACCTGGTGCGACCTCGAGCTCGATCGGGCCTTCGAGCGTCTCGACGGTCATCGTCGCGCCGATCGACGCCTGGACGACGGTCACGTCGACCTGCGAGTAGAGGTCGTTGCCTTCGCGCACGAACCTCGGGTCGGGCTTCACACGCACGAGCACGTAGACGTCGCCCGAGCGTCCGCCCGGATCCCCGGCGTGACCCTCGCCGGAGAGACGGATGCGCTGCCCGTCGTGGATGCCCGCCGGAATCTCGACCTCACGCTCGCGCCGCTCGACGGTGGTGCCGCCGCCGGCGCAGGCGCGGCACGGATTCTCGACGATCGCGCCTCGACCGGCGCAGTCGGGGCAGACCTGCGTGCGGACGAACTGCCCGAGCACGCTGCGCGTCACGTGCTGCAGACGGCCGGTCCCGCCGCACCGGGTGCAGGCGACCGGCTGGGTACCCGGTTCGACACCGTTGCCCCCGCACGTCGCGCACGAGACCGTGACGTCGAACGGCACCTGCACCTTGGCGCCGGTCGCCGACTGGCTGAGCTCGATCTCGATCGTCGCGCCGATGTCGGCGCCGCGACGCCGGCCGCCGCCGCCACCGCCGAAGACGTCGTCGCCGAAGAACGCCGAGAACAGGTCGCTCAGCCCACCCAGGTCGAAGTGCGTCGGCTGGAAGCCGCCCGAGCGGAGCCCTGCGTGGCCGTAGCGGTCGTAAAGCGCACGGGTCTCGGAGCTCGACAGCACCTCGTACGCCTCGGTCACCTCGCGGAAACGCAGCTCCGAGTCCGGCTCGGTCGAGACGTCGGGATGAAGCTGACGGGCGAGGCCGCGGAACGCCTTCTTGATCGTCGCGTCGTCCGCGTCGCGTGCGACGCCGAGGAGCTCGTAGTAATCGCGGTCGGTCGTCGCCAAGCTCAGTCGTCTCCATAGACGTCTTCGACGAAGCGGGAGAGCTCGTACGCCGCGGCGCGCACCGAATGGAGCGCCTTCTCGTAGTCCATCCGCAGCGGGCCGAGCAGGCTGACCGCGCCGAGGGTCTGGTGCGCGAAGCCGTACGTCGCACCGACGAGCGACAGCTCGCGCAAGCCCGGCTGTTCGAGCTCCTCACCGACGCGCGCGAACGATTGCCGCGGGTCGAGACGCTGGGCGAGCACGTCGAGGAGCGCGGCCCGCTTCTCGAGCGCCTCCATCAGGCTCCGATATGCGCCGATCTCCTCCGTCCGGAGCTCGTCGAGCAGCCCCGCGCTGCCGCCGAAGAACAGCTTTCGCTCGTCGTCGGGGGCGTGGTCGAACGCACCGCGTACGACGACCAGGAAGGCGCGCTCCCGCTCGCCGAGGCTCGGGTCTTCGAACGCCAGCTTGGCGGCGCGGGAGCCGATCCGCATGCCCACGAGCCGTTCATTCAGATAGTCGGAGGCCCAGGCGATCAGCCCAGAGTCGACCGGATCGACGAAGGCGTAGCGGAGCTTCGTCACGCCGCCCGTGGACGTGATCACGACCACCATGACCACGCTCGGCTGCAGCAGAAGCACCTCGACGTGGCGGATGCTCGCGGTCTCGTGGGCGGGCGCCGAGACGACTGCGAGCAGGCGCGTGACCTGCGAGAGCATCTCCGTCGTCGTCTGCAGCGCCTCCTCCACCTCGGCGCGTGCCGCCGGAAGCTCCAGCACGAAGGCGGTTGGCCGGGACTCGGGAGCCGAGAGCAGGTGGTCGACATACAGGCGGTAGCCGGCTTCGGTCGGCACCCGGCCGGCCGATGTGTGTGGATGGGTGAGCAGGCCGAGCCGCTCGAGCTCCGCGAGCTCGTACCGCACGGTCGAGGGCGAGACGCCGAGCCCGGCCCGCTCGACCAGGGTCTTCGACCCGACCGGCTGGCCGGTCGCGACGTACTCCTCGACAACGCGGCGGAGGATGTCTCCCTGGCGCTCGGCCAGCACTGTTTTCATCCCCTCATCGTAGGCGCCTGCCGGGAGACGTCGCTGCTCAGGCCAGGAGCCGAGCGGTGACGCCGCCGCCGAGGAAGCGGCCGCGCTCGGTCAGGGCCAGCGCGCCACCGTCGCGGACGACCAGTCCGAGACCGGCGAGCCGCTCGACCTCGCGGTCGTCCAGGAGCTCGTCGATGCCGTCGAATGCGAGCGGGCGATCGAGCCGCAACCCGAGCATCAGGCGCTCGGTCTGCTGCATGGCGGGCGTCAGCTCCTCGTCCCGGCGCGGCGGCCGTTCGCCCCGGCCGAGCGCGACGAGATAGCGCCCGAGCGATGGCGCGTTCCGCCAGCGCGATCCCTCGATCGTGCTGACGGCGCCAACGCCGAGCCCGAGGTAGTCGTGGCCGAGCCAGTAACCCAGATTGTGCTGCGCCCGCAGGTCGCGGTCGTCCGCCGAGCGGCAGAAGTTGGCCGTCTCGTACCAGCGGTACCCGGCCGCCGTCAGGCGCCCGACGACCAGCTCGAAGTAGGTCTCCATGGTGGCGGCCTGCCGCGTGAGCTCGTCGCCGTGGGCGTGCGTGAAGCGCGTCCCCGGCTTCGCTTCGAGCTCGTACGCAGAGACGTGCTCCGGGGCGAGCGAGAGGACCTCGGCGAGGTCGCGTTCGAGCGCGGCCGCAGCCTGGCCGGGGATCCCGTAGATCAGGTCGAGCGAGATGTTGTCGAAGCCTGCCGCCCGTAGCAGGCGGAACGCCCGCCGGACGTCGTCGGGCGACGCGACTCGGTCGAGCGTCCGCAACAGATCCGGCTGGAAGGTCTGCGCGCCGAGCGAGATCCGATCGACGCCGGCATCGTGCAGAAGTGCCGCAACGGCGGGCGTCACGGTCTCGGGGTTCGCCTCGACGGTCAGCTCGTCGCACGGAGGCAACGCCGCCAGCAGGCGCGCGAGCTCCGCGGGCTGCAGCAAGGTCGGCGTTCCGCCACCCAGGTAGATCGTCGCGAGCGGCGCCGCGAGCCGGTGGCGCTCGAGCTCGAGCTCGGCGAGCAGCGCGCCGACATACGAGCCGTGCTCGTCGAAGTGGCCGACGACGGTGACGAAGTCGCAGTAGCCGCAGCGCGAGCTGCAGAACGGCAGATGATGGTAAAGGTGCGAGGCGCCGGTCACTGCGCGCGGCGTGGCCGTGCGACGAGCTCGCCGCCGCAGTTCGGGCAGACATGTCGAAGCTCGGTGGCGCAGCGGGGACAGAACGTGCACTCGAATGAGCAGATCATCGCCTCGGCGTCGGGGGCGAGCGCGGCGTCGCATCGCTCGCACACGCCTCGCAGCTCGAGCGCCATTACTTCTTGGCCGTGTCGTTGAGGTTGAGAACGGCGAGGAACGCCTCTTGCGGGACCTCGACGCCGCCGACCTGCTTCATCCGCTTCTTGCCGGCCTTCTGCTTCTCGAGCAGCTTGCGCTTGCGTGAGACGTCGCCGCCGTAGCACTTGGCGAGCACGTCCTTGCGCCGGGCCTTGACGGTCTCTCGCGCGATCACGCGCGCGCCGATCGCGGCCTGGATGGCGACGTCGAACATCTGCCGTGGGATCTCCTCGCGCAACTTCTCGACCAGGCTCCTGCCCCGGTCGTAGGCGAACTCCCGGTGAATGATCAGCGACAGCGCGTCGACCGGCTCGCCGCCGACGAGGATGTCGACGCGGGCGAGGTTGCCCGGCTGGAAGCCTGTGACGTCGTAGTCGAAGCTGGCATAGCCGCGCGTCCGCGACTTCAACTGGTCGTAGTAGTCGAGGACGATCTCGGCGAGCGGGAGCTCGTAGGTCAGATGCACGCGCTCCGGCGACAGGTACTCCATGTGGTCGAAGCGGCCGCGCCGGTCGTTGTTGAGCTCCATCACCGCACCGACGAATTCCTTCGGAACGATGATCGACGCCTTGATGTACGGCTCCTCGACCTCCTCGAAGGCGTCGGGCAGGTCGGACGGCGTGTGCACCTCGACCCACTCCGGGTCGTTCAGCCCCCGCACCCGGTAGGCGACGTTGGGCGCCGTGACGAGCAGATCGAGGTCGAACTCGCGCTCGAGTCGCTCGCGAACGATCTCCATGTGCAGCAGTCCGAGGAAGCCGCAGCGGAATCCGAAGCCAAGCGCCTGTGACGTCTCCGGTTCGTAGAAGAGTGCCGCGTCGTTCAGCTTCAAACGCTCGAGCGCGTCGCGCAGCTCCGGGTAGTCGTCGGAGTCCGTCGGGAACAGGCCGGCGAAGACCATCGGCTTGACGTCCTTGTAGCCCGGCAGCGGCGATGCGGCGCCGTGCTTCTCCGCCGTCAGCGTGTCGCCGACGCGCAGCTCCGAGACGTCCTTCAGCCCGGTGACCACGTAGCCCACCTCACCCGCACGGAGCTCGTCGACCGGCCGCATGACCGGAGTCATGAAGCCGATCTCCTGCGCTTCGAACCGGGTCCCGAGCGCCATCGCCCGCAGGTGCTCCCTCGGCCGGAAGACACCGTCGACGACGCGCACGAAGGCGACCACGCCGCGGTACTGGTCGTATGACGAGTCGAAGATGAGCGCACGCGCCGGTGCGTCCGGGTCACCGGCCGGCGGCGGGATTCGCTCGACGATCGCGTCGAGCACGGCATCGACCCCCTGGCCGGTCTTCGCGGAGATCCGGAGTACGTTCGGTGCGTCGTCGCCGATCAGGTCGGCGATCTCGAGCGCGGCCCCATCGGGGTCGGCAGCGGGAAGGTCGATCTTGTTGACGACGGGCACGATGTCGAGGTTGTTCTCGATCGCGAGGTAGGCGTTCGCGAGCGTCTGCGCCTCGATGCCCTGCGCCGCATCGACGACCAGCAGGGCCCCCTCGCAGGCTTGGAGGCTGCGCGAGACCTCGTAGGTGAAGTCGACGTGGCCGGGGGTGTCGATCAGGTTGAGCTGGTGGCCCTTCCAGGTGACCCTGACCGCCTGGGCCTTGATCGTGATCCCCCGCTCCCGCTCGAGCTCCATCGAGTCGAGCAGCTGTGCGCGCATGTCGCGTGCGGCGACCGTCTCGGTCAGCTGCAGGATGCGATCGGCGAGCGTCGACTTCCCATGGTCGATGTGCGCGATGATCGAGAAGTTGCGGATGTGCTGCTGGTCCATGGGGATTCAGCCGCGAGACAGGCGGCCACGCAAGGAGAGTAGCGTCTGCAACTCGCGCACTCGCAGCGCGCGACAGGCCAGGTAGTACACGCCGCTGGAGGCCGCGAGCGCGAGCCCGAGCGAGAGTGCCTGGGCGCCGAACGACCGCCCGAGCGCCGAGTCGAGCGGCCGCCAGACGAAGTACGCGACCGGCGCGAGCAGCGACGCCGCGACGGCGATCTTGAGCAACGAGACGCCCATCGTCCCGCCGCCGAGCCGGCCGAGCCGGCGGCGGAGGAGCACCGCCAGCGCGATCGCTCCGGCGACGTTGCAGATCGAGGTCGCGAGCGGGATACCCCAGACACCAACGCGATAGAAGACAGCGTCGAGGATCACGTTCAGGAAGAGGTTCCCGAGTGCGACCGCGGTCGGGATCCAGTTCGACTGGAGGCTGAAGAACGCCCGGTTCAGCATCAGCATGAAGCCGTTGAAGGGCAAGCCCGTGCAGAACGCCGCGAGCGCCCCGGCGACCACCGGCGTCTGCGCCGGACCCCAGCGTCCGCGCTCGTAGAGGATGCGGATGATCGGCTCCGCGAGCACAGCCATCACGACGGCTGTGGGTGCGAGCAGCAGCGCGATCTGGCGAATCCCGGTCGAAACGGTGTCGGCAAACGCGTGCAGATCGCCACGCGACGCCAGCCGCGAGAGCGTCGGGAAGAGCACGGTCGCGATCGCGACCGAGAACACTCCCTGCGGCAGCATGTAGACGAGGAACGCCTTCTGGATCGCCGTCGGCGCAAGCAACGGATTGATGAAGCGAGCCGCGAAGAATGTGTCGATGACCGCGTTGATGTTGATCAGGCCGAGCCCGAGGGCGACCGGCACCATCAGCTTCAGCACGCGAAGCACGGCTGGGTCGCGCCAGTCGAGCACGATCCGCAGCCGCTCCTCGCCACGCTCGAGGCCACGCAGCCACGGCAGCGGCAGGAACACCTGGATGACGGTCGCGACGAGGATCGAGCCCGCGTAGACGTAGAGCTTCGCGTCGACGCCGTGCGCCTGTGGGACGCCGATCACGAGCCCGGCGATGATCGCGATGTTCCAGAAGACCGGAGTGAGCGCCGGGACCGTGAAGTGGTCGTAGCTGTTCAGGATCCCGACGATGATCCCGGAGGCGCCGAGCAGCGCCACGATCGGGAAGAGGAGTCGCGAGAGCCCGACGGTGAGGCTCGGGTCGTGGCCCGGTTCGCCGAAGATCCGGAGCACCCATGGGGCAACCAGGACGAACAACGCGGTCAGCGCCGTCAGCCCGAGGAGCATCAACCAGAGCAGGCTGGAAGCGACGCGCCAGGCACGCTTGCGCTCGCCCCGTTCGAGCAGGTCGCTGAAGACCGGCACGAACGCCGACGAGAGAGCAGCGTCGGCGACGAGCGCTCGCACGAGATTCGGCAGCTGGAAGGCGACCGTGAAGGCGTTGATCCGCCCGGCCGCGCCGAAGTAGTAGGCGGCGACCATCTCGCGGACGAGGCCGAGGATGCGCGAGAGCCCGGTCGCGATGCCGAAGATCGCCGACGAGACGGCCAGCCGCGGCGCGATGGCGGGCTGCTGCTCGGTGGTCGGCGCTTCCGACGGCGCGGCGTCCACCGGTGGAGCCGTCTGGGTCGGAACGGTCGCCGACCAGCCGTCATCGCCCGGGTCCCACACGGGCTTTCCTCTGGCGCGGCGGCGCTTGTTACGCGCTTGGAGCCGCGCCGCGCGCTCGCGGCCTCGTGCGTCGTCGTCCACTGCGCTCCAGCATACGGCGAGCCTCTGCTAGCCTTTCCGCGCCCGCCCCGTCCAGCGTGTGCGGGCATTTTCTCGCGTATGCCCAACATCAAGCAGCAGAAGAAGCGCGTCCGGATCGCCGCTGAAGAGCGCGTCGAGAACCTGCGCTACCGCTCGACGATCAAGACGCTGACGAAGCGCCTCGGTGCCGCGGTCGCCGAGGGTGACGAGGCTGCGGTCGCAACGGAGCGGCGACAGCTCGAGCAGCTGATCGACCGTGCGGTCGCGCACGGCTCGCTGCACCGGAACGCCGGCGCACGCAAGAAGGCGCAGGCAACGCGCCTCACCGCCGGCCCGCAGGCCTAAGAGCTCGCGGCGGTGATTTCGACGAGCGCGCGCTCGAGCTCGAGCTCGCTCGCGAGCCGCGAACCGCCCTTGAGAGCGTGGTCCAGCTCGGCCAGCCGGATCAGCGCGTCGTCGAGCTCGGGTCCGCTGAAGTTCCGGACCTGTGCGTAGAGCTTCTGAGCCGGATACGGCTTGAGCCCGAGGCGGCTCGCCGCTTCCTGGGAGGTCACACCCTCGTCGTCGAGACGGCGGATCGCCCTGGCGTTCCGCACGTGTTTCGTGAGGCTTCCGAGCAGGCGCGGGATCGTCTTCGAGACGGGGTCGCCCGTGCGGTCGAGCATACGCTCGGTCGCACGCAGGACGCCGCCGACGTCGCGGGCACCCCAGGCGTCGGTCAGGTCCCACGGCGGCGACTCGGCACGGGCAGCGACGAGCGCTTCGACATCCGAGGCGGTGATCGCCTGCCCCCCGGCCCACGTGACGAGCTTGTCGATCTCGCTCGCGAGCTCGTAGAGATCGTCGCCGACCAGGTCGGCAAGCAGGCGGCATGCCTCGGGCTCGGCGCTCGTACCGTGCACCGTGAACTGCTCGGCGACCCACTTCGGTACGGCTCTGGCGGCGACATCCCAGATGAGGAGCGTCCCGCGGCCGGCGACCGCCTTGGCGAGCGACCCATCCTTGCGCAGCTCGGCTGCGACGAGCCCCAGAGTGGTTCCTGGCGCGGGCGATGCGAGATAGGCCGCGATCGCCTTCGCGTCGGGCGCCTTCCACGCCTCGACGCCCTCGAAGAGCACGAGGCGGCTCCCCGAGCCGAAGAGCCCCATCGCGTTGCAGGCGGCGACGGCATCCTCGCCGCTCGCGGCCGTGGCGTCGTGCAATTCGACCGCGTCTGCCTCGAACCGGCTACGTAGTCGCGCGACCGCGCGATCGACCTTGGGCCGGTCGCTGCCACCGATCAGGTAGGCCGGCTGAAGCTCGTCCGCCATCGCCACCAAGCATAGGCGCCGGCTCCGAGCGCACCGAGACCCGCCAGCGCAGCGGCAGTGCCGGTCGCCTGAGCGAACGGCGCGGCGGCGACCAGACGCGCGCAGGCGGCGACGTAGGCGGCGATCCAGCCGTTGGCGGCCGCGAGCACGCTTGCGGCCCCCGGCGCGACCAGGTCCACGCACGCGGTGAGGAGACCGAGTCCGAGGAGCACCCCGACGACCGGCTCGACGAGCGCGTTCGCGACGACGCCGAGCAGCGGCACCTGGCCGAACCGCAGCCAGAGAATGGGAGCCGTCGCGACGCTGCAGGCTGCCGAGATCGCGAGCGGATTGGCCAGGGCGGGCGGCACCGGGTAGCCGTCGAGCACCCGGATTGCTGGCCCGACCGCGAGGAAGATCGCGAGGACCGCGGCGAACGACAGTTGGAAGCCCGGATCGAACAACGTGTAAGGGCTCCACCCGAGCAGGACGAGGGCGGCGAGCAAGAGCGTGTGCCAGGGATCGCGCTCGCGCGAGGCGAGCCACGCGACCGACGCGGCGATGCCGGAGACTGCGGCGCGAATCACGGACGACTGTGGTCCGACTGCGAGCACGTAGGCGCCGATCGCCGCGAGCGCTGCGACGTGGCCAACCGCCCGGGGCAGCCCGAGCAGCCAGACGAGCCCGAGCGCGCCGAACGCGATCAAGATCACGTTCTGGCCCGAGACGGCGAGCAGGTGGTACAGCCCGGAGCGTCGGAAGCTCGCCTTCAGCCCCGGGCTGAGCCCGGCATCGTCGCCGAGCACGATGCCTTCGAGGACCGCGCGGCGTTCTCCCGCGAGCCCGGGCGCGCAGGACCGCCGGAGCCAGACCCGCAACCGATCGCCAACGCCGCCGATGCCGCCTCGGCGGCCGACCGCATGCCACTCGTCGACGTGCAGCACGACGTGGATCCCTTGCCGGCGGAGCCATTGGCGCTCGTCGAAGCCGTGCTGCGGTCCGCGTGGCGCGCGCACGACGGCAAGCGCGCTGATCACCGCGCCTTGCGGGGGCGCGCGACCGAGCGGCAGGTCGAGCTCGACCCGCTCGTCGACGACGCGATCTTCGAACCTCCGTGCGCGAGCCGGTTGCCGCTCGTCGAACATCCCAACGCGCGGCTCGCCTGTGACGACCGCGACAAATCTGCCGGCGCGGCCGACGTCGGGGAGCAGCACGCTTCGGTCGAGCGCATCGAGGCGTGCGCTTCCCCATCCCCAGGCGAGCACGAGGACGATCGCACCGGTCGCGACGAGCGCGCTACTGTCTTCGAGGCAGAGCGCCACGAGGCCGATCGCCCCCGCTGCGAGCACGGCGGTCGGCGGCGCGAGCCGAGCCGCGTTCGCGAGCGCGAGCCCGGCGACCGCCGCGCCGACGACCACCCGGGCCGGCACGAGCCGCGTCATCGTTCGACCTTCACGGAACGACCAGACCCTTCAGATCGGCCAGGCGGGCGGGGCCGATCCCCGGGATCGCATCGAGAGCCTCGACCGACGTGAACGGCCCGTGCTCTTGCCGGTAGGCGACGATCTTCTGCGCGGTGACGGGGCCGACGCCCGGCAGCGTGTCGAGCTGCTCGGCCGTCGCCGAGCTGAGCGAGACGGGGTTGGCGGTCGCAGAGCTTCCCGCCGCTGCCGAGGCACCCGTCGGAGAGCCTCGAGCCGCGACCAGGATCTGCTGGCCGTCGGCGATCGGCGCGGCGAGGTTGACGGCCGCGCGCTCAGCCCGTCGCGTCAACCCTCCGGCGCGGGCGACCGCGTCGGCGACCCGCGATCTCTGTGGCAGGTGGTAGAGGCCGGGGTGTGCGACCGCCCCGACGACATCGACGACGATCGAGCGCCCGCCTGCCGTGGGACGGGCCGGCGCTGCCGGCGCGAGGGGCGCGAGGGGCAGCGGGGGCGACGCGCCCCCACCGTGCTGCCGGAGGACGATGACCGCGAGGACGAGGCACGCAAGCGCTGCGCCTGCAACGCGTCGTTGCGGCACCGTGAGCGGGAACGAGAGCATCCGACCACGGTGCCGGGTGATTTGTCACACGTGGGAAACAGCTTCGTGCCGAGTTTGTGAAATGCCGGGCGCTGCAGCTAGATGACGATGTTGACGAGCTTGTCGGGCACGACGATCACCCGCTGCTCGTCTCCGTTCAGGTGCGCGCGCACCTTCTCGGAGGCTCGAGCTCGCTCGACCAGCTCGCTCTCGGCCAGACCTGCCGGGACCTGGATACGGTCACGCACCTTGCCGTTGACCTGCAGCACCAGCTCGACCGTTTCGCGCCGGAGCAGCCGTTCGTCGGCGACGGGCCAGGGCGTCTGCCACAGGCGCTCGTGGCCGAGCGTCGCCCAGAGCTCCTCGGCGACGTGGGGCGCGTAGGGCTGGACGAGCGACACGGCTATCTCGGCCGCGAACCGAGCCGCCGGGTCGCCCGGCGCCTTCGAGAGCTCGTTGACGAGCTCCATCACCGCCGAAATGGGCGTGTTGAAGACGAATCGGCGGTCGATGTCGTCGGTGAAGCGCGCGATCGTCTCGTGCGCCTTGCGCGCCAGCGGCGTGTCGATGCCGGGCGGCGAGGCCGGCTCGGCGGCCGCAAGACCCACGACGCGCCACAGGCGCTTGACGAAGCGCACCATCCCTTCGACGCCCTCCGGCGTCCAGTCCATATCTTGGTCGGCCGGGCCGAGGAAGAGGATGCAGAGCCGCGTCGCGTCGGCGCCGTACAGCCGGATCAGCTCGTCCGGCCCGGAGACGTTCCCGCGCGACTTCGACATCTTCGAGCCGCCCTGTTTCACCCAGCCTTGATGCCACAGCCGCCGGATCGGCTCGCGGAAGCCGACCAGCCCGATGTCGTTCAGCACCTTCGCGAAGAACCGCGAGTAGAGCAGGTGCCCCTTGACGTGGTCGATGCCGCCGACGTACTGGTCGATCGGCATCCAGTAGTCGACGATCTCGCGATTGAAGGGCGCCTCGCCGTTGTGCGGATCGGTGTAGCGGAGGAAGTACCAGGACGAGTCGACGAACGTGTCCATCGTGTCTGCCTCGCGCTTCGCCGGGCCGCCGCACTTCGGACAGGTCGTGTGGATGAAGTCCGGGTTCGAAGCGAGCGGCGGCTGGCCCTTCGGCCGGTAATCGGCCACATCCGGCAGCAGTACCGGCAGCTCGTCCTCCGGCACGCCGACGATCCCGTCGCGCTCGCAGTAGACGATCGGGATCGGGCAGCCCCAGTAGCGCTGGCGCGAGAAGCTCCAGTCGTGCAGGCGGTAGTGGATCGCGGCCTTGCCGAAGCCCCGCTCGTCGAGCCAGGCGGTGACCGCGGTGACCGCCTCGCGCCAGGGCAGCCCGTCGAACTCGCCCGAGTCGATCAGCGCTCCGTCCGCGTCGATCACGGTGCGGATCGGCAGGTCGTAGGCCTCTGCGAACTCGCGGTCGCGGCCGTCGTGCGCCGGCACGGCCATGATCGCCCCCGTCCCGTACTCCATCAGCACGTAGTCCGCGACCCAGATCGGCAGCCGCTCGCCGTTGACCGGGTTGGTCGCGTAGTGACCGGTGAACACACCGGTCTTCTCGCGCGTGGCCCGCTCCTCGGTCGGCCGGGCGGCGGCGATGCTGGCGTAGGAGCGGACCTCCTCGTTGTCGCCGGCGAGCTCGTCGACGAGCGGCGACTCGGGAGCGATGACGAAGAAGGTCGCGCCGAAGAGCGTGTCCGGCCGGGTGGTGAAGACCGGGATGTCACGGTCGAGCTCCTCGACACGGAACAACACCTCGGCACCTTCCGAGCGACCGATGTGCTCGCGCTGGATCTTCTTCGAGCGCTCGGGCCAGTCGATCGTGTCGAGCCCGGCGATCAGCTCGTCCGCGTACGCCGTGATCCGGAAGAACCACTGCGCCATGTTCCTCGTCTCGACGATCGCGCCGCACCGCCAGCAACGCCCGTCGACCACGTGCTCGTTCGACAGCACGGTCTGGTCGTTCGGGCACCACTTGACCGGGGCCTCGCGCCGGTAGGCAAGGCCGTGGTCGAAGAACTTGAGGAACAGCCACTGCGTCCAGCGGTAGAACGACGGCTCGTGCGCGGAGACCTCGCGGTCCCAGTCGATCGCCCAGCCCATGCGACGCATTTGCTTCCCGATCGCAGCGATGTTGCGCTCGGTGATCTCGAGCGGGTGGCCGCCTTCCTTGATCGCTGCGTTCTCGGCCGGCAAGCCGAACGAGTCGAAGCCCATCGGCCGCAGCACCGTCGCGCCGTTGCGGCGACGGAAATGTGTGACGACGTCGCCGAGCGTGTAGTTGAGGACGTGCCCCATGTGCAGCTCCCCCGACGGATACGGGAGCATCTCGAGCATGTAGAAGTGTGGCTCGGGCAGCTCGCCGCCCGGAGTCGGGTTCTCGACCGCGAACGCGTCCTCGGCGGCCCAGACCGCCTGCCACTTCTCTTCGATCGTCTGTGCGTCGTACGCGTCCATCGGCTCTTCTTTCGACCCTAGAAATGAAAAAGCCTCTCAGAATGAGAGGCCGTGGGAGGCTGGCGCGACACCAGTCGCGTTGCTCCCTGACTCAGCTAAGCAGCACGTTCACGCCCGTCAGTGTAACCATGGATTCCTGATGGAGCCAACGCTCTTGCCCTTGCTGCCGGATACGGCCGCCTTCACGGGCGGCGAGCTCGTGCTGGGCGGAGTGGCCACGAGCGAGCTCGTACGCGAGTTCGGGACGCCGCTCGTCGTGTACGACCAGCCGACGCTGCTCGGACAGGCTCGCGCGTATCGGGAGGCCGCGCCGGACGCCCAGGTGGTGTACGGGACGAAGGCGTTCCCGTCGCTGGCGATCCTGCGGCTCTTCGCCGAGCAAGGTCTCGGCGCCGACGTCTCGACAGCCGGCGAGCTCGAGTTCGCGCGGCGCGCCGGCATCCTCGGCGAGCGGCTCGTCGTCCACGGCAACAACAAGGAGGACGAGCTGCTGCGCGACGCCACCGCCGCGCGTGCACTGATCGTGCTCGACTCGTTGGCCGAGCTCGATCGCGCCCGTGGGTGGGGCGCGACCCGGTTCCTGATCCGCGTCACGCCGGGAATCGAAGCCGACACGCACGAGGCGGTGAAGACGGCGCACCACGGCTCGAAGTTCGGTCTGCCGCCCGACGACGCGCTCGAGGCACTCGAGCTGGCCGGCGACGCAGAGGGCCTGCATGTCCACGTCGGTTCCCAGCTCCAGCACTTCGGCGCGTCGCTGATGACCGTCGACTGGGTGGCGGGGTTCGCCGCTCGCGCCCGCGCCGAGCTCGGCTGGACGCCCAGTGTCGTCGACCTCGGCGGTGGGCTCGGCGTGCGTCACGTGCTCGAGGATCCGCCCTTCACGGTCGAGGAGTTCGTGGGCGGCCTCGTCGGCGAGCTCGGCCGCGCCTGGAAGCTGCAGGGGCTTCCCGCGCCGCAACTGATCCTCGAGCCCGGTCGATCGCTCGTCTCCCGCGCCGGCGTCACCCTCTATTCGGTCGGCGGCGTCAAGCGCGCCAGCGCGGCAACGACGTACGTGACCGTCGATGGAGGCATGTCCGACAACCCGCGCCCCGCGCTCTACGGCGCCCGCTACACGGCCCTCCTGGCCAACCGAGCCGAGGAGCCCGCGACGGGCGCCTACGCGGTCGCCGGCAAGCATTGCGAATCCGGCGACGTGTTGATCGAGCGCGTCGAGCTGCCAGAGCCGGAACGTGGCGATGTGCTCGCGGTGCCGGTCACCGGTGCCTACACCCTCGCGATGAGCTCGACGTACAACGCCGTGCCACGGCCCGCCGCGGTGCTCGTGCACGACGGCCGGGCACGGCTGATCCGCCGCCGTGAGACGGTCGACGATCTGCTGGCGTACGAGGTCTAGGAGGGTCTGCCGGGCGGGAGCAGGCAGTGCTCGTGCTCGGCGGCCGTGTCGAGTGCCAGCAACTCGGGCACGGTGACCGCGCGTAAGCCGCGGAGGCGGATCGCACGCAGGATCTGCGGCATGGCCTCCACCGTCCACGGATGGAGGTCGTGCATGAGCACGATCGCGCCGGGTCGCAGGCCCGCGGTCACGTTTCGCACGACCGAGCGCACGGTCGGCTTCGGCTGGTCGTCGCCGGACAGCACCGACCAGAACACGTCGACGAGACCGAAGGACGCGGCCGTCGCGTCGAGGCTCGAGTCGTGCTCCTCGTACGGAGCGCGGAACAGTTGCGGTGCGTGACCGAGCACCTGCGAGAGCGCGTACTGCGTGCGCGCGAGCTCGAGCCAGGCGAGCCAGCGCGGCAGCCGGGTGAGGTGGGCGTGCGACCACGAGTGGTCGCCGACGACGCCGACTGCCTCCTCGTCGCGGACGACATCGGGCCAGTACTGCAGCCGGTTGCCGACGACGAAGAACGTCGCTCGGGCGCCTGCGCGGCGAAGGATCGCCACCAGGCGGCTCGTGTACTCGCCCGGCCCGTCGTCGAAGGTGAGCGCGACCGCGTTCGAGCGCCGGCCGCCGCAGTAGACGGGCCGACCGCTGTCGACAGCAAGGGTCAGAGCGCGGCGCAGCTCGGCCGGAAGCGGTACGTGCGGCCGACGGTGCGGCTCCGGCCCGGTCCGCGAGGCGAGGCCCAGCGGTACGGCGACGAGCGCCACCGTCAACACGAGGACGAGACGCACGAGCGGAGCTTTACATGCGGGCGCGCAACGCGAGCACGTTCGCGACGAACGGCTTCGAGACCGCGTAGACGCCGTGCTCACGGACCGCCCGCTCACCCTGGTACCACCCCGCGAGCGCCAGCGACTCGTCGCCGTTGAAGACGGACAGGAGGTGCTTGAGGTAGAGCACGCCGACCTCGACATCCCCGTTCACCGTGTGCGGGATGGGCTTGCCGTTCAACACGGTCTCGACGTAGTCGCGCGTCGTCGGCAACGTCTGCAGCACGCCCACCGCGCCGGCGGGTGAGCGGATCGACGTCTGGTAGCCCGACTCCATCCAGGCGAGCGCGCGCACAAGGTGCGGGTCGACGCCGAGACGTGTCGACCACGCGTCGAGGACACCGCGAACGTCGACCGACTGCGCGCCGAGCGACCCAGGCGCGGCCGCCGGCAACCGCAGCTTCTGCCCGATCTGGATCGGCTTGGCGACGTCGAGATGGTTCACCGTCGCGACAGCGCCCACCGACGTCCCGTGCGAACGAGCGATCGCGGTGAGCGAGTCTCCCTCGTGCACGACGTAGGTCACGGGCGGAGCGCCGGTCGATCCGGGCACGCGGGCGCGTATCGGCACGCGGTCGCGGCGGACGATCGCAGTCAGCGTCCGCGGACCGACGACAGCGTCAGCGTGGAGATGCATCGCGCGTTGGTACCGCTTGAGCGCGGCGCCCGTCTCCTTCCCCATGTAGCCGTCGAGCGCGCCGTCGTAGACACCGCGCCGGACGAGCAGGAACTGCAGCACGGCGACGTCCCAGCCGAAGTCACCCTGGCGGAGCGTGCGCGAGCCGAAGAGTGGCCGCCCCAGCGGGCCGAGCGCGGCGCGCGTGCGGAGGTCGGCAACGCCGACAGGCAGGTGATGGCGACGCTGGAAGGCGTGGACCGCCGCCGCTGTCCGCGGGCCGGCGATCCCGTCGATCTGCGCGAGATAGAGGCCGTGCGCGCGCAGCGCGACCTGCAACCCGGCGATCTGCGGATTTCCGGAAGCGTGTGCGGCGGCCGGCGCGGCGAGCGCGGCGACCACCAGGATGACCCCGAGGCGGCGCACCAGGCCGGACCCTTCGGCCCGCGGCTGCTCGTTCCTCCTCGCCGGCCCGGAGAACTGCGAACCCGAGCCGGACGAGCGCCCCACCGCGGCCGACCGGTTCCAGGGTCAACGCGGGCGGGGGTGGCCTGCCCTTGCCGCGACTCTGACGACGAGCGGCAGTAACAGCATCAGCGCCACGAGCACCGCGCCGAACGCAAAAGTCGCCGGCCCCGCCCGTGTGGCGTCGACCAGCGGGATCGCCCCGATGATGTCGGGCAGGAACTGGATCAGGAGCGCGCCGAACACGGCGCCCCAGATCGAGCCGAAGTAGCCGGCGACGGCGCCGACGAGCAGGTAGAGCGACAGCTGAATCGGGAACGAGCTCGGGCTCACATAGGCCGTGTTGATCGCGAGCAGCGAGCCGGCGACGCCGGCGTAGGCGGCGGAGATGCCGAACGCGGCGATCTTGTACCCGGCTCCGTTGATTCCCGCTGTTGCTGCGGCAAGCTCGCTGTCACGGACGGCGCGCAGCGACCTGCCGAACCGCGCATCGAGCAGCCACCAGGCGAGCAGGAAGAGCGCGATCCCGATCACCCAGGTCAGCGCATAGAGCCACTCGCTGTTGCTCAGCCGGACGCCCAGCACCTCGACGTCGGATCCCCGGCCCGTCTCGTGCGGACTGCCAAAGAACGAGATGCCCGTCGAACCGCCGGTGAAATGGTCGAACTTGTCGAGGATCGTCGGGAAGGCGAGCGCGATCCCGAAGGTCGCGAGAGCGAGGTAGAGCCCTTTCAGTCGAAGCGCCGGCAATCCTGCGATCAGGCCGGCCCCGCCGGCGACGCCCGCTGCGGCGGCGATCGTCCACACGTCCTGCACGCCGTGATTCGCCACCAGGATCGCGGTCGTGTAGGCGCCGACCGCCATGAACGCACCGTGTCCGAGCGAGAGCTGGCCGCTCGCACCCGTGATGATGTCGAGTCCGAGAATCGCGATGAACAACGAGCCCACCGTGGCCAGCTGCATCGTGCGGACATCGGAGACGAGGAACGGAAGCGCCAGCAAGACGACGCAGGCGAGAGCGAGGGCTCTGAATCGCATTCCCGGTCCGACCCCGGTCGTCATGTCCGGCTTACCGCCGCACGGCCGAAGAGCCCGGCCGGTCGCACCAGCAGGACGGAGACCATCACGACGACCGCGACGGCAAGCTGCAACTCGTCGCCGACCCAGTGCACGTACGTGCCGACGAGGTTCAGGAGGACGCCGAGGGTCAGTCCACCGAGCACGGCGCCGAGCGGAGAGTCCATGCCGCCGAGCACCGCGGCGGCGAGTGCGTAGAGCAGCACCGGCTGCATCATGTTCGGCTCGAGGGAGAGCGTCTGCGCTGCCATCACGCCGGCGACTGCGCCGAGCGCAGCAGCCAGGCCCCAACCGACGGCGAGCATCGCGGGGACTCGGACACCGGCGAGTCGTGCCTCGGCCGGGTTGACGCCTGTCGCACGCAACCCGAGGCCGAACGTCGTACGACGGAGAAGCAGCGCGAGCAGCAGCACCGTGACGAGCGACACGGCGATCACGCCGATCTCCTGCTTCGAGAACGCGACGCCACGGATGTGGATCGACGCTGTCGAGAACGGCCCCTCGAACTGCCGCGCCTCCCCGCCCCAGATCCACGTGTCGAGACCGTTGACCGCGATCAGCAGCCCGACCGTGAGGATCACGATGCCGAGCAGCGGCCCGTTCCGAAGCGGCCGGATCAACGTCTCCTCGATCAGCGCTCCCCCGGCGAACGAGAGCGCGATCGTCACACCGAACGCGGGCCAGAACGACCAGCCATGCTCG
>DASYPH010000355.1:0-4122 GCA_036006925.1 Gaiellaceae bacterium
TGCCAGTGGCTGCGAGGACAACGCCGAGCACGATCGGCACCCCGTCGAATGGAGCCGTGGACCAGCTCTCGTGTAGGAAGAGTGGCTCGAGGAGGATCGGCACGTACGTCTGCACCGCAGTGATTACGGGGACGACCATGGTCGCGCGCCTTCTCTGGAAACCGGTCATGTTGGTGATCGTTGCCGCGATGCCGCCGACCAGTGCGACGAGCGACCAAGCGGCTGCGTTCCAGTAGGTGCGGGCGCCCAGGTCGTCGGTCGTCAGTTTCGCAGCGATGTTCGTGGCGGCGAACCCGAGACCGGATGCGATGACGATGAAAAGGGCGGAATCGTGCCTGGTCGCTCGCAGAGGAAACGGCGCGAGCGCCACGACCAGCGGGACGAGCGCCACGACGAGGACGATGACTCCGCGCCGGTGCGCTTCGGCGTGGGTCGGGGACCCGGCGGCGACAAGCGCAATCCCGCCGATGATCGCGGCCACCCCGGTCCACTCGGGCCAGTGGACGGACTCACCCAGCGTCCGCGTCCCGAATGCGAGCAGAAGCAGCAGGCCGGCGGAGAGTGCGGGTTGGACGACGGCGAACGGTGCGAGTGAGAGTGCGATCAACTGCGGCGCGACACCGATGAGACCCAGCAACAGCCCGAGCAGCCAGCGGCGGCGACGCAGCAGGGCCGTAAGCAGCGAGAGGCGGAGTTGGAGCGACTTGGGCTCGTTGCGCGCCTCGAGGGCCTGCAACAGGACGCCGATGTTGAAGCACGCAGACGCGACGAGCGCTGCTAACAGTCCCAACACGAGAAGCATCGAACAGACAGTTCCCGGTACAGCCGTCGCGCAACCCGCTCGTCTCGCGGCCGCGTTAGAGCGTGGCGAACGAGCAACTCTACGACGAGGAACCGGGCGGAGACGTCGCTTGGAGACGGTGTGCGTACTGCGAAGTGCGACACGTTTGCTGCCCCGCGTCGAGCGGTAAGTCGGTGACCGCCTTCGAGTGGGTTTCCGACGCGGTCTCGTCGGGGATGCGATCTGGGCCCCATGGATCAGTCCGTTTCACTGGAACGCGAGGTCAAGCTCGACGCACCGGAGGGAATCCGGCTCGACGAGTTGGGCGGGGAGAGCCGATCAAACCGCGTCGGCTGACCTCGGTCTACTACGACACACCTGACCGCCGGCTGCTCAATCTCGGGCTCACGCTTCGTCGTCGCAGTGAACGTCGGGCTGTCTGGCAGCTGAAGCTGCCGCGCGTAACAGGCCGGATGGAGTTGCAGGTCGACGAGACGGGCAAGGCGGTCCCGGAGTCGTCCTGTCCTTGGTGCGCAACCTCTTGGGCGACGAGCCTCTCGGGCAGTTGGCGACCGTCGTCACTGACCGAAGGGGCGTGTTGAGGGTGTCGACGTGACGCTCGACGCCGTCCACGTCATCGACGGACGATCGAGCGAGCGATCGTTCACCGAGATCGAGGCCGAACTCATCGACGGCCGCGAAGAGAGCCTCGCTACTGTCGAGCGACGGCTGAGAGAACTCGGCGCACGCCCTAGCGACAGGCACGAAGCTCGAGCGGGTCGTGCCGTTGTCGGACCGCGGTCCGTCGGGTCGGCTGCGCGAGCGGGCGCGCGAGGCTGCGCTCGAGCTCTCGGAGCTTCTCAGCCACGAGCCCGGAGCACGACTCGTTGACGACTCCGAAGACATCCACCAGATGCGGGTCGCCGTTCGCCGGCTGCGCTCGATTCTTCGCGCGATCAACGCGCGTGGGGCCGGCTGCTCCGCGACGAACTCGGGTGGATCGGTGAGGCACTCGGAGCAGTGCGCGATGCCGACGTTCTTTCGTCGCATCTCCGTGCGAGCGCAGATTCGCTCGGCGGCGGCGATGCGGCCAAGGCAGTCGCACGACTCCAACCCCTCGACCGGGAGCGGCATGACGCCCAGCGGGCGCTCGTCTCCATCCTCGACTCCGAGCGATACCGAAGGCTCATCACGTTGCTCGAAAACGCTGCAATCGATCCAGCGTTCGACCTGCCGAAGAAAGCTCTGCACCGGGTGGCTGCAAGACAGTTTCGAAAGGCCGTCAAGAGGGGCGACCCGTCGTAGGCCGCCAGCGCCGCAAGCCTGCACAAGCAACGAATCCGCGTCAAGCGCGCCAGATATCTCGCCGAGCTGGCAGAGCCACTCAGACCCAGACGCGCGCAGAAGTTGATCTCGTCCTCGAAGCGACTTCAGGATGCGATGGGCCAGCATCAGGATGCCGTGGTCGCCCGTCGCCGTCTGCGCCAACTTGCCGGTCAGGCGGAATCAAAAGACGCCGCCTTGCTCGCTGGAAGGCTGATCGAGCGCGAGGAAGACCGGATTCGGTGCGCGAGAAACGAGGTGCCGAAGCTCTGGAGAAGATTCGAGGAGGCCGGCAGGCGGGCGTGGCGGTGAACGCTCAGCCCGGAGGGCACACCTGCGCTGAAGGCATGTCTGCTCGCCGGAGGGCTCCAAGCGACGACCCGATTTCATCGCGCCAACCGGGTTAGCCCGTCCACGACTTGACATCCACGACTTGACTTGGAAAGGAGAAACGGATGAAGGGACATGTCGCCGTCTCAGTGATCCAGATCGACGCCTCATCAGCTCGCGTCTGAAACGCGTTGACCGATCCGGCGGAGATCGAGCAGTACATGTTCGGTTCCAAGGTCGTGACCGACTGGAAACCAGGCGGCCGTATCGTCTGGAGAGGCGAGTACGAAGGGAAGAGTTACGAGGACCACGGAGAGATCCTCGTCTTCGAGCCCGAGAGACGCCTCGAGATGACTCACTTCAGCCCGCTCAACGGTGAAGAGGACGTACCGGAGAACTACCACGTGCTTGCGTATGAGCTCGAAGAGGTGGGCGACGCGACACGCGTCAAGCTAACGCAGGACAACAACCCGACTCCCGAGGCGGCCGAGCGCTCGCAGGCCAACTGGGAGAGGATGCTCGCAGCGCTCAAATCCGTAGTCGAACAAAGCGAGGCTCGCAGCACAGAGGTGGCACGGAACTAACGCCGAGGCGCGTGACGTCGTGGTGTTCTAAAGCGCGAAGACGTGGCGCCCGATTCCACCCGGATGAATCAACTCGATCCGGCGCTGACGTCGCGACCGTCTAGGTGTAGGCGATCAGAGGCCGTCGACCATCATGGAACGCGCCCATCGCCGGCGACGAGTGCCGCTGGCCGTGCAAAGGCGCAAGCGCCGCTACCGTGGCCGGTCATCAGCACGGCGGCAAACGCATCTTGTACGAGGGGACGGAAGTTAACGGTGCACCTGGCGTGCGCCGCTCGTCAGATTCCTGCCGCTGCGTCGGGGGCACGTCGGGCAAGGACAGGCGAGCGGCGCACTCTTGACCTGACTGCCTGACTACCTGCTGGCCGCCTTTTCGCGCTGCGCAGCGTGGATGCCTTCGGCGAACTCCTCGATCATCTTCGCGTTGAATGCCGGGATGTCGTCGGGCTTACGGCTGGTGACGAGGCCGCCGTCGACGACGACCTGCTCGTCGACCCAGTTTCCGCCGGCGTTCCGGATGTCGGTTCGCACTGTCGGCCACGAGGTGAGCTCGCGGTCCCGGACGACGCCTGCTTCGACGAGCATCCAGGGTCCGTGGCAGATCGCCGCCACCGGCTTCCCCTGCTCGAAAAAGGCGTGGGTGAAGGCGACCATGTTCTCGTCGCCGCGCAGCAGATCCGGGTTGCCGACCCCGCCCGGGATCATCAGTCCGTCGTAGTCCGCCGCGTCGGCCTCCTCGACCGTGCGGTCGACCTGGTGCGTGTCGGCCTTGACGAAGTGGTTGAAGCCCTGAATCGTCCCGGGCTTCAGCGAGATCAGCTCGGTTTCCGCGCCGGCTGCCTCCAGCGCCTTGCGCGGGTCGACGAGCTCCACCTGCTCGACCATGTCGGCGGCGATGATCGCGATCCGCTTTCCCTTCAGTCTCGTGTCGGCCATCGAGTCCTCCCTTGATAGTCGTATGCGCACCTCTCGCCTACCTCGTGGACGTCGAGGGCAAACCCCGCGTCGGTAATCACCCCGAACGAGCCCGGACGCAGTTCGCAGATCGGCGGCCCGCGCGCGCACCGCAACGGCCCCCTCACCGCGGCCAGCGAAGCGAAGCCG
>DASYPH010000356.1:0-3224 GCA_036006925.1 Gaiellaceae bacterium
CTCGAAAAATACGGTGTTGAGCCGTCGTCAAGTGGCGGCTCGCCGAGTTTCCACCAGATCCACGCGATCAGGTTCCGGTTCGACGGTTCCCGCGAGCTGTTCTCGTTCGGTGGCTCCGGCGCGGCGTCCATAACTAAGAGCAGAACGACTGCGTGTTCAATACACCGTCCGCGGGCTGATGGAACTAGTGAGAAGTCGGGAATCACTAGACCGCCGCGAGCCGTCAAGACATGTCCGCTTCGGCACTTGTCGGGCCGCGCTCGACGTTCTAGCGTCCGGCGCGGGCCGGGTCGCGTCAGCGCCCGGGCGTTCGGATCGCCGGCCGGCCCGGCGACGACAGAGTGATCCAAACCCCGAAGGACGGGGGCTCTCTAGCGATCCAAGTGACCCACAGCCGCGCGCGGAAAGCGCGCCTGCCGCCGTGCGCGTGTCCTCCTAACCCGTCTGCTGGTTGTGAACGGTGAAGCCCGTCTCCTGCGGCGGCGTGGGAAAGCCGCCGTCGATATCGGACATGGTCGGCATCAGTTTCTCGTCGCGGAAGCGTTCCCAGCTCTCCTGCGAATCGTGAATCGCGATGATCGTCCAACCGTCGGCCGACGGCCCGGCCGCGTGGAAGATCTGCCCTTCTGGCAGGCTGCCGTCGCTCGGGTGCACGGCCGCGATCGACGCCTCGTACTGCTCCTTCGTCCCTCCCGGAAACTGATGCACGATGCCGTAGGCCATACGGCGCTCCTTTCGCGATGAGCCGACAGGACCCCATGCGAGCAACTATCTCAAGGGCCGGGTCACTCTCAAAGCGCGCTCATCCAGGCGCGGGGCGGGCACGACGAGGCCGTGCATTCGCCGGACGCGTCGACGGTCGAGGCCGTCGAGATGCACTTGCGTGGGCAAACCGAAGTGACTCATGCCGGGGACGATCTGCCGCCCGACCCGGACGTCGACGACCTGCCCGGACGACGTGCGTCTGCATGCCGGGCCGTTCTTCATCGACGGGGTGGAGGTGACGCGGGAGAACCTGGCGGCCGCGTTCGCGGACGCGCGACGTCTGCGCGACGATGACGACATCTAGCTCGGGCGAGAACAACCGTCGTCTGCGCAGCGTTGCCGCAGGTGTTCCCTGAGTAGAGTCGCCCCAGTGAGCTCACACCTACCGATCGATCCAGCGTTCGCTCGCCGCGTCGCGGGCGAATGGTTCGACGCCTGGAACAGCCACGACCTGGAGGCGGTTCTCAGTCATTTACGCCACGAACGTCGAGTTCACCTCGCCGTTTGCGGTCGAGCTGACCGGTCGGGCCGACGGGACGTTGTCCGGTATCGACGAGTTGCGCCAGTATTTCAGCCGCGCCATCGACGCGTTCCCAGAGCTTTGCTTCACTGACCTGCGGGTAGCGATCGGCGTCTCGAGTATCACGCTCTGCTACCGCAGTGTCCGAGGTCTTGAGGCGGCCGAAAGCATGTTCTTCGGAGACGATGGCAAGATCGTGCGCGTGCTCGCGCACTACTACGATCAAGCTGCTCTCGATTAACGCACGCGACGCGGGAACCGCAGGACAACCGGGCGAGCTGGTTGCGAAGTTCCACGAGAACACGCGTGAACTGCTTGGCCGGAAGCGGGACGGGCGTGCTTGCCGCGATCTACGCGTTCGCGGAGGCGAACAGCATCGACGACGTCAGTTCGCGCCTACACTCGTAACGGAGGGACGAGACGATGTGCGAACAGACCGAGAGCGCGCCCGGCACCGGCTGGCGCGGCTGGAGCGCGTATGGGGCGAGACGATCCGTGCAGGCGGCCGGCGAGTGGATCGACCTGACATGGCCGCTCTCGCCGACGGTGCCGCGTCTCGCGACGTTCCCACCGCCCCGCATCGAGCGCATCGCCAGCATCCCGCAGCAACCGTTCAACGCCACGGAGCTGTCGATGGTCGTGCACATCGGTACTCATGTCGACTCGCCGCGTCACTTCTTCAGCGATGGACCCGCGCTCGAGGACGTGCCGCTCGAACGGTTCATCGGCAGCGGCGTCGTCTGGCAGATCGACAAGCCACTGGGGGGTCTCGTCGAGCCCGAGGACTTCGAGCGCATGTCGCCGCGAATCGAGCCAGGTGAGATTCTGGTGCTCGACACTGGCCTCGCCCGCTACGTCGGCACGCCCGACTACGAGCGGCACCCTGCGCTGTCGGTCGCGGCGGCGGAATGGCTTGTGGACAGACAGGTGAAGCTCGTCGCGGTGGACATGCCGACGCCCGAACTCCCCCTTCAAGTGCGTCCTTCCGACTTCGATTGGCCGGTGCACCGTACGCTGCTACGCGATGGCGTCCTGATCGCCGAGCAGGTCACGAACACTCGTTCACTCGCCGGGCAGCGCGCCGAGTTCCTCTTTCTCCCGCTTAACATCGTCGGCAGCGACGGCGCACCCGCGCGCGTACTCGGCCGCCCCATCGACGACTGAGCACCACGGCGAGCTCCTTGGGGCTGTCGTCGGGGCGGTGCCGGTGGCACAACCCTCACCACGGGTGGTCTCGCTGTTCGAGGTCGCGCAACTCGCACAGGCGCGCCTCGAGCAGCTCCTCGACATCGTCGGCGATGCTGGTCAGGTGCTGCGCGTCGAGGCGCAGATCCGAGAGGAGCCGGCTCAGCTGGCCGAGCTCCTCGAGCGTCGGCTCGCTTTCGTCGCCTTGCCGATCAAGCAAGAACTGCTCGACCTCGGTGCAGAGCACCCAGGAGCCATTGGACGAGAGCGGAATCACAGCCGCCATGATCGTGGCCTCCTTTCAATCTCTATGTGCTGAAGGGTGCCGTTTCGACCCGGCCGGGTCGAAACCTGCAACCTCGGAGCAGGCTCCAGCCGACCACGCACATCCGAGGCGAGCGGGCACCCGAGGGAGAGGCGGCCGCCTGGATGCGCCGCACGACCGCGTGCGGCAGGTCGACGAACGGCCGCGACCGTCGTTTACGTGGGCCGCTCAGGTGCGCAGTGCTTGTCGTCGCCCAGGATCTGTTCGAAGACCTTCGCCGCCTCCGACTGCAACTCGGGATCGAACTTGGCGAGCTTCCCGCCTTCCCAGCGCACAATCGGCGTCACGCCCGGGCCCATGACTGTGATGCGGTACTTCTCGCCGAGCCCGTTCCCGTTCGCCTTCTCGCTGGGGTAGCCCCTCGGTGGGCGCTGCGCTACGAACGTGTAGCAGAAGCCGCCGCTGCGAGAGTGCGTGCTGATGGCGGTG
>DASYPH010000357.1:0-8824 GCA_036006925.1 Gaiellaceae bacterium
TGGACCTCGCGCATCGGTGGACACGCCGCCCGGTATCTCGGCCCGGCGCACGGCTATGCCGGGAACGTGCGCTCTTTCGCCAATCGCGGGTCCGTGCGGCTCGTCGACCTCGAGCCGTACACGCTCCGTGAGGGCGGGCTCGCGAACTGGCCGACGCTCGAAGGAGCGCCCCCCGACGAGGTGCGCGTCCAGTGGTGCCACGGTGCGCCGGGAATCGTGGCGACGCTCGGCGAACTGCTCGACCTCGAGCTCGCGGTCGCCGGCGGAGAGCTGACGTGGCGTGCCGGCCCGCTCGCGAAGGGCCCGGGGCTCTGCCATGGCACCGCCGGCAACGCGTACGCGTTCCTCGTCCTCCATCGCCGCACCGGCGACGAGCTGTGGCTCGACCGCGCGCGCGCCTTCGCGCTGCACGCGATCGGCCAGGTCGAGCGGGAGCGCGCGGAGGTCGGCCGGGGGCGCTACTCCCTGTTCGCCGGCGACGTCGGCGTCGCGCTGTTCCTCCGCCACCTGCTCGACGGTGAGGACCGCTTCCCGACGATGGGGCCGTTCGGGGGCGAGTAGCCTTCGCGACATGGAGGACGGCGACCCTGTTGTCGTGAAGGTGGTGTCGGGCGAAGCCGAGGCCGAAGTGGTGTGCGGCCTGCTCCGGTCGGAGGGGATCGAGTGCGCCTATCGGGACACGGATGCGATCGATTCGTCGCTCGAGGATTTCATGGCGGCAGGCTCCCGCGAGATCCTCGTGCGAGAATCGGACCTTGTAGCCGCGAAGGAGCTGCTCGCGGCCCCGGAGGTTTGACGTGCGGCTCGACGGCATCCACCACGTGACGTGCATCACGGCCGACGCGCCGGGGAACGTCGACTTCTACACGCGTGTCCTGGGGCTGCGGCTCGTGAAGAAGTCGGTCAACCAGGACGACCCGACCGTCTACCACCTCTTCTACGCCGACGAGGACGGGCAGGCCGGGTCGGACATCACCTTCTTCGAGTACCCGAACGCGCGGCCGGGCCAGGCGGGCGACGGGATGGTTCACACCGTCGTCTGGCGCGTCGGCTCCGCGGACGCGCTCCAGTTCTGGGCCGACCGGCTGAGCGCGGAGGGTCACGAGGTCGAGCCCGCCGGCGAGTCGCTCCGCTTCACCAATCCGGAAGGGCTCGCGCACGAGCTCGTCGTCGCGCATGTCGAGGACGCGCCGCTCGTGGCACGCCATCCCGAGATCCCGAGGGAGCTGGCGCTGCAGGGCTTCGAGGGCGTCCGCGCCTCTGGCCGGACGAGCGAGGCGTTCCTCACGGCGCTCGGCTTCGTGCAGCAGGACGGTCGCTGGGACACCCGCGCCGAGACCCGAGGCGGCTGGATCGAATACACCGAGGCGCCCGATGCGCCGGGGATCGGCGGCGCCGGCACCGTCCACCATGTCGCCTGGGCCTCGACGATGGAGGATCATCAGGCGTGGCACGATCGCGTCGCCGAAGCCGGCGGCCACCCGACGGAGATCATCGACCGCTTCTGGTTCCGCTCGATCTACTTCCGCGAGCCGGGCGGCGTCCTCTTCGAGATCGCGACCCTGGGGCCGGGATTCGCGACGGACGAGGATCCCGCGCACCTCGGCGAGAAGCTCATCCTGCCGCCGGCATTCGAGCACCTGCGTGACCGCGTCGAGCCGCTCCTCACCCCGCTGCCGGACCCGCGGGCAAGCTGGGCCGCGCGGTAGTCCTCTAGCTACTTCCCCGGCCGCGGGAGCGAGGACGTGTCGACGACCTCGAAGTCGGCGCCCGTGAGACGGCCGAGCGAGTGGAGGGCGTCGTTCGACCAGTGGGGGTTCGGTGCTCCCGAGAGGTACCAGGGGGAGCCGTTGTCGGCCAGGATCATCCCGTAGCGCTGTAGTGCCCGCAGCACGACGCGCGCCTGGCCTGGGTACGACGCGACGTTCACGCTCGCCTTCAGCCGAACCCGCAGCCCCATCGGCGGCAGCGCCGGGTCGTTCGAGCTCGACGCGTAGTGGCGCGCGGGGTAGACGAAGGCGCGACGCGTCTGCGGCGCGGTGAAGCGGAGCGCGTGGTCGATCGCCCCGCGCGAGACCTCGTCCCAGCGGGCGAGGCCTGGGAACATGGGCAGTCCGGCCGCGTCCGCCGACGTCCAGCCGGTCGGCCGCAGGTGGTTCGAGCGAAGGTTCCAGACGGCGCCCGAGCCGGCGGTCCAGCCACGGCTCGTGTGGCGCAGGTCGTACAGCTCGTAGAGCCGGCACGCGTTCTTGTCGACGAGGATCGCGTGCCGGTCGCCGGTCGCGTGCGCGCCTCCTTCGATGTGGACGTGGTGCGGGATCGGGTAGCGAACGCGGTCGGACTCGTCGTCGTAGTCGAACGAGACGCGAGAGCGCGCCGTCGTTCGCGAGACGACGTCGAACGGGATCCCGATCGGGCCGCCGTCCCACTTGCCCGAGCCGAAGTCGGCGTGGACCGGGGCGTCGACCCCGATCGAAGCGATCAATTGGGCGGAATCTGCCGATACGGGAAGCTTGTCGACGCGTTCGTTCCACGGATTGTTCGCGGGGAAGACCGGGCAGTGCCGCGCCGCGGGCAGCCGAAAGGCCTGTGCGGACGAGCCCGTGAGGAGCACCAGGGCGAGCGCTGCGGCGAGGGCGAGGCGCTTCACGGCCTTTTCATCGGCCGGAGCGTTCCTCATACTGAGCGCGGTGGTCACGGCACCCGTGCGGCGGGTGCTCGTTGTCGATGACGACGACGACATCCGCCTTCTGCTCGAGGAGCTCCTGCGAGGCGCCGGTTACGGCGTCGAGACGGCGAACGACGGGCGCGCTGCGCTGCGCGCATTCCACGCCAATCCGGCCGATCTCGTCGTGCTCGACCTCTCGATGCCGGAGCTCGACGGTTTCGAGACGCTCGAGCGGCTCCGCGACCTGAGCGACGTGCCGGTGATCCTGCTCACGGCACGCGGCGGCGAGATCGACAAGGTGCGAGGCTTCCGTGGCGGCGCCGACGACTACGTCGTGAAGCCCTTCGGTCGCCAGGAGCTGCTCGCACGGATCGAGGCGCTCCTGCGGCGCGCCCCCGAGCCGACGCACCTCGAGCACTACGACGACGGGACCCTTGCGATCGACTACGCCAGGCGGCTCGTCATCTGTCGCGGCCTGCCGGTGCGCCTCACTCCGCTCGAATTCCGGCTCCTCGGTGCCCTCACGCGGCATCCCGGCCAGGTGCTCTCGGCCGATCAGCTGATCGAGCAATGCTGGGGTCACCAGGCGGGCGTCTCGCGCGACCAGGTGAAGCTCTACGTCTCGTACCTGCGGAAGAAGCTCAGGCAGGCGGCAGACGATTTCGAGCCGATCGAGACGGTACGCGGTTTCGGCTACAGGTACGTCCCGCCCGCGGCCTGACCGCTCGGCAGGGTCACCGTCACCCGTGTCCCCTCGCCCTCGACGCTGGCGAGGGAGATCGTGCCGCCGTGGCCTTCGACGATCGCGCGGGCGATGACGAGCCCGAGGCCGGTGCCGGGGATCGTGCGGCGGGTGGCGGTCGAGGCGCGGTAGAAGCGCGAGAACAGCTGGCCAATCTCCTCGTGCGGGATGCCGATGCCGGTGTCGGTGACCGCGACGTGCAACGGCCCCGAGCCGTTGCTCGCCGACAGCAGCACCGAGCCGCCGCTGGGAGTGAACTTGAGCGCGTTCGAGACGAGATTGTCGAGCACCTGCCGGAGTCGACCCGCGTCGGCTTCGAGCGGAAGCGGGCCCTCCACGTCGAGCACGAGCTCGATCCCCTTCTCCGCGGCGGCGGGCAGAGCGGCCTCGACCGTCTCGGTCGCGAGCTCGGCCAGGTCGGTCGGCGCGGAGTCCAGCTCCAGCCGATTCGCCTCGATCTGCGCAACGAGGAGGAGGTCCTCGACGATTCCTTGCAGGCGCATCGTGCCGCGGCGGATGACGCCGAGATACGTGCGCCCCGACGCGCTGAGCACGTCCTCCTCGTCGCCGAGCATCTCGAGGAAGCCCGAGATCGACGTGAGCGGCGTGCGGAGCTCGTGCGAGACCGCGGCCACGAACGCGTCGCGAAGCCGCTCGAGCTGGCGGTCGGCCGTCACCTCCCGCAGCGTCCAGATCCGGCCGACGACGGTTCCGTCCGGCCGGGCTACGGGCGCCGTGGAGCCGCGGAAGACGCGGCCGCTCTCGGTGAGCTCGAACTCGTCCTCGCTCGCCGCTTGATCGTGTGCCAGCGCCTGCATGCGCTCGCGGAAACGAGCGGGCTCCGTCGTCCGGTCGGAGAGCGCGAGCAGCCGCTCGGCGACGCTGCCGTGTGGAGGGAGACCGAGCTCGATCGTGAGGCGTTGCAGCGGCGCGTTCGCCAGGACGACGTTGCCGGCGGCGTCGGTGAGGCAGATGCCGTCGACGGTCGAGTCGAGCAGTGCGCGCTGCACTGCGCTCGTCGACTGCAGCTCGAGCGCGTCCGACGAGATGCGGCGGGAGGAGAGACCGGCGGCCATGCCCACTCCGACGAGCGGAGCGAGACGTAGCGCCAGCGACGCCGGGTCCTCGGGTAGCCCGACCGTCTCCGCAGCCGCGAAGTACAGACCCGTCGCCGCGACTCCGGCGACCGCGCCCGCCGCGGGGCCGAACCGGGCCGCCAGGAGCGCCACCCACGGCACGAACATGATCGTTCCGATCGGCCCGGAGCCGCCCGTGGCCAGCATTCCCGCGAACGTCCCGACGAGGCCGATGCACGCGATGCCGAGCACGGCCGCCGGGTGCCTGGCGAGCCGGGAGACGGAGTCTCGCAACGGATCGAGGAGGGCCCGGCGCTCGAGCAGGAAGAGGTCCGCGGCGCTCATCTCAGCCTGCCTCCTCGACCTCGTCGACATCGGCTTCCTCTTCCCCGGCGAGCGCGATCCAAAGGAAGACACCGAAGCCGGCGAACAGCGCGAGCAGGACCGGCATGTGGAGGACGCGGAGGACGAGCCAGGCGTCGGGGATCCGCAGCAGCCTGCTGCCCAGGACGTCCCGGTTCGTCGGAGACCAGAGGTCCTGGGTGGTGCGGTTGTCGCCCTTGACCCGCCAGCCGGTCCGACCGTTGCCGCCGACGATCCGATGGATGACGACGACCCCGGCGCCGACTTGTCCCTTCGGCACGCGGTAGCCGACGACCTCGCCGACGTGGTAGCTTGACCGGCGCTCGACGAGTACGAGGTCGCCGGTGTGGAGGCGCGGCAGCATGCTCGTGCCGCTCACGAGGACCCACTCGGCGCGCCCGCCGAGGCTCTGCGGCAGCCCGAACCAGAGCAGCACGGCAACGACCCCGAGCTGTGCCGCAACGACGGCCGTCGTCTTCGCGTGCGCGAATCGCGGACGAACCGCGACTGGCGGGATCGCGACGCTACTTCTCATAGCTGAGGGTCATCGCGGGCCGCTTGCCCGCCGCGTTGTTCTCGGACGATCCGATCGCGCAGGTGGAGGTGCCGCTGGTGTCGCGGAGCTCCCAGCCCCACAGCGTGCCGGCCTTGATCGCAGCGTCGACATCTGCCGTAACCGTCACGGTGAGCGCCCCGGTGGACGACGGGACGAAGGTCGTCGTCGCGGTCGGGCCGATCGTGAGGCCGCCGACGCCGTTCCAGGTAAGCGTCGCCGAGCTCCAGCTCGAATAGACGGGGAAGACGGAGATCGTGTCGTTCGATTTCGTGGTCACGGTGAGTGTCATCACCGCGCCGTCCGCGCCGGCCGTGGTCGGGAGGCTGCAGCCGGTCACGTCGAAACGGATGAAGGCATGGTCCTGCGAGCCGGCGGCTCCCCCGATCGTGAGCGTCGTGTCGGTGCCCCCGGTCGTGCTGTTCGGGCTCGCCTGCTGCACGTAGGTGTCATCGGCAGTAGAGGACGTCTGGTTGCACGTTCCCTTCGTAAGGGTCTGGCTCCAGGCATGGAGCTTCTTCGAGGAGAGCCCGAGGCTCGCGGCATACGCGACGCCCGCTGACGTCGTCATTGCGACCACGATCGCGAGAGTGAGGCGGAGCAGCGTGCGGCGGCGCATCGTCGTCTACTCCGTGAGTGAGAGCGCGTAGGAGGCGACGTTCGTGGCCGAAACGGTGCCGAAAGCGGTGACGGTGGCGGTGCAGCCGCCAGTGCACGTGCCGACGATTGCCGAAGCGCCGCCGAGGCTCGTTTGCGAGCTGGACTCGAGCGTCACGGCGAGGATCTCGCCCGCGCATGCCTGAGGGACGTTCGTCACGTTGACCTGGGTGACGTTGCCGCTGTTGTCGACGTTGCGCGTCGCCGTGAGGGACGACGACGTGCAGCCGCTCACCGTCGCGCTGCCCGCCCCGAGCTTCCCCGTGGTGAGGCCGAGGCTCGCTGCCGAGGCGACGCCGACCGACAGGAGCACTGCCGTCAAGGCGAGGCCGAACATGTTGGTCAGTCGCTTCATCCTCATCATCTCCCGGCGGGCAGAGCGGGGCGCCGAGATCGCGCCCCGCTCGCTGCCGCCGGTACGACGACCAGTGCTACGAGACGACGACCGAGATGCCGGTGACGAGGCTCGCGTCGACGCTGCCCGAGGTGGCGATCGACGCAGTGGTGCCGGACGCGGGCAGCGAGCCCGTCATCTCGGTACCGACCGCGGCGCCCGCCAAGCCCGTCAGCTGGATCCTGTACGACTTGCTCAGGCAGCCGGCGGGGATGCTGGCGAGGTTCACCTGGCTGACGGAGTAGCCCGGAATCGCCGAGGCGTACGCCGTCGTGTAGGACGCTGTGATGCCCGAGCCGCAGGCTGCAACGACGCTGCTGCCGGCGCCGAGCCCAGACGTGCTCAGGCCCAGCGAGGCGGCGAAGCCGTAGGTGGCCGCGAAAACCATGACCGCTGCCACGGCCGCGACGACCATCTTGGTCGTCCGCGTGGCGTTACGAATCTTGCGCATGTGAGAGCTCCTCTGGTCGGTCGTACCGGCCGGGCCGATTGCCCGGTGTCCAGTAGATCGGCCGGCGGGCTATGAAACCGGGTGGCCCCGAGGTATGTGCTTGGTATCAGCCCGGATCCCCCGAAAGGGGGCCGCCGCTCAGACTGCGACCGCGGGATAGCGCGCGCGCACCTCGTCCACGAACGCGGCGAGGCGGTCGGCGAGCTGCGCGTCCTCGAGCTCGAGCACGTTCTCGGCGTTCAGCTCGCCGGAGTGGGAGAGGTTGAAACTGCCGACGAAGAGGCGGTCGTCGGCGACGGTCACCTTCGCGTGCATGTAGTCGTGCACCGAGTCGGGTGTGTACGGCGTTGACCGCTTGCCGGAGAACGGGGCGCGGGTGAGAGCCGTCCGCAAGAGGGGCCCCTTCCAGTCTGCGTTCCCGTTCTCATGCCATTGCTGAAGCACCTCGGCGACCTGGGTGGCGTCGACGACGCCCGCGAGGTCGACCTTCCCGTCGGAGGCGACCTCCGCAAGCGTCCCGAGGATCGGCGCCGAGCTGATCACGGGCGAGGCGATCCGGACACGGCGGCGGGCGGAGCCGATCGCCTTCGCGATCCGGTGGGCGAGCTTCTCGCCGCGGCCCGGGCAGAACCAGGCGCGCATCCCGTCCACGGGCGCCGTGTCGACACGGCCGCTGCGGGCCACCTCGCGCGTCGTCCAGAGCTGCTCGAAATCGTCGCGGTAGCGGCCGGCGACCGCGGGAGAGTCGACCGTCACGACGACGTTCTCCTCCCGTGTCCACGAGTCGGCCGTCCAGTTCGTCGAGCCGGTCCAGACTGAGGCGCTGTCGCGGACGACGTACTTGTGGTGCATGAGGTCGGGCACGCCCGGGATCGCGGCGGTGGGGAAGGGCTGAGCCTCGATCGCGTCGGGATCCGTGCTCGGCGGCGCCGGGACCGGCACTTCCTTCGCGTGGTCGAGGTTGTACGCGAGGCGGACCGCGACGCCGCGCTTCTGCGCGGCGACGAGCTCGTCGCGGACGGTCGCGCTGAGATCCGGCGGCAGGTGCAGGTCGTAGACCGCGATCTCGAGCGTCTGCTTCGCCGCAGCGAGGAACTCGGCCAGGGCGTGCGCGGTTTCCTCGGCGGGCTGGCCGCCGTCGGTCAGCGTCCGGACTTCGACGCCAGCCACTGGGCCTTGTGCGCCTTCTTCGCGGCCTGGTAGTCGGCGAGCGCCTGCGCCGAGTCGACGTCGCCGAGCGTCGGATGGCCCGGGACGAGGTCCTGCGCGACCGCGACGTCGAAGCGCTTCGCGAGGACGGAACCGAGGGCCTTGATCTTCATCTCGCCGAAGCCGGGCAGCGCGGAGATGCGGCTGCGGAGGTCGGCGCCGTCCGCTGCCTGCGTCCAGAGGCGGGCTGCGTCACCGCCGTACTGCTCCTCGACGGTAGCGGCGAGCTCGCGCACCCGCTCGGCCATGGAGCCGGGGAAGCGGTGGATGGCGGGCTTCTGGCGGAAGAGCGGCTCGAGGTCCGCGCCCGCGACAGCGCGTGGCTCGAGTGTGCCGAGCCGCTGTTTCAGCCGCAGCGGGCCGAGGAACGCCTGCTGGACCGTGATCTGCTGGTCGAGCGCGAAGCCGACGAGGAGCGCGAATGGGTCGTCGGCGAGCAGGCGGTTGGCCTCCTCGTCGTCCGTGAACCAGAGCGCCTCAGGCACGACTTTGATCCTACGCGGACGCCTGCATCAGAGCGCGGCAGCGCTGGACGTACGGCGTCGCCTGCTGCTCCTCGAAGTACGCAAACGCCGCGTCGAGGCGCGATGTGTCGCCGCGCTCGGCGGCGAGCAACGCCGCCCAGGCCTCGGGGAACCGCGCGCCCATCGAGCCGTAAAGCTCCGACGCGCGGGCCAGCTCGCGTGCCGCGGCCGCCTGATTCGCAGCCAG
>DASYPH010000358.1:0-3437 GCA_036006925.1 Gaiellaceae bacterium
GTGCCCCTCCCGCGTGGAGGAGCACCCATGCTCGAGATGCGCGGGGTCTGCAAGCGCTTCCCCGGAGTGGTCGCCAACGACCACGTCGACTTCGACGTGACGGTCGGCGAGGTGCACACGCTCTTCGGCGAGAACGGAGCCGGCAAGAGCACGCTGATGCGGGTCCTCTACGGCCTCTACCGGCCTGATGAAGGGGAGATCCGCCTGAACGGAGAGCCGGTCGCGATCACCTCGCCGGCCGTCGCGATCTCGCACGGCATCGGGATGATCCACCAGCATTTCATGCTCGTGAACACGCTGACCGTGGCGGAGAACGTCGCGCTCGGCCTGCGCAGCGCCCTCTCGCACACGAACCTGGACGCTGTATCAGGACGGATCCGGGAGCTCTCGGAGCGCTACGGGCTGCGTGTCGACCCTTCCGCGACGGTGTGGCAACTCTCGGTCGGCGAACGCCAGCGCGTCGAGATCATCAAGGCGCTCTATCGCGACGCGTCGCTCCTGGTTCTCGACGAGCCCACGGCGGTGCTGACGCCGCAGGAGGTCGAGGATCTCTTCGTCGTGCTCCGGCAGATGGTGCAGGACGGTCGTGGTCTCGTGTTCATCTCGCACAAGATCCGCGAGGTGCTCGCACTGTCCGACCGAATCACGGTGCTGCGCGCGGGTCGGAAGATCGGCACGGTCAGGCCGGCCGAGGTGACGCGGCACACGCTCGCGGAGATGATGGTGGGTCACGAGCTCCCGACGACCGAGCCGGTCGGCGCATCCGGCTCCGGCGATCCGCGGCTTGCGGTGTGCGGGCTCCACGTTCGCGGCGATCGCGGCGTTGAGGCGGTGCGGGGGCTCGACTTGGAAGTGCGGAGTGCCGAGATCGTCGGGATCGCCGGCGTTTCGGGCAACGGGCAGCGCGAGCTCGCCGAGGCGCTCGCAGGGCTGCGTCCGGTCGCGTCGGGCTCTGTCGTCCTCGAAGGAACAGAGCTCGTCGGCTTGCATCCCGCCGGGGTCAGGCACGCGGGCCTCGGCTACGTGCCGGAGGAGCGGATGCGCGACGGAGTCGTCGGGGACTTCTCGGTCGGCGAGAACCTGCTGCTGATCGACAACGCGGCGCCACAGTTCAGCCGCTTCGGCTTTCTCCGCCGCGGCGCGATCCAGCGCCACTGCGACACGCTCGTGCGCGAGTTCGACGTGAAGACGCCGTCACTCGACACCCCGGCGCACAACCTCAGCGGCGGGAACATCCAGAAGCTCATTCTCGCACGCGAGTTGTCCGCTCACCCCCGTGTGCTGCTCGCTGCACAACCCACGCGCGGCGTCGACATCGGCGCGGCCGCGTACATCCACGAGCGCCTGATCGAGCAGCGCAACACAGGCACCGCGATCCTCGTCGTCTCGGAGGATCTCGACGAGATCCTGTCGCTGTCGGACCGCATCCTCGTCATGTACGAGGGGCAGATCATCAGCGAGGTCGAGCCCGGCACGAGCACTCGCGAGGCGCTCGGGCTCATGATGGCCGGCGTGCGTACGACCGCCTGAGAGATCCGAGTTACGGCGAAGGCATTGACGGTGCCCCGGCGGTGGTGAGATGGTCGCCTCGCTAGCGACCGTGACGAGGGGGGTTCGTGATGGGTCTTGATCCTGCGTACTGGAAGCTGCAGGCGCCGGGCGGTCGGTTGTTCGCAGATCCGCAGCCGGACACGGACGAGACCGCGTTTCAGGTCGACAACACGAGCGCCGCGTACTACGACAGCGTGTACTACAAGCTGCACAGGGCGGCTCTGCAGCCGGTTCCGCCGCCGCGCGAGCCGCAGCCGCGCGTCGATCTGACCGCGATCCTCGGGGCGGACTTCCTGGCGCCGACGGTGGCGGCGAAGAAGGTCACCTTCCACGCCGTGGGAGACACGGGGGCGGCGAAGGTCAACTCTCGTCAGACGGCGGCAGAGGCGATCGCGAACGAAGCGAGCGTCGTCGATGCGATGAGCTGGGACGTCCGCACCGGCGGCCCGACCGGGCCGGCGTTCTTCTTTCACCTCGGCGACGTCGTCTACAACTTCGGCGAGGGGCAGTACTACTACGACCAGTTCTACGAACCGTTCCAGGGCTACGACCGGCCGATCTTCGCCATTCCCGGGAACCACGACGGCGCGGTGTTCGGCGACGACCCGGACACACCGGACATACCGACGCTGACAGCGTTCGTCCGGAACTTCTGCGCCGAGGCCCCGACCCGATCACCCGACGCCGGCAGCTTGGTGCGGTCGAAGATGACGCAGCCGGGCGTCTACTTCACACTCGATGCCCCGTTCGTCTCGATCGTCGGCCTCTACACGAACGTGCTCGAAGGCCCCGGTGTCATCTCTTCGCAGGGCGGGCGCTACCCGATCGGCGACGAGCAACTCGACTTCCTGACAGCCGAGCTCGTCCGTCTTGCCCCTGAACGGAAGGCCGGCAAGCGGGCGGTGATCATCGCCTGTCACCATCCGCCCGCCTCCGTCGACTCGAAGCACGGCGGCGGCAGCGGTCTCGCCGACGACCTCGACACCGCCGCCAAGCAGGCAGGGTTCTGGCCCGACGCCGTCCTCTCCGGGCACGCCCACGTCTACCAGCGGTACACCCGCAAGACGCACGACGGGCGTGAGATCCCCTACGTGGTCGCGGGCAGCGGCGGCTTCGCCGCCACCGCGCCGCAGGGCGGCCTCCCACACGCGCCGCTGACGATCGGCGAGTACACGCTCGTCGCCAAGCCCCTCGTCGATTTCGGCTACCTCACCGTCACCGTCGACCTCGGCACGCCCCAAGGCCACCTCACGATCACGTTCAACGACCGCACCAACACCAAGGCTCACGACACGGTGCGCCTCAACCTCAAGACCGGCAAGATCCTCAAGCACTGACGCTTCCGGAGGCCTCGAGGTCGACGATCCGCCGTACGAGTTCCGAGCGCGAATGAATCTCGAGCTTGCGATAGATGCGCGTCAGGTGGAACTCGACCGTCTTCGGGCTGAGGAAAAGACGGGCGCCGACGTCGCGGTTCGAGAGGCCCTCGGCTACGACAAGAGCGATCTGCAGCTCCTGGGGCGTCAACTGCTCGGCGTCGCTCGGGTCGCGCCGGCGAATGTGCTCACCGGTGGCACGCAACTCCATGCGCGCGCGCTCCGCCCACGGCTCGGCGCCGATCCGGTGGAAGGCCGCGAGAGCCGTGCGCAGCTGCTCGCGCGCGTCCCTCCGTCGACCCGCGCGGCGCACCCGCTCGCCGTAGCACAGCTCGGTGCGGGCGCGCTCGAACGCGCTGGGGTCGCGGTCGTGCAGCTCGAGGGCATGCTCGAATGTCTCCGCAAGCCGGTCCTCGGGCGAGAGGAACGCCCGGCAGCGGGCAGCCGCCGCCCGGCCCCAGCGACTGGCGGTCGAGGCGGCCTGCCGCTCGAGCCGAGCCAGGTGCTGCT
>DASYPH010000359.1:0-1785 GCA_036006925.1 Gaiellaceae bacterium
ATGCTCCGGTTCGAGCTCGCCGTCTCCACGATGAGCTCGTGGTCGACGAAGTCGAAACGGATCTCGAAACCGGTGCCGTCCCCCGAGTGCAGGAGCCGCGTCGTCAGTCCGCGCACGTCGACGTAAAGCGGGACGTGCCACCAGTGGTTCTTCGGCGGGAGCGAGGCCATCTTCACCTTGCCGACGATCTGCACCCAGAGGTGCAGCGTGTCCTTCGTCGGCTCCCATTCCTCGAGCGGGAGTGGGGGGAGCGGCTCCATCAGCCGACCACGAACGCGACCTCGTCCACGAAGCACCAGCTCCAGTCCTCGCCCGGCTCGGCCGAGCGGGCGATCGGATGCCCGTCCTCTCGAGCGTGTCGCGAGGCGTGGCGGTTCGGCGACGAGTCGCAACAGCCGATCTTCCCGCAGGCCTCACACATGCGCAGGTGCAGCCACCGGTCGCCCGTCTTCAGGCACTCCTCGCAGCCGGCGATGTTCTCCGGCAACTCGGTGATCAGGATCTGGTCGAGATGGCTGCACTCGGCCACTAGACGAACCTCTTCACGAACGCGAGGGCGGTGTCGGCGACCTCCTGCCAGCCGCTGTCGATCGTCAGCGCATGCCCGCGGCCCTTCATCTCCGCGATCTCCGTCACGTTCGTGTTCTTCTTCTCCTTCTTGAAGGACGCCTCGACGATCGCTTTCGGGACAGTGTGGTCCTGCTCACCGTAGACGAGCAGGAGCGGGCCGCGGTCCGGGCTCTTGGTATCGACCTTGGCCTCCGTCCACGGGTTCAGGTTCGCGGTTGCCGCCTGGAAGAGCGGCTTGCCGGGTGCCGGGACGGCGCACGAGTCGTACAGCCTCTTCGCCTCGTCCTCGTCGACCGCGTTCGCGAACGCGTACCGGAACTGGTCGTAGGTGAGCGGGACGGCGCGGTTGTAGTTCGCCGGGCTCTTGAGCACCGGACTCCCAGCGCGCAGCGCCGAGACTGGCAGCGGCAGTACCCCGCGGAACGGGGCGGGGCTAATCGCGACCGAGGCGACGGCCAGCCCGCGGCCAGCCAGGATCTCCGTCAACAGGCCTGTGGGGTACGCAAAGTCGGTTCATGCTCGGGATGGAGCCACAGCCGTCAGCTCGGGACCGAGTTAACGCACCCCACACGCCCGCGTCTCGATCGTCTCGGAGCGCCACTACGAAATCGGCGCCGACGCCGAAGGCGCGGTACACCAGCTGCGCGCGCAAATCGGGGTGCATGCCCTTAACTCTGCACCCGACCTCGCCGAACTCCGCGGCCGACTCCTCGAACTCACCGAACGCTGGGCCACGGCCTGCATCACCACCCGCAACGACGACACAAACAAAGCGCTTATGGACAACGCCTCGCTGGGCATCAGGCCGGCTGGCGTTCGGCCGCTTGGCGGCGCAGCGTCCGAAACGCTATGGCTGAACGGGTGACGGCCTCGACCGCGGACAAGCTCGCAACGGCGACGAGGCCAGCGAGCGGCTGTAGCGCAACCGCGCAGATCGCGATCGTGAGCATCCGAGCGTCGCGTCCGAAGGAGAGGCGCAGGGTGGGAAACGAGATGCTTGCTGTCGTTTCGAATGCCGCCTTCACGTAGGGCACGAAGAGGCAGCCAACGAGCGCGGCGGCGAGCGCCATCCAGGTAGCCGTGCCTGCGCCCGCGGCGACTGCGAGCGCGGCGAGCAGCATTACGTCGCCGACTCGGTCGAGGACGGAGTCCAGAAATGCGCCTTGCGGAGACGCGCGGAGCGTCGCGCGCGCGACCTCCCCGTCGCAGCCATCA
>DASYPH010000360.1:0-1898 GCA_036006925.1 Gaiellaceae bacterium
CGCGGAAGTTCGCTCGTTCATGCGAGCCTGCGAGGGAACGTCAGCGAGAGCCCGCGAATGCTCGCGCGTTCCAAGCGTTTTCGGATCAGACGCAGGCAATTCGTAGAGCCCTCTGACGGACTTGAACCGTCGAACCCCTCCTTACCATGCACGTCGAAGTCTTTGCCACGGATTGCCGCTGGTCGCCAGTTCGGCGTTCCTCCTGGAATCGGCGGCTGACGTCAAGTTACCGCTGAGGATCGAGGAATGGAGGCGGAGCCCAGTCCGCGGTAGTAACCCCTAGGAGGGGTTGGCTGCTCTAGCTCTTGCGGGGTCTTGTAAGAACCCGATCAGCTCGCGAACCGTGCGGTGCTGGTGGTGGGAATGGCGCAGCGGAAGCTCGCCATGGATCTCGTACCGATTTCGGCGCCCGTCTCGGGTCTTCGTCAGGTAGCCAGCCTGTTCGAGATCGTTGACGATGTGCGCTGCTGTCCGCTCCGTGATCCCAACGCTGATTGCGATGTCGCGGAGCCGGATTGTCGGGTCCTCGGCGATGCACTGGAGCACATGGCCGTGGTTGGTCACGAAGCGCCAAGAAGGGTGCCTGCCATCCCCGGAAGTTGACTTCATGAGTGGTGTTACTATAGTTGCCTCTCCGGTATTGGGGATGACACGTTTGGGGGAATTCCCGAGAGGAGGAGGGTCTTGAACTCACGCAATCTTGCCGCTCGCGCCGGTCGGTGGAGCGCCACACATTGGAAGACGGCGACCGCGATCTGGGTCGTGTTCGTGCTTGTCGCAATCGCGGCGGGAAGCATGGCCGGAACACACAAGTTGTCCGACGCCGAACAGTCGACGGGTGAGACGGCGCGCGCAGAGCAGATCCTCGCAAGCGCCGGCTTCAGCACGCCGGCAGCCGAGAGCGTGCTGGTCAAGTCTCAGGCGCTGACCGCGGGCGATCCCGCCTTCCGCTCCGCCGTCGCTTCGGTGATGGCGAGGCTGAGGACGATGCCGCAGGTGAAGAACCTGCGCACCGGCGCTGCCGGAGAGATCTCCAAGGACCGACGCGCTCAGCTGATCGAGTTCGACATGAAGGGCAAGATGGACAGCGCTGACAAGCGAGTCCAGCCCTTGCTCGACGCCGTCTCCGGGCTCCAGCAGGCCCATCCAAGCTTCACGATCGCCGAGTTCGGGATGGCGAGCGCCACCCACGAGCTGAACGACACGATCGGCAAGGATTTCAAGAAGGCGGAGAAGCTTTCGGTTCCGATCACGTTTCTGATTCTGCTAATCGCCTTCGGCGCCTTCGTCGCAGCCGGCATTCCGGTGCTACTGGCGTTCTCGGCCGTGCTCGGCTCGCTCGGGCTCTCCCAGTTGTTCAGCCACGTCGCCCACGCCTCCGACGCCACCCAGTCGGTGATGCTGTTGATGGGAATGGCGGTCGGCGTCGACTACTCGCTCTTCTACCTGAAGCGCGAGCGCGAGGAGCGGATCGCCGGCCACCGGGGGCACGAGGGCCTCTTCCGGGCTGCTGCGACCTCGGGTCAGGCCGTCTTGATCTCGGGCTTTACGGTGCTGATCGCGATGGCCGGAATGCTGTTCGCGGGCTCGAAGATCTTCACCTCGATCGGCATCGGCGCGATGCTCGTCGTCTTCGTCTCGCTCGTCGGCTCGCTCACCGTGCTGCCTGCCCTGCTCGGCAAGCTCGGCGACCGCATCGAGTTTGGCATCCGGCAGGTTTTGGCGGCCGGCGTCCTCCTGGTCTTGCGGCCCTTCAAAGCTCAGCCGCGCTGGCTCCTCTGGCTTCGGAACACGCCAACGGTGCTGCGCCGCCTGAAGGGAGATCGACCGGAGTCGCTGATCTGGGCCTTCGTACTCAAGCGCTCGATGCGGTTTCCCGTGGCCGCCACGGTGCTGTC
>DASYPH010000361.1:0-6520 GCA_036006925.1 Gaiellaceae bacterium
CCCGGGTCCGTCGCGCTGCACCCACGCCACGTAGAGCAGAAGGGTCCCGCCCCCGCTCAGCAAGCCGAAGGCGGAGCGCCGCACAACCGGCCGACGCCAAAGGAAGACACCAAGCAGAGCCGTCGGCACGAGGAGTAGCGGCCCGAGCGACACGGTGCCCAACGCCGCCGCCGCTCCGAATAGCGCGCACACCAAGAACCAGCTCCATCCACCTGAACGCTGCGCAGCCTGGGAAACGACGTTCATACGGGCCTCCTGCGAGCCTGAACGAAGACTAGAGCGTCACGCTCCGCTCAGGGGTCATTCCGGAACACTGGCCCAGGTGACGGTCAGGTCACCTGACGCCAGAGAATACGGAGAGCCAGACGGCTACTGCTCGTCGTCTGGGTCAACCGCGACCGCGCCACCCGACGCGGATGGAACCGGTCGCCTCGGCTCACGCACACCGATGTCCGGCGGCTGCCTTCGGATCCATGCGAGAAGACGCTTGAACATGATCCTCACCGTACAACCCGGGAGCGCGGTTTCGGGGGTCATTCCGGAACACTGGCTCAGGCGACACCAAAGGGGGATTGTTGGTTGGCCCCGACGCTAGTGCCGGGGCCAACCGAGACGCTCGGCTACGCGTCTTACTTTCTAGGAGGAGGGTTGCCGCCTCCAAAGTTGTTCCTACCGAAACATTGACGCTGGCCCGTCGCAGCGCCCTCAGGGTCATTCCGGAACGCTGGCCCAGGCGGCGCCTCGCTTCATCCCCGCCGCGCATGGCTTTGCGAGACTCGCGCTATGAACACCGAAGACACGCCGGTCACTCTCATTCGCTCTGTCGAGTTGACAGACGAAGCTCCGTACGCCTACGCCGCTGTGACGCCGCCTGACCGCTCTCTGGTATTCACAGCCGGCGCCTGTCCTCTCAACGCAGAAGGCGAGACGGTGGCCCCCGGCGATCTCGTCGCGCAGACGAACCAGGTGATGGACAACCTCGAAACGGCTCTTCGGTCGGCTGGAGCCGAACTTAGGCATGTAGCGAAGACAACCGTCTACGTCGCAACCCATCGTCGGGAAGATCTCGTGGCGGCATGGCAGGTCGTCCACGAGCGCTTCGGCGAGCATGACGCCCCAAGCACACTTCTCGGCGTAGCCGTCCTCGGATATCCCGACCAGCTTGTCGAAGTGGAGGTTGTAGCCGTCCGGCCACTGCTCGGGTGACATGAACGTGTCGTTCAGTGGCCCTCATGTGGCTCGCGAGGGCGTCGACATCTGCGACCGATCGGTCGCAGTCTGCTCGACCTGCCGTACAGCGCTCACACCGCTGGAGCGGGCGACTTCGCCGCCGCCCGCTCCTCCGAGAGCTGACGCAGGAAAGTTCCTCAGGGGTCATTCCCGAACACTGGCCCAGGCGAGAGTTTCCGCTTCGGCGTGCCTTGGGCTATCGGTGGAGGCGAAGCAGAACCGCCCGGTCAGTTAATCCGTTGGAGGCGATGATCAAGCCTCCCGCGACCGCGACCGGTGTCAAGCCCTGCGGGAGCAGCGTCGCATGACCGTTACGCCACAGGAACCCGCGTTGGGGCGCATACCCGATGACATCGTCTTGGTTGTCGAGGCCGACGCCATAGACGTGTTGATGCCCGAGCGTCGGCACCCTGACCGGGATCGTCTTCCCGCCGCGGAGGAGCCACAGGCCGATCGATTCTTGGTCGCCCGTCTCCGTTGACACCAGGACGTCGCCGTGCACGTTCATCGCGATCGGCTGCGCCGCGGGAGCGCCGAAGCTGCCGAGATCGATCAGCTTCCCACTCTTCCATTCGAGAACCCCCGCAACGCTCCCGCCCTGGGACGCGAAGCCGAAGATCGTGCCTTTCGCGGAGACAAAGGTGGCCGTGCTGTCGAGCCCGTTAGGCGCGCCGAGGTCGGTCGGCTTCCCGCCGCGCCAGACGACCGCGTGCTCGCCGCCCGAGGGAAGCATCGAGGATCCGACCACGGTGCTCGAACGGTTCACCGCGTTCGCGTGGCTTCCTGACCCGCCCAGACCCGGGAGGCGACTGAGGGTTCCCCTGTGCCAGAAGAAAGCCTCCGCAACCCCTCCAGAGCTCCAGCCGACTACGAGGTCTCCCGTGCTGCTCATCGCCTGCGGGACGAAGGTGCCGAGCAACCTAGCCACCCCCCTCCGCCAGCGCACAGCTCGATTGCCGGCGGTGCCAACGACATCGCCGGCGGCGTCGATCGCGACCGGATCGATGTCAGCAACCCCTCGGTAAACGAGGGCAGTCCTCTTCCCTCTTTGCCAGACGAAAGCCTGCTTCCGCACCTTGTCGGTACCGACGTCTTCGTAGCCGACAGCGACGGCAGTCCCGTGTGCGTTGACGAGACTCCCCTGGACGGACGCATTCGGATGACCCGGCGGTGTTCCGAGATTCGTCGTTGTCCACACGGGGACCGCCGTGAACACAGCAAGCGCGGCAGCAACCGCCAAGGACGAGTCACGCAGGGTCATTCCAGGTACAACCGTACGCTCGGCCACCAACGAGTGACCAACGCCCGGACGAACCACACATACCCCGCGGCTCAGGGGTCATTCCGGAACACTGGCCCAGGCGAGCGCCATTCGCCTTGGCGACGACGTGCCCCTATTCGTCAGCGACGCGAAGTCATCTGCAATCCTACTTGAGTGGGCACTCCGGACGTGAAGCGAGACCTTGAGGTCTATCCCACGTACGACGGGGTCTCCGTCACGATCCCTGTCGCTGAGCCGGACGGCGACTGGGTAGAGGCTACGGTCAGGCCGCGTCCCGGAAACATCTCCAGGCATCGGCCGAGCGAAGACCGGGCGGGGTCGTCCTCGTCGTCAGGATCTTGGCCGATGCGACGGGCACCCAGGAGCAGACGTTCGATGAACTTGACCTCGCTGTGGAACTGATCGAGGACGCTAAGGCCCAAACGGAAACCCGACGCGAGGCGTCGAACGTTGCCGAGCGACGCGTCCGAGACTGGTGGGCGGCGCGAGACCGCTCGGCGTAAGCCAGCACCGCTCAGGGGTCATTCCGGAACACCGGCCCAGGCGAGAGTGCCGCGTGCGAGAGAACGATGACTGCGGGCGAAGGCTTACCTGCGCAGCAGGAACGCGTGGAGACGACCCGCCCCGGCAGGCCTGCAGTCGCGCTAGAGCGGGTCGTTCAACGATCAGGCGGGCTTTCAGCGGCCGAGGAGGTACTTCGGGCCGAGCTCTTCCACGACCAACGTTGTGAGGGTGATCGGAATCGGGCCTGTCCTGGCGGTGATCGGCGGCTTACGGCTGCTGCCTGCGCCGAGTAGGTACTTGGGACCGAGCTGCTCCACCTTCAGCTTGTTGCCGGCGGGGGGAGTTGCGCGCCCGTTGCCCGCCAGTGCCGGTGTCGCTGCCAGGAGCATCCCGGTTGCCACTCCGGCTAGTGCGAGTCTGCTGTTGGTCATGGTGGCTCCTCGAGACGGGGGATGACTTCTGAGAAGCTCGCGCGAACGTCTTGCAGACATGTGGAGAAAACGTTGTAAACGTGCTTTCCTCCTCTTGTGGAGATCTGCGTCCTGGGCCCGCTCAAGGTTCGGGTCAACGGCGCCGCCGCAGCGTTGGGCGGCCCGAAGCAGCGGGCGGTGCTCGCGATGCTCCTCTTGCACGGGAACGAGGTCGTCGCCCGCGACCGCCTGGTCGACGGTGTCTGGGGCGAGCGACCACCCGAAGCTGCCCAGCGCTCGCTCGACAGCTACGTCTCCCGTCTGCGGGCCGTCCTTGGCGCCGACCGGATCGAGCGCCGGGCGCCAGGGTACGTGGTGCGGCTCGAGCCTGGAGAGCTCGACCTGGAGCGGTTCGAGACGCTGCTCGAGCAGGGCCGCGCCGCAGCCGCCACCGGCGATGCGGCGACTGCGAGCGAGGTCTTGCGACAGGCACTCGGTCTCTGGCGCGGTCCCGCGCTCGCCGACCTGCTCTACGAACCGTTTGCGGCGGGCGAGGCAGAGCGGCTCGAAGAGCGTCGAATACTGGCGCTCGAGGAGCGGATCGACGCCGACCTAGCGCTCGGGCGTGGCCCGGAGCTCGTATCGGAACTGGAACGGCTCGTATCGGAGGAGCCGTTCCGGCAACGGCTGCTCGGCCAGCTGATGCTGTCCCTCTACCGGGCAGGCCGACAAGCCGATGCGCTGGCTGCGTACGAGGGAGGGCGCCAGCGACTGGCCGAAGAGCTCGGCCTCGAGCCGGGACCGCAGCTTGGCCTGCTCGAGCGCCAGATCCTCGGCCACGACCCGGCGCTCGGCGGCCACCGTGCCCCACCGAGGCCCGACGAGCCTCCAAGGCCGAGGCGACGCGTCGTTCTCCATCCGCACCGCACCCGCTACGCACTGCTCATGGTCGTCGCGATCGCTGTGTCGGTCGCTCTCGCGTTGTGGCTCGCCGACAGTTTGCGAGGACGATCGAGTACGGCGTTTGTCGGCGTGAATCACCTTGGCATCCTGTCCGCCGGTGGCCACCTTCTGGGTGACGTGTCGGTCGGGGGAAGCCCCGCAGGCGTCGCCAACGGCGGTGGAGCCACCTGGGTGTCGAACTCGGCGGACGGAACCGTCTCGCGGGTCGAGGCCGGATCGAGCGCCGCGCAGCCGATCCAGGTCGGTACGGATCCAACCGGGGTCGCCTTTGGCGCAGGCGCGGTGTGGGTGGCAAACAGCGGCGGGCGCACCGTCTCGCGAATCGCTCCGGCCACCGACAACCCAACACCCATCGACACGGGAAACGGCCCAACCGCAGTCGCGGTCTCGGCAGGCGGAGTATGGGTCGCGAACGCTATCGAGGGCACGGTGGTGCGCATCTCCACCGTCTCGCTTCGCGTCTCGCCGCCGATCCCTGTGGGCGCTACGCCGAGTGCGCTGGCAGCGGGATTTGGCTCGATCTGGGTCGCGAACGCTGCCGACGACACAGTCACGAAGATCGATCCCGCCACGCGCCGTGCAGTCGACTCCATCAACGTCGGCGGTGATCCGTCGGCGCTTGCCGTCGCCGGCGGCTCGATTTGGGTGGCAAATCGGGCCGACGGCACCGTCTCCCGCATCGACCCCCAGAACGACACGGTCAAACAGACCCTGCAAGTGGGGCCCGAACCATCCTCGCTCGCCCCCGTCGCCAGCCTGCTCTGGGTCGGCGTTGCAGGGGCGCAGAAACTCACCGCGCTCGATCCTCGAACTGGAACAATCGTGCGCTCGGTCCGGATCGGCTCGTTGCCCGCGGCAATCGGCTCCGACGGCGAGCAACTGTTCGTCGCTGCAGACGCTGGACCAGCCGCCCATCGTGGCGGCATCCTGCGGATCGTCGTGAGTGGTCACCCTGACTCGATTGACCCTGCTGTGGACTTCACCGTACGGGGCGTTCAGATCTCCGAGGCCACGAACGACGGGCTGGTGGGCTTCCGGCGGGCGAACGGGGCGGCCAGCTACCAAGTCGTACCCGACCTCGCCGTCAGGCGGCCGACCATCAGCCTTGACGGCCAGACATACACGTTTCAGATGCGTCGCGGGATCCGCTATTCGACGGGCCAGCTCGTCAGGCCTGACGACATCCGAACCGGGATCGAACGCGCGCTTCGCCTTCAGCCCCGCCCCCCGCTTTGGGGGCCGTTCTACGGCCACATCGTTGGCGCAGACCGGTGCTCGGCAAGCCGCTGCGACCTACGGCGAGGAATCGTGACAAGCGATACGGCCTTCACCGTCACGTTTCACCTCGCAACTCCTGATCCCAACTTCTTGGACGAGCTCGCGCTCAAGTTCGCCGACGCGATCCCCGGGAGCGTCCCGCTCCACACCAACACACACCCACTACCCGCCACCGGGCCTTACATGATTTCCCGCTACGACCCCCGCAAGGGCATGGTCATGGTCCGAAACCCGAACTTCCGTCAGTGGTCCGCAGACGCGCAACCGCGAGGTTTCGTCAACCGGATCGAATGGACGTTCCTGACACGGAAGTCAGAGCTGTTATTGAGCATGACGCAGAGCCTCTGGTCACACGAATTGGAGAGTGTCCGACGCGGGCACGCCGACATCGCCTTGGATGGGATCCCGCTCAGTCAGTTGCATGCGCTGCGCCGACGCTATCCGACCCAAGTCCATACAGATGCAACCGGGGCGGCATCCACCGTTGGAATCTTCTTCAACACGCACCGCCCCCCGTTCGCCAGTCGCAAGGCCAGACAGGCGGTCAACTACGCGATCGACCGGAACGTGACGCAGCGGCTATGGCGGCAAGCCGACGCTAGGGCCACGTGCCAGACTCTCCCAGCCGGATTCCCCGGATACCAGCCGTACTGCCCCTACACGATCGACCGAAGCCGAGCTGGCACCTACACCGGAGCCAACCTCGCGCAAGCACGACGTCTCGTCCGCGAGTCCCACACGCGCGGCGAACACGTCACGTTCTGGTCGTGGTACGCCCCCTGGGGCAGATACGTCAAACAACGCCTCAACGCACTGGGTTACAGGGCTTCTTTTCGCTACGTTCCGCCAGAGC
>DASYPH010000362.1:0-15313 GCA_036006925.1 Gaiellaceae bacterium
AGCACCTGGAGAACATGGACTACATGCGCGAGGGCATCCATCTCCGCGGGATGGCGCAGAAAGACCCACTCGTCGAGTACCGCAACGAGGGCCACCTGATGTTCCAGGACCTCACTCACGCGATCCGCGCCGAGGTCGTGACGCTGCTCTTCCACGCCGAGGTGACACCCGACGACGGGGCGGCCGCGCAGCTGCAGCAGTCGCCGGCGGCGAACGGCTCCGGCAACGGTGCGCTCAGCTACGAGCACCAGTCCCTGGCAGGGGCCGAGGCGATCCTCGCCGCGGGCACGTCGACCGCTGCCAGCGCCGGCGGCGGCTCGGTCGCGACACCCGTCGCCGCCAAGCCGAAGGTCAACTCGGAGCTCGAGAACATCGGGCGCAACGATCCTTGCTGGTGCGGTTCGGGCAAGAAGTTCAAGAAGTGCCACGGCGCCTGACCGGGCGCGCGCTCACCCCGCCGGATCCGCCGCTCGCAGACGACCTGATCCGGCTCGAGCCCCTGTCGGGCAAGCACGTCGCGTCGTTCGTCGAGATCGTGCGAGACCCCGACATCCAGCGGTTCACGTACATCCCGCACGACCCGGGCAGGGTGTTCGTCCGCGGTTGGATCGGCCGCTACGAGGATGCTTGGCGCACCGGCGGCCGAGCAGGCTTCGCGGCTGTCGCCCACGACGAGGAGGTGCTGGGGTTCGCGGCGATCGTCCACCTCGACCTCGGCGCCCGGGAGGGCGAGATCGGCTACGCGATCGCAGCCCCGGCCAGGGGCCGTGGGGTCGCGTCCCGGGCTGTTTCGCTGCTCACGGCGTGGGGGTTCGAGACGCTCGACCTGCTCCGCCTGGAGCTGCGGATCGACGCCGAGAACGCCGGCTCCGAGCGTGTGGCCGAGCGGAACGGCTACCGACGGGAGGGTGTCCTACGCTCCAAGCACTTCAAAGAAGGCATCCGGACCGACGTGGGCATCTGGTCGCGGTTACGCGACGACTGAGGTGTTTGCGACGAGTAGGCTCTCGTTTGTGAGCGGCGCAGAACGTCGTCTGTTCGCCCGCGAGTGGTTCCTCTCCGCCGTCGTGGCGGCCGTGCTCGCCGGCGTGCTCCTGTGGCTCGGGCCCCCCGGCGTCGATCTGGCGGCTCACTCGTACCAGCGCACGTTCCTGCTCCAGCACGGGTTCGCTGTCTGGAACAACTTCTGGTACGCCGGCCGCTACTCGTTCGTCACCTACAGCTTCATCTACTACCCGCTGGCCGCGCTGCTCGGGATCAAGCTGCTCGCGATGCTCTCGATCGGGATCGCCGCGCTTGCGTTCGCCCTCGTCGTTTGGCAGGAGTGGGGGCCTTCGGCACGTTTCTCCAGCCGGACGTTCGCGATTCTCTGGCCGGGAATCGTGCTCTCGGCCGCGTTTCCTTTCGCGCTGGGCGTGATGTTCGCGCTGCTGGCGCTCGCCGCGCTCCAGCGAGGGCATCGACGAAGCTTCGCGGTGCTGCTCTTCCTGACGCTGCTCGCAAGCCCGCTTGCGCTGCTGCTGGTCGTGCTCGTGCTCGCGGGCGCCGCGCTCGGTCCGACACCGCGCCGTGCCACCGTCGTCGTGATCGCCGCGGCGGTCGGGTTCGAGCTCGTCCTGCGTCGCCTCTTCCCCGAGCAGGGGCAATTCCCGTTCAGCGTCGCCGACCTGATCCCGGGCGTCGTCTTCGGGCTCCTCGGGATCGCGGTCACCGTTCGCGTTCCCCGTGCGCGACGGCTGTTCGGCTTGTTCGCGGTCTTCCTCGCGGCGCTGCTCGTCGCGTTCGTCGTCCCGAGCGATCTTGGCGCGAACGTCGAGCGACTCAAGTTCATGGCGATCCCGCTCGCGCTGCTGGCGGCAACGGTCGCGCCGAAGCGGATACTGCTGACGATTCCGCTCGTCGTCGTCGGCGGCTTCTGGAACATCTCGGCGCTTGCGCACACCGCGCGTGCGGCGGGGGCCGATCCGGCGCACAGCGTGTCGTATTGGCAGCCTGCGATCGGGTTCCTCCGCGACAACTTGAGCCCGTCGTACCGCGTTGAGGCAGTCGACACGATCGAACACTGGCCCGCCGCTTACCTGCCCGACGCCGGCATTCCGATCGTTCGCGGCTGGTACCGCCAGAACGACTTCCCGCAGAACGAACTTCTCTACGACCGCACGCTGGGCGCGCGCGCCTACGAGTCGTGGTTGCGCGGGCTCGGCGTGCGGTACGTGGTGTTGTCGGACGCACCGCCCGACTACAGCTCCCGCGGCGAGGCCACGCTCATTCGCAGCGGCCGCTCCGGGCTCACGGAGGTCTTCTCGAGCCTGCACGTGAAGGTGTACGAGGTACCGAATCCGCAGCCGATCGTGGTCGGCGCCGGCGACGCGAACATCTTCTGGCTCTGGCCGACTCGCCTCGTCTTCTCGGTGTCGGCGCCGGGCCGCTACCGCGTCAAGGTGCGTTGGTCGCCGTACTGGAAGACGTCGCAGGGCTGCGTCTGGCGCGGTGACGACGGCACGGTTCGCCTGCAGGCGACGCAGCCCGGGCTGGTGCAGCTCGGCGTCAATCTGAACGTGTCGCGTGGCCTCGAGACGCTGACCGGGCTGAGCCCGCGTCGCGTTTGCGCCAAGTAGGCGGCTACCATCCTCCAGCGATGACAGACGACGGCAGATCACTCACCGACCAGCTCGCCGAGCTCGGCACCCAGCTCGACTGGGTCGAGGAGTATCTTTGACCCCGCTTCACTCGAACGCCGGGTCGTAGAGCTCGAGGAGCAGATGAACGCGCCGGGTTTCTGGGACGACCAGAACCGCGCCGCGAACGTCTCGTCGGAGCATGCACGCGTTTCGCGACGGCTCGACGGCTACCGCACGCTCGTGCGCGACTACGACGACGCGCGCGAGCTCGCGGCCATGGACGGCGGCGAGCTCGAAGGCGAGATCGCCTCGACGCTCGCCCCGCTGCGCGCCGAGCTCGAGCAGCTCCAGGAGGCTGCGCTGTTCAACGGCGAGTACGACACCGGTGACGCGGTCGTGACCCTGCAGTCGGGAACGGGTGGCACGGATGCACAGGACTGGGCCGAGATGATGCTGCGCATGTACGAGCGGTGGGCGTCGAACCGCGGCTTCAACGTCGAGCTGCTCGAGGCGAGCCCCGGGGAGGAGGCGGGTCTCAAGTCGGCGACGTTCACCGTCGGCGGCGAGAACGCCTACGGCATCCTGAAAGCCGAACGCGGCAAGCACCGGCTCGTGCGTCTCAGTCCGTTCGACCAGGCGCACCGTCGCCACACCGCCTTCTCGACCGTGATCGTTGCGCCGCTCCTGCCCGACGACGCCGCCGTCGAGATCGACGACGGCGACCTCAAGATCGACACGTACCGCGCGCAGGGTGCAGGCGGCCAGCACGTGAACAAGACAGACAGCGCCGTTCGCATCACCCACCTGCCGAGCGGCATCGTCGTGCAGTGCCAGAACGAACGGTCACAGTCGGCGAACAAGCAGACCGCGATGCGCGTACTCAAATCGCGGCTGATCGAGAAAGCGGAAGAGGAGCGCGAGGCCTTGATGGCGAAGGAGCGGGGTGGCTCCGCCGATACCGGATTCGGCGGTGAATCGATTCGCTCCTATGTCCTGCAGCCATACCAACTCGTGAAGGACGCGCGCACCGGCCATGAGACGGGAAACATCCAGGCTGTGCTGGACGGGGAGCTCGACCCGTTCATCCGCGAGTACCTGCTCGCCCGGGCTGCCGGCAGGATCGTCTAGAGGGTGAGGTACACTGCGCCACACCTACGCACCCGGGCGCCTCGCTTCCGACGCCCCTGGTCATCGCTGTGTTGGAAACGAAAGTGACAGCCACACCTACGACGGTCACCGTCGAAGAATCGATTCCGGAACCGCGTCCCGGCGCGGCGTCGATGATCGTGTTCGACTCGGTGACGAAGGTCTACGAGCCCGACGTCGTCGCACTGCACGACGTCACCTTCCACATCGACAAAGGTGAGTTCGTCTTCATCGTCGGCGCCTCCGGGTCGGGCAAGTCGACCCTCGTGCGCCTGCTCCTGAAGGAGCTCGATCCTTCGAGCGGCAAGATCGTGATCGGTGGACGTGAGCTCGGCCGTCTGAAGGCGTCGAAGGTGCCGATGTTACGGCGCAACATCGGCTGCGTCTTCCAGGACTTCAAGTTGCTTCCGCGGCGGACGGCCGCCGAGAACGTCGCCTATGCGCTGAAGGTGCAGGGTGAGAACAACGCGTCGATCCGCAAGAAGGTGCCCGAGGTGCTTGCAATGGTCGGCCTCTCACACAAGATGAACTCCCTCCCCGACGAGCTCTCCGGTGGCGAGCAGCAGCGCGTGTCGATCGCGCGCGCGTTCGTCAACCACCCGCCGCTCCTCGTCTGCGACGAGCCGACCGGGAACCTCGATCCGGACACGTCGGTCGGGATCATGCAGCTGCTCTACCGGATCAACCGCGCGGGCACGACGATCCTGATGGTCACCCACGACCGCGAGATGGTCGACAAGATGCGTAAGCGTGTGATCGCGCTCGAGGACGGCCGTCTGGCGCGCGACGAACGGCGCGGAGGCTACGAGTAGTGGCAGGCCGCTTCAAGCTGCTCTTCTCCGAGGCGTGGCGGTCGCTCGGTGCCAACCTCTCGACGACCGTCGCGGCGACCATGACGGTGCTGATCGGCATGTTCCTGCTCGGGCTGTTCATCGCCCTCGGCACGTGGACGGTTTCATGGTCGAACCACGTCAAGCGGCAACTCGTCGTCAAGGTCTACTTCCTGCCGCAGGTCACCTCGGCCGAGAAGAACGACGTCGCCCGGATGCTGCAGCAGAACCAGTACGTGAAGCCGGGCGGGATCAAGTACGTCTCGAAGGAGCAGGGCCTCGAGATCATGAAGAAGCGCTATCCCGAGCTGGTCAAGAACCTGACCTCGAACCCGCTCGGCGACTCGCTCGAGGTGACGCCGAACCACGCCGAGAACGTCGACAAGCTCTACGACTCGATCGTCCTGCCGCACAAACCGCCCGGCGTCGACCGCGTGCTGGACGGGAAACAAGTCTCGCATCGCATCCTCCAGGTCGCACACGTGATCGAGGGGGTGTTCACGATCGCGACCGTGATCCTGCTGATCGCATCGGTCTTGCTGATCGCGAATACGATTCGCCTCTCGATCTTCTCTCGGCGACGTGAGATCGAGGTGATGAAGCTCGTCGGCGCGACCAACTGGTTCGTGCGCGGTCCGTTCATGCTCGAAGGGCTGTTCTGCGGCCTTGCGGGCTCGGTCCTCGCCGTCATCTTCCTCATCCTCGGAAAGGTGATCGCGCTGCCCGCGATCTCGCCGCACCTCTCGGGCGATGCCGACGTGAAGGCGCTCTCCTTCTCGTTGACAGCGCTGATCCTGATCGCGATGGGCCTCGGTCTCGGCGCGGTCGGCTCGGGCCTGACGATCCGTCGCTTCCTGAAGATCTGACGCAGCAGAACCGCGTCGTCGTCGAGGTCGGCCGGCGCGGCAAGCTGCTGATCGGCGAGCCGTACTTCACGCCCGGCGTGCCGATCACCCTCGACCTCAAGGGAGCCGGCGACCTCGAGCGCGGCGACCTCGCCGTCGTCCGAACCGGGCGCGGCCGCGCGCACGTCGAGCAGAACCTCGGTCGCGCCGACGACGTCGAGAACGTGCTCGAAGCGCTGCTCGTGGAGCGGGGTGACCGGCAGCCGTTCGAGCAGCACGAGTTCCGGCCGATCGACGTCTCGAACCGGGTCGATCTACGCGAACTGCCGACGTACACGATCGACCCCGAAACTGCGAAGGATTTCGACGACGCTCTCTCCTTCCGTCGCGAGGCCGACGGCATCCGGGCGTGGGTGCACATCGCCGACGTCTCGTGGTTCGTCGGCGCAGGCTCACCGCTCGACCAAGGTGCTGCCCGGCGCGCGTTTTCGACGTACGTCCCCGGCCGTGTCGCGCCGATGCTGCCGCACGAGCTCGCCGACGAGCTTTGCTCGCTGCGACCACACCAGGACCGGCTCTGTGTGACCGTCGAGATCCCGCCGTCGGGAGAGCCACAGTTCTACCGCTCGGTGATCCGATCCGATGCACGACTCACCTATGGCAAGGCAGAGCAGCGCGACGCACCGGGCGAGATCCAGGCTGCACTCGACCTCAACGACGAGCTGGCCCGCGAGCTGAGGGCGAAGCGCTTCGCCCGCGGAGCGCTACAGGTGCAGACACCCGAGATCGCCTTCCGCTTCGACCGCGACGGCGGCGTCGCAGACGCCTGGCTCGAGGGCGAGTCTCACGCCCACATGCTCGTGGAGGAACTGATGGTGCTGGCGAACGAGCTCGTCGGGGCGTTCCTGTCAGGGCGTCGCCGCGAGGCGCTCTACCGCGTGCACGAGCGTCCCGACCCGCAGGCGGTCGAGCACCTGCTCGCAAAGCTCGTCGCACTCGGCGTCCCCACACCTCCGGTCCCGGATCGCATGACGCCGCAGCAGGCCGCCGGCCTGACCGGCGCGATCTCCGAGCAGATCACGGCCTACGTCGAGCAGTCGGGCCGCGGCCGCGAGGCGTTCCCCGCGCTCGTCCTGCGCGCCCTCAAGCAGGCGCGGTACGACCCGAAGAACCTCGGCCACTCCGGCCTCGCAAGCCCGGCGTACGCGCACTTCACCTCGCCGATCCGGCGCTACCCCGACCTGATCGTGCACAGAGCGTTGCTGCGCGAGCTCGGTCTCGCCGACGACCCGCTGCCCGGCGACCTGGAGGAGCTCGCAGAGCACACGTCGGCCCGCGAGCGTGACGCGGCAAAAACCGAGTACCTCGCCGACGAGATCTGTCTCGCCTGGCTGCTCGATCGGCGGTTGTTCGAGCTCGGCTGGGAGACGGTGTGGAACGGCGAGATCATCGGCCTGATCAACTCGGGGCTGTTCTGCCGCTTCGGGGAAGTCTTCGAAGGTTTCCTGCCCGCCCGACGCCTGCACGGCGAGTTCTTCGAGCTGAACGAGCTCGGCATCGCCCTCGCCGGCCGCACCACCGGCCGAACCTACCGTCTCGGCGACCCTCTCGACGTCCGCGTCGAGACGATCAACAAGAGCGAAGGAAAGGTCGACCTCTCACTCGGCTAGATCAAACGTCGTTCATGCGCCCAGCGGGTCAGCTCATGCCGGGACGACAGCTGCAGCTTGCGCAGGACGCTGGAGACGTGGGCCTCGATCGTTTTCACCGAGAGGTGCAGGCGGGCCGCGATCTCCTTGTAGCGATAGCCGCGGGCGATCAGCTGCAGCACTTCGCGCTCGCGCGGGGTCAACGTCTCGAGCTCGGCATCCGCGCCGACGGGCTCGCCGGCGCGGAACGCGTCGAGCACGAAGCCCGCGAGCCGCGGCGAGAAGACGGCGTCGCCCGCTGCGACGCGCTCGATCGCGTCGGTCAGCTCGGCGCGGGAGATGGTCTTCGTCACGTAGCCGCGTGCGCCGGCGCGGATCACGCCGATCACATCCTCGGCGGCGTCGGAGACCGAGAGGGCGAGAAACTTGACGCCTGGCCGCTCGGGCGCCACTGCCGCGATCACGGCTTCGCCACCGCCGTCGGGCAGGTGCACGTCGAGCAGCACGACCTCGGGATCGAGCTCACGGATCAACGGGACCGCCTCGGCGACGCTGCCGGCTTCGCCGACGATCTCGACCACATCGGCGAGCTCGTTGCGCACGCCCGCGCGGAAGAGCTCGTGGTCGTCGACGAGGACGACCCGGCGCATCAGGCGGGCCTCTGCAGTCTCAGCTCGACCTCGGTTCCTTCCCCCGGCCGTGACGTGATCATGGCCGACCCTCCGGCACGCTGCATCCGCCCTTCGATCGATTCGGCGATGCCTCGGCGGTCGGCGGGGACGGCCTGGCGGTCGAAGCCTCGACCGCGGTCGCGGACGAAGACAGCGCTGCCGTCGGCGTCCGAGTCCGCATAGACCGCAATCTCGTCGGCGCCGGAGAACTTCGCGGCGTTCGCCATCGCTTCCCGGGCTGCGAGGACGAGCTGCTCGTGCGAGGAGTCGAGCTCGGCTCGGCCGGCGGTCGCGAGCTCGATCCTGACACGGTAGAGCTCCTCGATCTCGGCGGCTGCGTCGGCGAGCGCGTCCTCGAGGGTTGCGGCGTCCTGGATGCCGGTGCCGTACAGCCAGCGGCGAAGCTCACGCTCCTGTCGCCGCGCGATCGACGCGACGCGATGTGGATCGTCGGCGTGCCGCTGGACGAGCGCGAGCGTCTGGAGGACGGAGTCGTGCACAAGCGCGGCGACGGCGGCGCGCTCCGAGAGGCGGATCCGTTCCGCGCGTTCCGAGGCCAGCTGCCAGAGCCACGGCCCGAGCACGAGCACGAGGGTTCCGGCGATCGCGCCCGGTGCGACGAACGAGCCGGAGGCGCCCAGGTGGCCGAGCAGGATCACGGCGCCCGCGGTGGTCAGCGCGATCGCCGGGATGGGCAGAGAGCCGCCTGGGCGCAGCGAGCCGCCCCGCGCCGCAGCGATGGCAGCGCCTGCGAGGATGCATGCCGCGCCGATCAGTGCGGTTCCCGACATTCCGAGCGCGACCAGCAGGGCGAGGACCGAGGCGACCGCAAGACCGGTCGCGACGATCGGGCGCCGTCCCTCCGAGTGAGCCCACAGGGCGAGGTAGAGAAGGATTCCGGCACCGCCCGCGAGCGCGAGCAACGAGAACGCGAGGCGGATGAGCGTCGCATCGACGCGAAGCGCCGACGCGAGCCCACCGCACACGCCCGCGATCACGCGGTCGTGCTCGCTCCGCTCGAGCGGAGGTGCCGCCAGGGAGCTCACCGCGCGCGAACCACGTCGATCCGTCCGGCGCCGACCGTCGCGTCGATCACGAGCCCGCCGCCCGTGCCGGTTTGGATGTTCGCATCGCGGCCGTCGTCATGACGCCGCAGGACGTAGACGTCGCCGGCCTTGGCGTTCGCGTTCACCGTCACCGCCGCCGTCGTCGGGACGATGACCTTGAGTTCGCCGATCCCCACCTTCGCCCGGACCCGTGCGGCGGTCGACGGCGAGACGTGCGAGAGGTCGACACGGAGGTTGCCGACGCCGAGCTTGTACGCAGGCTGGATCTCGGCTGCGGTCGCCGGCTGGTAGGTGCGGTCGCCGAGCCCGTCGGAGAAGCTGACGTTGAACCAGGCGAAGGCGACGACGAGTGCCGTCACTACCGCGATCGCGAGCAGCGAGGCGATCGCTCCGAGGGCGATCGCGAGCTTGCGGCCGCGCCCGCTCTCCCGGCTTGCCCAGAGGATCGTCAGGCCTGCGACCAGGATCAGGACCCAGCCTGCTCCCGCCGCGGGCCAGAGGTCGCCGCGGGAGAGCAGGACGGCAAGTGCGACGCCGGCCAGCCCGAGTCCGACGAGCGGCGCAGGACGCTCGCTGCGTTCGGCGAGCACCTGGGCGGCGATCGACTGGTCGCGACCCTCGACCGGAATGACGAGCACGGCGGCCAGGTAGACGAGGATCCCGGCACCTCCGAGCAGCGTCAGGACGACGAACCCGAGGCGGAAGACGGCCGGATTGAGGTCGAAGTACCGACCGAGACCGGCTGAGACGCCGGCGACAACACGGTCGGACGAACTGCGCTCGAGGCGCTTGATGCTTGCTGTGTGTGTGATGTGTTCGCTCATGTCTCGAGGGTGCCGATTCGGCGCTCCATGCGCTATCCGGCATCACCCTGGTCCGACCCTCAACGCTACTCTCGCTTTTGTGCCTCTCCGGCAACTGTCCTCCATCTCTCTGGCGGCTGCAAAGCTGCGCACTGCCGCGTCCTCGGTCGCCCCGATAGCCCCGGCTATAGGGGCTCCCTGTGTCCTTGCATTGCTTGCTTTCCCACGCCAGAGCCACGGCAACAGTCGCCGAAGAGGCACCAATGAGTGAGAAACGGATTGCAGAGAACCGCCGGGCACGTCACGACTACCAGTTGCTGGAGCGGATCGAGGCGGGCATCGTCCTGACCGGCACCGAGGTCAAGTCGTTGCGCGACGGCCGCGTGACGCTGGCGCAGTCGTACGCGGACATTCGCGACGGCGAGGCGTGGCTGCACGGCGTCGAGATCTCGACCTACGACCACGGCAACCGGTCGAACCACGAACCGGTCCGGCCGCGGAAGCTTCTCCTGCACCGCCGCCAGATCGAGTCGCTGAACGCCCAGATACGCGAGAAGGGCCTGACGATCGTCCCGACGCGGCTCTACTTCAAGGACGGCAAGGCGAAAGTGGAATTGGCGGTCGCCCGCGGCAAGGAGACACGTGACAAGCGGCGCGACGTGATCGAACGCGAAACGAAGCGCCAGATCGACCGCGAGCTCAAGAGCCGCCGGTAGCCGCGCTACCCTGCGCGCGTGAGTTGGGGCCCCGCAGTCGCCTTCGCCGTCGTGGCGCTGGCCGTGACGGCTGCCGCGACCGCGACGACCACGGCTCCCAACCTGCCGCCGGCACTGCTGACGCTTCAGGGGTCGGATCTGCCCGGGGCTCAGCTGACCAGCCAGGGGCCGGTCCACGAGAAGAACTACGTCGCCGCGTATCAGCGGACGTTCACGTTCAAGACACCGAGTGGGGCCTCGGGGCTTCGCTATATCCAGTCCGAGGCGCTCGTCTCCGCGACGGTCGCTCGCGCCGCGACGGCGCTGTCGCAGGTCCGGACCGGATTCGCCTCGCCTACCGGACGGGCTGCCTTCGTCGCCGCGGTGGCGAAGAGCCTGCAGGTGAAAAAGGGCGCGGTGAAGCTCGCCGCGCTGCGCTCGCCGCGCGTCGGTGATCACGCCGCCGAGCTGCCCCTCAGCGTGCAGATGGCCAAGGGGCGCGTGTACGAGAGCGTCCTCTACGTGCAACTGGAGCGCGTCGTCGGGGCGTTCGTGCTCGCGGGGACGCGCCCGGTCGCGGCGGCCGACAGCCGCCGGCTCGCCGCGGCATCGATCCTGCATATCGACGCGGCGCTCACACCACAGCCGTATCGCGTTCCCGACGTGACCGGGAATCCGCAACAGGGTGAGACACTGACTGCCACGACCGGGGTCTGGAACACGATCTCGTCGTTCAGCTACCAGTGGCAGCGCTGTGACGACGCCGCAGCCAACTGCACGGATATCGCCGGCGCGACCTCACGCACGTACGTCGTCGACCCGGCAGACGTCAACTTTCCGTTGCGGGTGGAGGTGAGCGCGGCCAACCGATTCGGCACAGCGACGGCGGATTCGGCTCCGACGGCGAAAATCACACCACCGCCCGATCTCGGAGTACAATGACCGCAACAAGACATACGGGGGCGCCATGGCTTCGACGTGGTCGGTTCTCCGGGTGAGCTGCAAGCGGAGGTCTCCGGTCGGCCTCCTAAAACAACCGGAAACAAACGCAAGTGCGGATTCAAACCTCGCACTCGCTGCCTAAGTCCTAGGACTTAGACCAGCGTGTCGCCCCGGGCGTGCCCGCCACCCGGAAGCGGCATCAACAAGCGGGCTCGGCGCCAAAGAAGAGCCACTCGTCGGCGGCGCGACATTTCAGGAGGGCTAGCTCGACGGTAGGTCGGTCGCCAACCGGCCGGCGAGCGAAAGTAAACGGCGACCTAGGCTTGTAGACGCTCATTCCGGTGCGTCCGCGGACGCGGGTTCGATTCCCGCCGCCTCCACTAAATTGCGATTAGCAGGGATTTCGTCGTTTGGCCGAGGTCTCGCGCGACGAGCTCGGAGCGGTCGGCATGAACCTCCGCCAAAACAGTGCTAGCAAGGCAGGCCAGCACGTCTTCCACTTTCATATGCACGTCGTCCCTCGCTATGACGACGACACGCTTCTTCCCGGCGCCGTGTGGGGGTTGCCTCCGTGGGAGCCTCCGAAAGGTGGGGAGGCCGAGGGCCGACGGGTAGCCGATGCGATACGACGAGGTCTCGCAGCGAGGTTCGAAACGCCTGGGTGGCAGGCCCGACGACTTGCCAGGGTTTCTCGAATCGCTCGCGAAGAGCTGATCATCATCGTGGCCGCGCACAGGCAATAGCGGGTCGCGCCCAGTGGATCCGAAGCTACGTCAAGTAACCCGGTGGCCGCTCACGGCCATCTGGGACGAGAACGGCATCGACCTTGATGTTCAGCGGGTTCGATACGTAGGTGCCGACGACATTCGGGCGTTCCTTCGTAGCGGTTATCCGTTCGCGTTTGTTGTCGTGCAGAAGCAACTGCGATGGATACGGGGAAACGACCGGTTCGATTTCTGGAAGACCCACCTGCAGCCGCACCTTCGTGAACCAGAGGACGATCCGCGGGTGTCCCTCGAGGACTTTCCGGATGAGTTGTTCTACTGGGCTTCCGAGTGGCGTGCGGCGGGTGAAGATGGGGCGTTCTGCGTCCTCTGCGAGCCGTACCACTAGGAGGGGTCGGCGGTGTCGGTCTTCATCTGGCTTGGCCCGACGTCGGATACGTGGTGGAACGCAAAGAACAGCTTGGGTCGGGCGTTGCTGGACAGCGCTGCGCAGGCTACGCCAAACGACGCGGTACGCGAGGCGATCGTGGTCGGTAGGCACATGCACCTGCTCGACCTTGGCGACATGGAATTGCCACTGCGCGAAGAAGTGTGGGAGGTGATAGAGCAGACGGCCCGTCGAGTCTCGAGTGAGGCGCCGGGACTGCCGCCGTTATGGCCGGTCGAGTCGTTAGGGCACGTCGCAGACTTGGCACGGGAGATGGAGGGGCGGCGGCTGAATCCCGATCGGCCAGGGCCTTGGTGAGCGACCGAGGGTTCGGCTCGGTCTATGCGTTCCGAACGGCGCCCGCGGCGGTGCTAGGCCCCGCGACCTATTCTGAGCTCGTGCGCATCCTTGACAGGCTTCTCCGCCGCGACTCTCGTCTGGCGAAGCGGATCGCTGCCGGCATCGAGTTGAACAGGGTCGCTCCTGCTCGCGACGTGAACGGGTGGGACGAGATCGCCGCGTACGCGCGCGAGAATGACCAAGTCTTTCTGGACGGCGCGAACTGGATATTCGTCGGCCCTGACGGTGTCAGCCGCATCATGTGCCCGGGGTGCTGGAACGGCGGCGGAGGGACGCTGGCGCAGATCCGCATGAAGGGTTCGCCCGAGATCTTCTACTGGTGCGATGAGTGCGACTCCCTCTGGCCCGTCGAGCAGTTTGACTGGAAGAACGCTGAGGCCGAGGCGTCGAATCGGAGCGTCGCGCTTCGCGAGCGCGGACTGAACGAAAACGACTGGGAAGCAGCCTGACCCTGTACGACGTCAGCACCTAACCCTGGGGAGGCCGAGAATCGATTACGGATCTGGCGGCGAGGACTACCGGCTCGCGTTTGACACGAGCGGTGAGGACTACCGCCTCGTCATGTATTACCGCCCGCGGGTCGATCCCGATCAGGCTTTGCGAGCGGTGTGGTCGAGCTCGGTGTTGAGCGGACCGTTCGACGAGGATGGGAGGAGAAGAGCCCCGCCGTTCTATGTGCCCGATGTCGATGAAGGGTCGTTGAAGCAGGGGCTGGTGGCGCTTCATGGCGCCGCGACGGTTGGATGTTTCTCGTATTGCGTTGCTGATGACGAAAGCATCGATCTGGTCTTCGGGATTCCGCTGGTGCAGCTCGGTCGTGTCTGGCCGGATGCGCTGGACGAGCAACACATCGGGGGCGAGTGGGAGCTTCCAGTCGAGGAACTTCTGCTCGCGATCGCAACGGATGTCTATGCGCTCGCTCCGTTTCAGCGGGCATTGACCGGTGTCGAGGTCGGAGCATGCCCAGATGAGCTCGAGCCCCCTGAACCGTTGCCGGTGCGGCACTGGCTGGGAATCATCGAACCCCGGAACGGCGAGCTCACGTGGTACCCGCCGACCGAACGGGCCTGGGCGGAGTGATGCCGACCTTCGCCACCCGAGAACGCGGTCCGGGTCGCGCAAGATTCCGAGGAAGAGCGTGCGTCTGCTGGCAGTAGAGTCGCGGCGTGGCCGAGCAATTCGGGCGACAGTTCCACGGGCCTCGCGACTACCTCGACCTCGCGGAGTCCCCGACCGCGACTGCGGAGGAGTTGCGCTGGCTCGCAGAGTCGCAGTACTCGTTCGTGCTCGAAGCAGTCGCTCGTCATCCGTCGACGCCTGGCGACGCGCTCGAGCAGATCTTCGCGAACGAAGCAGCGGTCGGCCGCGACGAAATCCTCGCTGAGCTCGCGGCGCACCGCTTTGCAAGCGCCGCGCTGCTCGCCACGATCGCCGAGCAAGTTCCATCAGGCCTGCACGTTAGAGACAACCCCTCGGGCTTCGGGGCCGGGATCGCGCTCTTCTCCAATCCGAACACCCCGGACGATGTCCTTCTCGGTCTGCTCGAAAATCCGCAGGTGACCACCCAGTTTCGAAAGGTCGCCGCCAGAGAGACGAATCATCCGGTAGCGCTCGAACGGCTCCGGAACGATCGATCCGAGACCGTTTGCCGCGCAGCTGCGCGGAACGACACTCGGGCGGTGCCCGACTAGTCAAGCGAGTGGAAAGAGCCCCCAGACTCGTTCGCCCTCGCCATTGCTGTGCGGGCCGGGCGGCGATCAGGACCGCCGGGGACGGAGACGCGCCCAGCCCGCAACAACGCTACGAGCCTGAGGTGCGCGGCGCCAGACATGTTCGTGTCAGCCACGTCGGCGCAAGCACGAGGGCCGCACGCGCTGACCCATGCGGGTCTGTTTTGTTGCACGCCGTCGCCCTAGAGTGAGCGTCCCGTCGAAAGGCAGTTCTCCGTGGATCGGCGCTTTCGTAGCTCGCTGTGTCTGGCTGGCCTGGTGATCGTCGGGGTGGCAGTCGCGGCCGGTCGTTCCGAGATCGCGCCCACCGCCTCCACCTGGACGCTGTCCGCGAAGTACTCCGGGCCATGCGCCGCGGTGGGGAGTGTCGTGTCGAGTCCGCACTTGCGGGGCGGGGAGCTGCAAGCGGTTGCCGCGGATGCTTCGGATGACGCGTGGGCGGTGGGCGGGCCGTCGCTTTTTCAGGCGGGCAAGCGGCCGACGGCGCTGATCGAGCATTGGGACGGCACACGCTGGGCTGTCGTTCCGAGTCCGGCGGTGGCGGGCGTTCTCGAGAGCGTCGCGATCGCCGCACCTGACGATGTGTGGGCGGTTGGCGAACTCGGCACCTCCAGCCCGGGCAAGGTCAGAGGGGCGAGCGGTCGAGGAGTCGCTCTCGCAGAGCATTGGGACGGCGCACACTGGGTCAGGGTCAGATTCCACGGCCTGCGGCGCCTCTCCGCAGTCGCCGCCACGTCCGCGCGTGACGTGTGGATGGTTGGTTCCGGCTCTGCCGGAAGTGCCGGCCCGGCTGCGGCGGCGG
>DASYPH010000363.1:0-1552 GCA_036006925.1 Gaiellaceae bacterium
GTGCCGCTGCTGCTGTTCGTGATCCTTTTCGGCCTCTCGATGGACTACCACGTCTTCATCATCAGCCGCATCCGCGAGACGTTCGACCGCGGCGCCACGATGGACGACGCAGTCCGGCACGGGATCAAGTCGACCGCCGGCGTCGTCACCAGCGCCGCGATCGTCATGGTCTGCGTGTTCGCCGTCTTCGGGACACTCTCGATGCCGTTCTTCAAGCAGTTCGGCGTCGGGCTCGCCGCCGCGATCCTGATCGACGCCACCATCGTCCGCGCCGTGCTCCTGCCCGCGACGATGAAGCTGCTCGGCGACTGGAACTGGTACCTGCCCAGGTGGCTCGAGTGGCTTCCTCAGTCCGACCGGCGCGAGCCGCAAGCCGCGCCGAAGGCGACGCCCGCCTCCGCCTAGTTCCGACCGCCAAGCAAGAACTAGAGAAAGGGATCTCACTCATGACCGCTTCAGCAAACAATCCGAAGAAACGCACCGGTCTCACGACTGGAGCCTGGATCGCAGCCGTGCTCGGCGCGATAGTGGTCGCGGCGGGCGGAACGGCAATCTGGGCGAACACCTGGGAGCGGGACGGCAACGGCTACCTCTCCGCGAACGCGCACAGCTACCAGACGCATACGCGCGCGATTGCGACCGAGGGCATCACGGTCGGGAGCTACGTTCCCACCTGGCTCGCAGGCAACGTCCGGCTCGACGTCTCCGGCGACAAGCCGTTGTTCGTCGGCATCGCGCCGAAGGCCACCGTGGACGCCTACCTTGCCCGCGTCGAGCACACGGAAGCGACCAATCTCGACCTCGATCCATTCAAGGTCACCTACGTTGACCACACGGGGACGGTCGACCCCGGCCGGCCCGCAAGCGAACTGTTCTGGGCAGCAACCGTCTCCGGTACCAGCACCCCCCTGACGTGGAAGCTCCGCTCCGGCACCTGGTCGATCGTCGTGATGAATGCCGACGGCTCTCGCGATGTCGCCGCAACGATCGGCGTCGGCGTCAAGGTCCCCGCGCTGCTCTGGGTCGGAATCGGGCTGAGCCTGTTCGGAGGCGCGCTGCTCACAGCCGCCGGGCTGATGTTCGCCGCCCGCTCGCGGAGCTACCGCCGCGTCGGGGCGACTGCAGCCTTAGCCAACTGAGACGGTCTTCGCCGGCGGCCTCGAGGCGAGAGTGTCGCCTCGCAAGTCCTGCGGATCTTCCGGTTCGCAGGACTTGACGTCTTCGGAGACCGATCCCGTCCTGCCCAGAGCAGGCACCTCAAGCCATCGGGCCCGGTCACTGGGACGCGCAGGTCATCGGTGATATGACTCGCTCTCGTTCGTGCGACCGGCGGGTACTGCGACGTTTTGGGCCACGAGTGGGCCACGGGAGGGCCTCGTCTCAAGCCGCGATCTGTAAGGGATGGTACGTCCGTGCTTCACGTGACGGGTGGGGGACCAGGCTCCGACGGATACTCTCATCGCGCCTCTTTCGCCTCGGCCAACTTCGTACGATGCGCGGGCGGGCCCGTCAGACGGTGGGATGTGCGTATCGACGACGTAGTGGGTTGCGA
>DASYPH010000364.1:0-2093 GCA_036006925.1 Gaiellaceae bacterium
CCAGGTGGGCTACCTGTTGTTCCAGGCGCTGTGGCAGGCGGCCCAGCGGGGCGTGCGCGTGCGCCTGCTGGTCGATGACCTGAATACAGGGGGACTCGATCCGACCCTCGCCGTGCTCGACGCACATCCGAACATCGAGGTGCGTCTCTACAACCCGGTCGTCATTCGCGACAATCGCTTGCTCAACTTCGTGACCGATTTCACCCGCGTGAACCGACGCATGCACAACAAGTCGTTCACCGTCGACAACCAGGTGACGGTCATAGGTGGACGCAACATCGCTAACGAGTACTTCGGCGCCGGGACCAGTCTCACGTTCGCCGACCTCGACGTGCTCGTCGCGGGATCGGCGGTTGCCGAGATATCCAAGGAGTTCGATCTCTTCTGGAACAGCGCGTCCGCATATCCGGCGGCGGGTTTCGTGGGTCCGCCGGCGCCGGACGGCGCCACCAGTCTCGAAGCCAAATTCGTGGCGAACCGCGCCGATCCCGAATCGACCGCGTATCTCGAAGCGGTGCGCGCGACTCCGCTGGTGCCCCAGCTGCTGGACCGGACACTCGCGCTCGCGTGGGCGGACGCCGAGGCCGTCTACGACGACCCGGCGAAGACGCTCGACACCTCGGAGCGGACGGACGTGCTGCTCTTTCCGGAACTGGTGCGCAAGATGGGCTCGGCGGAGAAGACGCTGGACATCGTCTCGCCGTACTTCATACCCGGCGCCGCTGGCACCGAGCAACTGGCAGCGATAGCGAAACGCGGCGTAACCGTGCGCATTCTCACCAACTCGCTTGCGACAGCGGAGGCGAAGGTTGTGCACTCGGGGTACGCGAAGCGCCGCCGGGAGCTGCTCCGGGCCGGTGTCCACCTCTACGAGATCAAGCCGTCTGCTGCAGAAACGGGGAGCTCCAGGGAACGTTTCGGATCAGGCGCGTCCTCCGGCCTCCACGCCAAGACGCTCGCCGTCGACAGCCGCCGGATCTTCGTCGGCTCGTTCAACCTGGACCCGCGCTCGGCTAGGCTCAACACCGAAATGGGACTGGTGATCGGCAATCCTGTGCTCGCGCAGGGTCTGACCCGATTCTTCGACGTCGAAGTTCCGATGCTGGCGTATGAGGTGCGGCTGGCCGCGGACGGCAACAGCCTGGAATGGATCGAGCGAACGGCATTGGGCGAGAAGCACTACGACACCGAGCCCGAGACGGACTGGTCCGCGCGCACACGCGTCGAAATGCTGTCGATCCTTCCCATCGATTGGATGCTGTAGGCGGCGCCATTCGGATCGGGGAGCGGGGTCTGTGAGCCGGCCGCAGAGCAGGTCCATCTCTGATCGCGCCCGGCGATCAGTGGTATCGTCGACCACCCCGACAGCCGACGCCGATCCGCCGAACCGCGTCGCCCGTTGACCCAACACACGTCGGCCCCCATGTCGAGAGACCCGTTGCAGCGCCGGCTTGGAGTCGTACAAGCGCCCGCGCGAGCGCTCAAGGCAATGCTGCTGTTGGCAGCCCTCGGCGCCGTTGCATTCGGCATCGCCCTCTATGGCCGCGGCCCCGACTTGTCGCAGGTCAAGGTCGTATTTCTGTCGGGCGACGACCGCGGTAACTACTATGCGGTCGTGCAGAAGATGGCGGACGAGGCGAAACGGCATCGCGGACGCATCGACAATGTTTCCACTGCCGGATCGATCGAGAACATCGCGAAGCTCGCGGCTGCCAAGGGGTCTTGCCACGTACAGTTCGCACTGGTGCAGGACGGGTTGCTGTGGCCCCCGGGCGACGGGTTGGAGCTGATCGGGCGGCTGCCGCGGTCGGAGTCGCTCGTGCTGGTCAGCCGCAACGCGGACCAGATCAAGAACGTGCTGGATCTCCGTGGAAAGCGGATCGGTATCGGTCCAGTCGGCAGCGGCACCGAGTACGTGGCTCGCGTGCTTATGACGCAACTCGCCGGCCTCGACATCAAGGTGTCGACACATCCGCTGGTCGAGCAGCTTGCAAAGGTCGAAAGTGGCGAGCTCGACCTCGCGGCAATGGTGATCGACACGGATGCGGAGCTACTGGTCGAGGCAGTGCGCGACCGGAACCTTCAGATCGTCG
>DASYPH010000365.1:0-2063 GCA_036006925.1 Gaiellaceae bacterium
CGAAGTCGGTCACCTTCGCCGCGCCGTCTCCGTTCAGGAGCACGTTCTGCGGCTTGACGTCCCGGTGAACGAGACCCTGACCGTGCGCGAACGAGAGGGCCTGCGCGATCTGGATCACCAGCTCGAGAGCGCGCGCTACGGGGAGGGGGCCCTTGCGCTCGAGCAAGCGCTTCAGGTTTTCGCCGTCGACGTACTCGAAGACGATGAACTGCCTGCCCTCGTGCTCGCCGCGGTCGATCACCGCGACGATGTTCGGATGCGAGAGCGTGGCGACGGCCCGCGCCTCGCGCCGGAACCGCTCGACCTGCGCCTCGTCGGAGCCGTAGTGCTCGTGAAGCACCTTCAGCGCGACCTTGCGGTCCAGCAACCGGTCGTGCGCCCGGTAGACGCTCGACATTCCCCCGGTCCCGACGAGCTCTTCGAGCTCGTAGCGGCCTGAAAGCACCTGGCCGACCATCCGCAGGTGAGGGTACTCCTCGTTCGTTAAAACGCAGCTGTGAGCGCGTCTTCCCAGACGTGGAGCGCCTCGTCGAGCTCCGCATCCGAGATCACGAGCGGCACGAGCACGCGAATGCAATTGCCCGCGACGCCCGCCTTCAGAAGCAGCAGGCCGCGCTGCAACGCCTCCGCGACGACGCGGGAGGCAAGCTCGGTGGCCGGCTCGGAATCACGTTCGACCAGCTCGATCGCGAGCATCGCACCGAGGCCGCGAACGTCCCCGACCTGCGGCCAGCGCTGCTGCCAGCCTTCCATGCGCGCGCGCATGGTCTCGCCGATCGCCGCCGACCGCGCAACGAGCCCTTCCTCCTCGATCACATCCAGCACCGCCACTGCCGCAGCCTGTGCGACCGGGTTGCCGACGTAGGTCCCGCCGACGCCGCCGGCCACCGGCGCGTCCATGATCGCCGCCTTGCCGAGGACACCCGACAGCGGCAGCCCCATCGCGATCGACTTGGCGACCGTGATCAGATCGGGCTCAACACCGAAGTGCTCGATCGCGAAAAACCTGCCGGTGCGCGCGAACCCGGTCTGCACCTCGTCGCAGACGAGCACGATGCCGTGCTCGTCGCAGATCTGGCGCAGCCCGTGCACGAACTCGGGCGCGGCCGGAATGAAACCGCCCTCCCCTTGCACCGGCTCGAAGACGATCGCTGCGACATCCTCGGCGGCGACGAGGGTCGAGAACGCCCGCCGAAGCGCGGCGAGCGCCTGCTCGGGTGTGGGACCGCGAAACGCGTTCGGGAACGGCACGCGGTAGACCTCGGGCGCGAACGGGCCGAGACCAGCCTTGTACGGGTGCGTCTTCGACGTGAGCGCGAGCGACAGGTAGGTGCGACCGTGGAACGCCCCTTCGAAGCCGATCACCGCGTGACGCCCGGTGTAGGCACGAGCGAACTTGACGGCGTTCTCGACCGCCTCGGTGCCGGCGTTGAAGAACGCTGCCTTGGCCGGACCGGTGAACGGCGCCAGGCGAAGCAGCCGCTCGGACAGGGTCGCGTAGACCTCGTAGGGCACGACCGTGTAGTCGGTGTGCGTGAACCGCTCGACCTGCTCGATCGCCGCGGCGACCACGTGGGGATGGGAATGCCCGACGTTCAGGCAGCCGACGCCGCCCGCAAAGTCGATGAACACGTTCCCGTCGACGTCGGTGATCGTGGCCCCGCGCGCCTCTGCAGCGACCAGCGGGAACGTCACCTGGAGCGGTGACGCGACGCTCGCGTCGAGGCGTGCGAGCACCTCGCGTGAGCGCGGGCCCGGTACCTCTGTCCGGAGCTCGATCGTGCGGGTCGCAGCCATCAGGAACGAGCCTAGCGCACCGGCTGGCCGGTCTGCATACCTGCATATCCTTCAACCAAAGATCAGTGGGATCTACGGATCGAGATCCGGGATCCGGCCATTGCAGTCCGGGCCGTTTCCGCACTACACTGCCGCGCGACAGGGTGCCTGCCCCCAGCCGGCCCGTACTGATTCCAAGCATGGAAGGGTTTGTAGATGCAGAATTCGCTCAAGCGCATGTGGGCGCTGATCGGCGTCGTCTCCGCGATCGCCGCGGTTGCCGCGAC
>DASYPH010000366.1:0-5702 GCA_036006925.1 Gaiellaceae bacterium
CCGAAGTCGCCGAACCACGGCATCGCGACGAGCTTCCCGTCGATCGTGTCGTTCTGGATGATTCCCTGCGCATGCAGCTTGGCCTGTGAGCCGAGCGCAGGCTTCAGATCGACCAGGAACGGCGCGAAAGCGCCAGGCCACACGACGTCGAGCATCGCGACGTCGATCGACGACGAATGCGACGAGAACGCCCGCGCGAGCTGCGAGTAGGCTGCGTCGGAGGCGGCCGGGTGCGGGACCACCTTCACCTTGATGCCCGTGGCTGCCGAGAACCTCTGGGCGAGCCTGATGTCCCGCGTGTGGCTCGACCCCACGGCGTTGTCGCCGATGAAGGTGATCGTCTGCCCGCCGTACTTCTTCCTGATCGCGGGTGCGTTCGGCACCGCCGGTGGAACGATCGCGGCGGCGGCGCTCCGCGTCGTCCGCTTCGTCGTTCCGGCCGACGCGATGCTCAGCGAGAGGAGCAGAGCGAGCAAAGCGACTGCCCCTGCCATTGGAACCAGTACACGAGGTTTCACGTGACTCACGTTCCTTTCTTCTCCGACTCGGCCCGAAGGCCGGGGGCACTGGAAAGGGGGGTTTTCGCGAGCCTATAACACTTGTCGCCATGGGATAGCGGGTACGTCCGGCGCGCGCGTATAGGTATTGGCTCGTTCAGCCTGACGCGCCGTCGGCAGGCCCGCGAGTACGCGAGCGACGACGAATCTCAGTCGTGTAAAGTCGCGCGTCGATGGTCCGCGCGCTGCTCATCAACTGGGTCCTGCTCGCTGTCGCTTTCGCGGTGACCGCCTGGATTCTCTCCGGGATGGTCGTCTCGGGCGGCTTCTGGGGCTACGTGATCGTTTCGGCGATCTTCGGTCTCGTGAACGCGATCGTGGGGACGATCTTGCGCATCCTGTCCATCCCGCTGATCCTCGTGACACTCGGCCTCTTCCTGGTGATCATCAACGCAGCGCTGCTCGAGCTGACCGACTGGCTCTCGAGTCATCTGACGATCGACGAGTTCTTCTGGACGGCGATCTGGGCTGCGATCATCCTCTCGATCACCTCGGTGATCCTGCACCTCACCGTCGGCCAGATGCTGCGCAAGCAACCGGCTATCGCCTGACGTCCAGCCGGCTTAGAAGATCTCCGCGCACCAGGGTGCAAGGCGCGTCCGGAAGAGGGCGTCGGCGCGCTCGACGGCACCGTCGGTCAGCTCCTCCGCCCGTGACGCACGGACGAGGTCGCCGAACCCGAAGCCGCCGAGATAGACCGAGCCGAGCCCGGTGACGTCGAGCCGTAGGTCGGGAGCCGCCTCCGTTCGCGCGGCCCCATCCGCGCCTACGCGATAGCGGCCGGCGTTCTCGGGCAGGAACGCATCCTCGACCTCGAGAACGATCGCCCCATCACCGGCGTAGCTCCGGGCCGCGAGCGCGGCCTCGATGTCGATCAGGCGGACCCAGACCCCGTCGTTGACCTTGAACTGCATCCGCCGCGGCTCCGCGAGCAGCAGGAAGAGCGGATGGTCGATCGGGAGCAGATCGGCGACGAACTGCGACGTCCAGTCGAAGTCGAGGAGCCAGCGCCAGAGCTCCCTCGTCGCCTCCGGGGTCGGCGTCACGACCTCCTGGATCGTGACGGTGCCCTTGCTGGAGCCTGATTCCCAATCCTGCGCGACGCGGTAGAGCGCGTAGCCGGCCGGCTCGCCGTCGAGCTCCAGCAGGGCGCGCTCCTGGGGGCCGCCACCCCGGCGCCGCGTCGGGTCGTCGTTCAGCCTGCGCGTCTCCCACCATGCCTTGCTCCGCTCGAACAATCCGGCCCGCTGCGAGAGGAGCTGCTCGTACAGTGGCGGAAAGGCAACCGCCGCCTCGTCCGCGTCGAGCAGCCGGACGGTTCCACGCGCCTCGAACGGCACCGCAAAACGAGTCCGCTCGCGCGGGAGCGAGATCGCGCCGATCCGGGCCGCCAGCCCGTAGCCGAAGCGGCCGTAGATCGTCGCCTCGGACGCCCACAGGTACGCGGCCACGTCACCCCGCGCTCGGCAGTCCTCGAGCTGCGCTCGCATGAGCGAGGTGAGTACCCCGCGGCGCCGGTGCGTCGGCAGAACGCCGACGACCGTCACGCCGCCGGCCGGAATCGAGCCGCCGGGGATCGATATCCGGTACGTGAACGCGCCCGCGCCACCCACGGCACGGTCGCCGTCCCAGGCCACGTGCATCCGCTCGAGCTCGATCCACTGGGCGAACCGCTCGGCGTCCTCCTCGGTGTTCTCCATCCCGAAGTAGTGCGAGATCACGTTGACCGCGTTCCGCAGGTCCTCGACGGAGCCACAGGTACGTACGTCGGTCGTCATCCGCGCAGAAGCTACCGGAGCGGCGGGGCCTGCGACCGCCGGCTACAGGCGTTCGAGCGGCGCGTACTCGAGCATCAGCCGCCTCTCGCTGCCGTCTTCGAAATGCACCGTGACGACGCCGCCGGCCTCGATGCGGGTCACGATCCCGGTGCCGAGCGTCTGGTGCCGGACGGTGTCGCCGGTCGACAGGTTCGGCACGTCGCTACGCGGCGTGAACTCGCGCTGCACCTGATTCCCGTAGTCCGACCACGACGTGGGGCGCAGCCGCTCGCGCTCGACGCTGAGCAGCGGCAGCTCGTCCAGGAACCGCGACGGCAGGTTCGCCTCGCTGCGGCCGAAGAGACTGCGGCGCATCGCATGCGTCATCACCAGCCGCTCCTTGGCCCGCGTCATCCCGACGTACGCGAGCCTGCGCTCCTCCTCGAGCGAGTTCTCCTCGATCGAGCGCGCGTGCGGGAAGATCCCCTCTTCCAGGCCGAGCATGAAGACCGCACGGAACTCGAGCCCCTTCGCGTTGTGCAACGTCATCAAGGTCACCTGGCCGCTCTCGTCGTCGTCGCGGATCGCATCCTGGTCGGAGTAGAGGGAGATCTCCTGGAGAAAGCCGCTGAGCGACGGCTCGACCGCACTGGCGTCGTACTCGCGGGCGACGCCCACCAACTCCTCGAGGTTCTCGATCCGCCCGCGGGCCTCGATCGTCCGCTCGGCGTCGAGCGCCTCCAGGTAGCCGCTGCGGTCGAGCACCGCCTCGACGATCTCGGCGACGGTCGCGTCCGACGCGGCCGCCAGCATGCTCTCCATCGCGCCCCGGAACCCCTTGACGGCGCGTACCGCAGCCGCCGCCAGGCCCGCTTCCTCCGGCCTCGCGGTCGCGTCCCACAGCGTCGTCCCGGAGCCGCCCGCGTAGGCGACGAGCCGCGCCATCGAGGTATCGCCGATCCCGCGCCTCGGCCGGTTTGCGATCCTGGTCAGCGAAACGGCATCCGCCGGGTTGTCGAGCACCTGCAGGTACGCCACGAGGTCCTTGATCTCGGCACGCTCGTAGAACCGCGGGCCGCCGATCACCTGGTAGGCGATGCCCTGGCGCACGAGGACGTCCTCGAGCACCCGGCTCTGGGCATTCGTGCGGTAGACGACGGCGATCTCGCGGGCGCTATAGCCAAGCTCGATCAGGGCTGCGATCTCGGCGGCGACGAAGCGCGCCTCGGAGTGCTCGTCCTCCGTCTCGATCACCCGAACCGGCTCGCCCTCGCCGAGATCCGACCAGAGGTTCTTCTCCTTGCGTTCCCGATTGTGGGAGATCAGGTCGTTGGCGGCGTGAAGGATCGCGTTGGTCGAGCGGTAGTTCTGCTCGAGTGGGATCACCTTCGTCGCCGGAAAATCGTGCTCGAACTCCAGGATGTTGCGGATGTCGGCACCGCGGAAGCCGTAAACGCTCTGATCCGGGTCTCCCACCGCCATCAGGTTCTGATGCTCGCCGGCCAGCAGCTTCAGCAGGACGTACTGCGCGTGGTTCGTGTCCTGGTACTCGTCGACCATCACGTAGCGGAACGACTTCTGCCAGCGCTCGCGCGCCTCCGGGAAGCGCTGCAGGACGTCGACGGTGAGCATCAGCATGTCGTCGAAGTCGACGGCGTTCGACGCGAACAGCTTGCGCTGGTAGAGCGAGTAGACGTCGGCGACGGTCTGGTCGTAGAAGCTCGCGACGCGCGAGGCGTACTCGTCCGGCCCGATCAGCTGGTTCTTCGCATTCGAGATCTGCGAATGGATGCCACGCGGCACGAACCGCTTCGGGTCGCGGTCGAGCTCCTCCAGACACGCCTTGACGAGCCGCACCTGGTCGGACGAGTCGTAGATCGTGAAGTTCGACCGGTAGCCGAGCCGCTCCGCCTCGCGCCGCAGCATCCGCCCGCAGGCGGCGTGAAAGGTCATGATCCAGATCGCGCGCGCCACCGAGCCCAACTGGCGCTCGACCCGCTCCTTCATCTCCTGCGCAGCCTTGTTCGTGAAGGTAATCGCGAGAATCTCGTTCGGCTTCGCGCCTGCGGCAGCTAGGAGATGGGCAACGCGGTACGTGAGGACACGCGTCTTGCCGGAGCCGGCTCCGGCGATCACGAGCAGCGGCCCTTCGGTCGTCAGCACCGCCTCGCGCTGGGCGGGGTTGAGGTCGGTCAGGTAGGTCTCGGGCCGGGTCGCTGACATCGAGGAGCTACCTCGAGGGTAGCCGTCAGGTGATGCGGTCGAGCTCGAGCGAAAGCCACGATTCAGCCGCTGCGAGCGCGTCCGGGTCGGCCGACTTGAGCACGATCTCGACCTCGGGGCCTGTCTCCTGGAAGCTCGGGTAGGAGCCGACGCTGACCGCCGGCCACCGGGCTGTCGCCGCTTCGAGCGCCGGGGCGATGATCGACTCGCGCGTCGCGTAACGGCGGCGCCAGACCCCGATCGGCCGGTCGGCAGCGAGCTCGTGGGCGTAGAGGTCGAACATCGCCCGCATCTCGCTTGGCAGGCCGGGCAGCACCCACGTATTGGCGAGCCGGAAGCCGGGGGCGCCGCCGAGCGGGTTGTCGAGCGGCGTCGCCCCACCTGGGAGCGCCGCCCACCGCGCCGCGTACTCGGGGTCGCCCCGGAAGCGGCCACGGAGGTCGGCGGCGAGAGCCGGAACGACTTCTTGCGGAGCGTCGAAGGCTGCGGCGAGTGCCTCGCGAGTGATGTCGTCGGGAGTGCCGCCCAGCCCGCCGGTGACGAGCAGATGGTCGACCCGCGCCCGCTCGCGACGCACGAACTCGACAATGGGCTCGGCCTCGTCGGGCACCGCCGCGCTGATCGCGACCTTCACGCCAAGCGATTCGAGTCGACGGGCGAGCCACGAGGCATTCGTATTTTCGGTGTCACCCGAGACAAGCTCGTTCCCAATCGTCAGGATGGCGGCGAGCACATGCCGAGTATGACCATCAGACCGATCGAGCCGGCCCGCGACGCGAACCAGATCGTCGCGCTCCTGTACGCGACCAACCCGACCATGGTGACGAACGCCGCCGAGTGGCAGCACCGCCGGACGGCGACACCCGCCCGGGCGCGGCTCGTGTCGTTCGCCGCCGAGGTGGACGGCCGGATCGTCGGCAGCGTGCACGCCGGCCTCGACCTGTTCGGCAACGGCGAGCTCGCCCGGCTGGACGTCCGGGTCGAGCCGACGAGCCGTAGGCGCGGGATCGGCAGCGAGCTGTACCGGCTCGGCGTGGAGCATGTGCTGACCCTCGGCCCTAGGCGGGTCGCGTCGACCTTCGACGAGTCCGCTGTAGGCGTGGCGTTCGCCCGCGCGCGCGGCTGGCAGGAACACCGGGCCGAGGTGCTCTCGACACTCGACCCT
>DASYPH010000367.1:0-5163 GCA_036006925.1 Gaiellaceae bacterium
GGCCTCGAGGCTGCGAGCGACAGCAGAGGCTGGCATAGCCGCTCTGGGCACTCCCCCGACACGCCGCACCGCTGCGCTCCAGACCAAACAGATCGTCCTATTCATGGAGTTGGTGTCCCTGGCGGACGTCGTCGAAGAAGCCTTGTCCTCTCACCCGCGGATTTTCGCTGCTGCCCTCAACACGCGCCTTGTTAGGAGCGCCGAGAGGGTTGCCGCTCTTTCGGCTGAAGTTCAGACCGGTCTCAAACAGATCACGGATTGGGCTAACGCGCACAAGGAGGCTCAGATGCAATCGGAAGAAAGGCGCTGAGTCGTCCGAAGGGGTCAGCCAGAGATGGACGCTGAGCCTAATCGCCTGGCGCGTCAGCTGTTCTGGCAGGGTTGCGCGTCTAGCTCGCGCCTCGCTTCGGGGAAGGATCCCGCAAGGTAGTAGCGGCCGTTCTTCTGCTTGTTGATGATCACTTTCTCGACGAAGTGCTCCGTCTGGAGGTGATCGCACATGAGCGGGTGGGCCGTCGCCCCCTGCGTGTAGTCGACGATCACGATCACGCCCTCGCCGCCCATGATCGCGGCGTAAAAGTCCTCGCGGGTCAGAAGCTCCTTGACCACACGCGAAGCCTGCCACCTCTGATTGGCCGCACCAAGCATCGGTTGTTACGTCCTGCGGGGGCACGGGTCACCAACACAAGTCGGCTTGACCGCGTGTTGCATCACCGGGCGCGTCCGACTATCAATTACCTGGGCAGGATCGGCGTGCGATCGGGGGAACCTGTGCTCGTAGGGTCAGCGGTCGGGGCAAGCGGTCATCCTGGGGTCGTGGACTCAAGTCGCGTGCGTTTGGTCACGCTGGCTGGGGTGACAGGGCTCTATGTCGGGGCGGCGAAGCTCGGTATCGGCCTGCACGTGGCGCAGGGCGTGATCACACCGGTCTGGGCGCCGTCGGGGATCGCGATCGCGGCGGTGTTGCTGTTCGGCCTGCGTGTCTGGCCTGCGGTGGCGGTGGGCGCCTTCGTCGCGAACGCGACGAGTGGCGCCACGCTCGCGCTCGCGCTGGGGATCGCGGTCGGGAACACGCTCGAGGCGGTCAGCGCTGGGTACCTGCTGCGGCGGCTCGGTTTCCGCGTCGGGCTTGCGCGCGTCCGCGACGTGATCGCTTTCGTGGTCGTGGTGCTCCTCGTCGCGACGCCGCTGGCGGCAACGATCGGCGTAACGCTGCTCTGGGCGACGGATCGGCTACGTGGCTCGTATGGGAGCGAGTGGGTGCTTTGGTGGTTCGGTGACGCCGCTGGCGCCGTGCTTGTTGCCCCGCTTCTCCTGGTTCTGTTTGGCCGCAAGCAGCGGTGGCCGCGCCCGCTGCGGGCGCTCGAGTTCGCGGCCTGTTTTGTCGCACTCGCGTCGGTTGCAGCGTGGGTATTTCTGCTTGGCGGCTGGCGCTATCCGTACATGCTCTTTCCACTACTTGTCTGGGCGTCGCTGCGGTTTGGTGTGCTCGGGGCGGCTTCGAGCTCGTTCGTAGCGGGCGCTTTGGCGACCGCCGGGGTCGTCACTGGCAACGTGCCGATCGGCGTGACCGAGACGCAGGGCGTCCAGATCGTGCAGGCGTTGCTGGCTGCCGTGGCGGTGACGATGCTCGTGCTTGGTGCGACCCTGTCTGAGCGCGATGCGGTCGCCGCAGCGTTGCGGCAGGCACAAGAGCTGACGCACATAGGCAGCTGGGAGTGGGACATCGCCGCCGACTCGTTCCAGTTGTCGGACGAGCTCTACCGCATCTACGGGCTCCATCCGCAGTCCGTCCGCGTCGACTACCAGACGTTCCTCCAACGTGTGCACCCGGACGATCGTGCCCGCGTCGACGCCAACGTTCACAGCGCCTACGCGGACCAGCAGCCATTCGCGTCTGAGTACCGCATCGTGCTCGACGACGGCAGCGAGCGACAGCTCCTTGCCCGCGGCCGCGTCGAGAGCAACGAGCATGGCCAGACGGTGCGGATGCTTGGCACCGGGCAGGACATCAGCGAGCAACGCCAGCTGGAGCGCATGCGCGAGGGCATCCTCACCACCGTCTCGCACGAACTGCGCACCCCCCTGACCGCGGTGCTCGGATTCGCCCTCACGCTCGAACAGCGCCACAGCGAGCTGAGCGATGGCGTCGCCGCGATGGTGCGGCAGATCGTCGAGCAAGCCCAGCGCCTGGAGACGCTGCTCACCGACCTGCTCGACCTCGACCGGCATCGGCGAGGCCTCTCGCGACCGGCACGCCAGGCAGTGCGCGTCGACGAGCTCGTCGAGCGGATCGTCAGCCTGCACACGCCAAGAACGATCGACGTACGGGCGGCACCGGTAACCGCGCAGGTCGACCGCGCGATGGTCGAGCGCATCGTTGACAACCTCCTCGGCAACGCCATCAAGCACACCCCAGCCGACGCACGCATCACCGTCGTCGTCGCGCAGAAAGGGAAGGACGTGCTACTCGCGGTCGAAGACGCCGGCCCCGGCATCCAGCCTGAGTACCGGCACTCGGTCTTCGACCTGTTCACGCGCGGCCCGGACGCAACGGTGCCAGGGGCCGGAATCGGACTCGCGATCGTGTCGCAATTCGCGGCCGCGCACGGGGGACGCGCCTGGCTCGACGACCAGCAAGGCAACAGTGGCGCAACATTCAAAGTACTCCTGCCCGACTGTGCCCACGAGGCCGAGCCCGAGGTGACGGCGCCGACCGAGTCGGCCTCAATGGCGCCGTCGGGCTAACAACCGCTGCAAATAAGCGGGTTATGGTGCGCGGGCGGGCGCAAAAGCGGCACCGTAGCGACGCCAATCCCGGCCGGTCAGCGCACTGGCGCGCGTCTGGCGCGCACCCGCGGGTTTGCAGGCACCTCGGCGCCGTCACGGGTTAGGCGAGCCCGGTTCACAGGGTCGCTTCCGCGTTCGCCTCCGCCCACCGCTCGAGCTACACCAGAGGTACGAACCGTTTCCGGCCGCGCCGGATCCACCGCAGCTCGAGGTCGACGTGCCCGCTAGGCCCGCGCTTCGCTGAACGTCACGAGTCGGCCTCGCCGCTCGTCCCACAGCTTCAGTCTCGGCGCGCGCAGCCCTTGCCGCAGTGTGAGTTGCGGTACCGACTGGAGACGGTCGGTTCCCTGGTGCGCGGCTTGAAGGTTGTAGTTCGGGATCCCGACGCTTAGGTGATGCACGTGGTGGAAGCCGATGTTGCCGGTGAAGAACCGCAGTACGCCAGGCAGCTTCAGGTACGAGCTTCCCGCGAGCGCGGCGTGGTCGTAGCGCCAGTCGGCGTGCGCCTGCCAGTAGGTGTCTTCGAACTGGTGCTGCACATAGAACAGCCAGACCCCGATTGCGCCGCTGACGAAGAACACGGGCCATTGCACGAGCAGGTAGGCGCGCCAGCCGATTGTCAGGCAGAGCGCCGCGACGATCAGCGCGAGCATGAGGTTCGTCGCCAACACGCTGTTCCGAACGCGCCGCCGGGCGCCGCGGGGCACGAAGCGCGGCTTCAGCACGAGCACGAGGAGCCAGCCAAGACCGAACATGACGAGCGGGTTGCGGAAGAGCCGGTACGAGACCTGCCGCCGCGCAGGAAGCGCCCGATACTCGCTGACCGTCAGCGTCGCGACGTCTCCCACGCCACGCCGGTCGAGGTCACCTGCGGTCGCATGGTGCACCGCATGCTCGTGCTGCCAGCCGCGGTAGGGCAGCCACACGAGCAAGCCCAGGACGGCACCCAACATGTCATTCGCGCGCCGCGAGCGCATGAACGACCCGTGCGTGCAGTCGTGGAACACGATGAACGTGCGGATCAGAAACGCTGAGGTAGGCAAGACGAGCACGAGCGACAACCACACCGAGACGCGCAGCGCAAACGTCATGGCGACGAGCAACGCGAGATACGGGACCACCGAGGTCGCAAGGTCGAGCACGCTCCGACCGAGCCGCGGCTCTGCGTAGACGTCGAGGACACCCCGCCACGCGCGCGGCGAATCGGAGCCGGCCAAAGCATCTGGCGAAACCATCTCAGCCGTTGTAGCGGAATCTCGGTGCTAGCGTGGCCCCGCGGCCGCCATTCGGCGTCCGGAGATCCAGCTTCTCGTTCCTTCTGATTGCAGGTGACGCTGGTGCTTCCCGAGCAGCGTCTCGAAATCAGCTGGTTAGCCGGAGCGGTCGGTCACGTGCATGCTCTTGGAGCGTCCGGAATCGAGACCCGCAGGCTGCACCGAGAGCGCCAAGGCGCCGCCGGCGTTAAGCAGTGCTCGTTCGGCCTCCTGACTGGCGCGCCGCTCGACGATTGCTCCATAGGTCGCAGCTGGTGGTCGCTCTGCGGCTGTCAGCTGCGCCGTCACGAGCCGAAGCGCGACGGTCTCGAAAACCGTTATCCGTCGTTAGGCGGATCGAGGGTTCAAATCCCTCCCCCTCCGCTTCTGCTCTGTCATGTGGCCCCGCTGAGCGGTTTGTCTGCGGGAGGCGCTATTGGCCCTTGCTTGGTTGATTCTCGGCTGAGGGTGGGGCGGAGGCTCGTGGCGGTTCCGGCCGCAGTCGCGCGCGGATCGCGCGCTCGGACTTGCTGTCTGGGGCTGGTGGAGCTAATGGCTGCTGCTGATGTCTGGGACCTGGAGTCGTTTGCAGCGATCGACGATGGGTCAGCGGCGGAATTCAGCGGCGGAATAATGTGAACAGGGCGGCTTCCTGGCGGCCGCTGAGGCCGGCGACGGTCTTGCTGTGCGGGATCCGGCAGCTGGTGAGGACACGGTTGGCCTTCGTGGGGCCGATCCCGGGTAGGGCCAGAAGCAGCACCCGCACCTTCATGCTCTGCGTCCAGGCAGGCGAATCTTCCAGTATCTCCGCCAGCTCCACGCTACCTCCCGCGAGGTCTCGCTTCAGTTGCGCCCGCGCATGACGAACCGTGTTCGCGTGGGCGAGTGACTCCAGCCGCTGCTGCTGCGCGAGCGGCACGGCTTACCCAACCGAGCCTTCCATCTGGATCTGGATCAGCCGGTTCATCTCGACGGCGTACTCGAGCGGCAGCTCCTTCACGATCGGCTCGACGAAGCCGCTCACGATCATCGCGCTCGCCTCCGGCTCGGTCAGCCCGCGCGACATGAGGTAGAAGAGCTGCTCCTCGCCGATCTTGGAGACGGTCGCCTCGTGGCCGAT
>DASYPH010000368.1:0-11132 GCA_036006925.1 Gaiellaceae bacterium
TGACGCTGTCGAGGTTGCCGGTTGGCTCATCGGCCAGCACGATCGCCGGCCGGCCGACGAGCGCCCGGGCGATCGCGACTCGTTGCCGCTCGCCCCCCGAGAGCTGGGTCGGCCGCGCGCCGAGTCGACCGCCGAGCCCCACCCGAGCGAGCGCCTCGGCCGCCCGCTCCCGCCGTTCGGCCGCCTGAACGCCGGCGTAGAGGAGGCCGTCGGCGACGTTCTCGAGCGCGGTCGAATGCTCGGCGAGGAAGAACTGCTGGAAGACGAAGCCGATCCGCGTCGCCCGCACTGCCGCCAGTTCGCGGTCCGAGAGCTGGGCGACGTCGAGTCCGGTGACCGACACCCGCCCCGAGCTCGGGCGCTCCAAGGTGCCCATCAGGTGCAGCAGCGTCGACTTGCCCGACCCGGACGGACCGACGATCGCCAACAGCTCGCCGGCGTGGATGCTGAAGCTCACACCTTGCAGCGCGCGCACGGGCGGATCCGATCCGTAGGTTCTGGTGACGGAATCGAGCTCCAGCGTCGGCACGCCCTCCTCGACGGCGGCGCGGGCGTCCGTGGGTACGAGGGTCGGGGCCTCGGTGATCATTGAATCGGCACCACCACGCGTTGTCCTGGGCTAAGCCCGGGCCCGCTCACCGCAACCATCCCGGCGGCGTCGTCGAACAGCCCGACGCTGACGCCGACCAGCCGGCGGACACCCCTCGACTCCACCTCCACCGCGTAGCCCCCGCCTGCGAGCGCGAGCAGGGCGTTCACGGGCACCGTGAGCACGTTGCGAACCGTTGCGGTCGTGATCGACACGTCGACCGGGGCCTGGTCAAGCCTGCCGGTAGCCGCCGCATGGTCTGGCTTGACATCGACTTCGATCGTGGGGGTTGTCGAGCCACCGCCGCCTCCCTGATCGCTAGTCGACGGGATCGTCGCGACGGTTCCGACGAACGAGACATGCCCGGGTGTCGTGCTGTTGTCCGGCAGCGTGATCGTCACCGCATCGCCGACCTTGATGCTGGACTGCTGCGACGCATCGAGCGAAATCGTCACGACGCGCCGAGTCGCGGTGACCGCGAGCACAGGCCCGGCCTGTACCGGCGCACCCATCGTCGGAGTGACGCTCGTCACGCGAACGGCGCCCGGCTCGAAGACCACCGACCCGATCAGCAGTACTCCCGCCCCGGCGATCCCATGCGCCGACTGGAAGTTCCTGATCGCGGCCTCGGTGCCCGAGGTGAATGCGCTTCCGGACGGCGCTCCGTACCCGAGGGCGCGCAGGTTCCTGTTCAGCTCCGCGACGTCCCGACCCGGGGACATGCCGATTCGAAACACGCGCCAGACGGTCGTGCCGCCGTAGAACAGCACGACCGGCGCGCCGCCGATCCCGTACAGCGCCTGCCCACGCCTGACGATCTGGCCGGCCTTCGGCAGCATCGTGTACACCGATGTCTGTCCGTAGACCGCTGCCGAGGACTGGGCTGCGGCCAGACTCTGGTTCGCGGCCGCGAGCGATGTCGTCGCGGTGGCAACAGCGTTCCCGTCGGCCTGCACCTTCGCGCTGTCGGCGGCGACGCTCTGCGCGTCAGCGGCCGTCGTCTGCGTGTCGGTTGCGCACGGCGTGCTCGTAGCCGATCCGCCGGAGCCGCCGGTCGGGGTGGTGGCGCTTCCGGCCGCGTTCTCGCCGCTGCAGTCGATCGCGAGCTTCAGCCGGTCGGCTGCGAGCATCGCGCGCGCCTGGTCGAACGCTCGACGATCCGTCGCAAGGCCGGCCTGTGCACTTTCAAGGGCGGATCGGCCCGCCGAGGCCATCTGCTGCGCCTGTTGGACGTTCGAGGGCGCCGTGCCCGCGGAAACGGCGATCGTCGATGCATCGGCGTAGCCGAGCGTCGCGCTCACCTGCGTCTGCTGCGACAAATCCTCGCGTTTCACCGTCGTCAGCGAGGTGGCCGCGGCGTTGTCGGCGGATCCGTTCGCGGCCGGCGACCCGCCCGTGAACGGGTCGGCGACCGCCACCGCCACTCCGACCGCGACCAGGAGCACCGCCACTCCGGCCACCAGCCGCCGGCCCGGGCGGGACAGAGGCGAACGGACCGGCGCCGAAATGCGCCTCACCGCCACCCCGGCCATGACGCGTCCGCGAGTCACCGGCTCACCCGCCCCCGGTCTTGGCCGGCGGTGCAGCGGCAGCGCCGCCCTTGAATGGGAGGTGCCCTTGGCAGGCCTCCTGTGCTTTCTCGAAGGTGGAGTTGGTCGGGTCGAGGTCGCTGCCGGAAGAGGCGTGGAGGTGAATGCCACCGTTGGACGGGTCGGGAAAATCGTTGAGTCCGTGCGCACGCATGCAGGCCGAGAAGGCGAGCAGCTGCTGCTGGCGCTGCGCGATCTCCGCCGGGGTCGGCTGCCCGCCGTTCGGGAGAAGCTTTTCGCAGGCTGTCCGGGCGGACATGAACGCCGGCGAGCCCGGGTCGATGCCCATCCCCGACTGGATGGTGATCAGTCCCCGGCTGTTGGGATCCGGGAAGTTCGTGACCCCGCGCGTGCGCATGCAGGCGGAGAATTTCGCGCCGTCGACGGTGCCGACGTTCATCGCGATCCGGAACTGTGGCTCGCCACCGCCGGAGGGGCTTATCGCCCTACCTGGCGGCCGCGAGCCACCACCCTGCGTCGTGGTCGTGGTTGTGGTCGTGGCAGCGGTGGTGGAGGAGGAGGCGACGCTCGCAATCCCGGGAGAGCCCCCGCCGCCGCCACAACCGGCCGCGAGCAGCGCGAAGCCGGCAGCCGCGACGGCGGAGGCGACGATGACTGGACGGCGGCAGCGCATATCTCAAGCTCCTTCTCGGGCGACAAAGTCGGCTGCCAGAAGGGATAGCCCCGATCCGGTTACGGCAGGGGAACAGGGTCTGTTACCTGCGTGTAACCGGTCCTGCGGCATCCTTGAGGCTGGCAGAGGAGGGTGGACCCGAATGCGGGTGCTGATCGTCGACGACCACCGAGAGCTCGCCGCCACCGTCGCGGTTGGGCTGCGGCGCGAGGGTATGGCCGTCGACATCGCGTTCGACGGCGAGGACGCGTTGCGCCACGCCGCGGGGGACAGCTACGACGTGATCCTGCTCGACCGCGACCTGCCCAAGATCCATGGCGACGAGGTGTGCCGAGCCCTGGTCGCGCGAGGGTCGCGCTCGCGCGTTCTCATGCTCACCGCCGCCACCACGATCGAAGACCGCGTCGACGGCCTCGGCTTCGGCGCCGACGACTATCTGCCCAAGCCGTTTGCCTTCGCCGAGCTGGTCGCGCGCATCCGCGCCCTCGCCCGTCGCGGCGCGACAGCCCATCCGCCGCTTCTGGCCCGCGGCGATCTGCGCCTCGACACCGTGCAACGCGTCGCCAGCCGTGCCGGCCGCCGGCTCGAGCTCAGCCCTAGAGAGCTGGCCGTGCTCGAGCTCCTGCTCGTCGCCGGCGGCGCTCCCGTCACCACCAGTGAGCTGCTTGCCCGTGGCTGGGACGAGTACGTCGACCGGGACGGCAGCGTCGTCAAGGTCACGATCAGTCGGCTGCGGCGGAAACTCGGCGAGCCGCAAGTAATCGAGACCGTGCCCCACACCGGCTACCGCATCGACGCGTGAGCGCCCCGCGCTCAACCCGGCTCGTCAACCGTTGGCCGCGAACGCGCCTGCCTGCCCCCACCATCAGGCTGCGACTCACGCTCGTCTACGGCGGTCTCTTCCTCTGCTCCGCGGCCGCCCTGCTCGCGATCACCTACGTCCTCGCCCACCACCAGTACACCGGCAGCTTTTTCATCAGCTCCGGCCATCAGGCGGCGGTCCAGTTTCAGAGCTCCGGAAAGATCGATGCGAAGCCGGTCCCCGGGTTCGAGGTACCGATCGGCCCGAACGCGATCGCAGGCAGCCGCAAGGTGGCGATCGCCGCCGCGCAGGGCCAGTCCGATGCCGCGTTGCACAAGCTGTTCGTCGACTCCGCGGCCGCGCTCGCCGTGATGGCCGTGCTCTCGCTCTGGCTTGGTTGGGTGATCGCCGGCCGCGCCCTGCGCCCACTGCGCACGATCACCGAGACCGCCCGCGACATCTCGGCCAGCAGCCTCCACCGCCGGCTCGCGCTCGAAGGCCCCGACGACGAGCTCAAGCAGCTCGGCAACACCGTCGACGGACTCCTCGCCCGTCTCGAGATCTCGTTCGAGGCGCAACGACAGTTCGTCGCCAACGCCTCGCACGAACTGCGCACGCCGCTCACCCTCGAGCGCACGCTGCTCGAGGTCGCCCTCAGCGATCCCAACGCCAGCATCGACTCCTACCGGCGCACCTGCGAACAGCTGCTCGCCGTCGGCGAACAACAGGAACGCCTGATCGAAGCGCTGCTCACGCTCTCCCGCAGCCAACGCGGCCTCGACAGCCGCCAACCCGTCGACCTCGCCGCCATCACCACCGCCGCCGCGGCTGCAGCAGACCATGACGGACTTGTGCTCGACACCGCGCTCCGGCCGGCCCAGACGACCGGCAACCCACGTCTCGTCGAGCGGCTCGTCGCCAACCTCCTCAGCAACGCTATCGACCACAACATCGACGACGGCAACGTCAGCATCACAACCGAAACCCGAGACGGTCACGCCGTCCTCACCGTCGCCAACACGGGCCCCACGATCCCGGCGAGCGAGCTCGAGCGGATCTTCCAGCCGTTCCAACGACTCGATCCCGGTCGCGCCACCCACAGCCACGGGCTCGGTCTCGGTCTCTCCATCGTCCAGGCGATCGCCAACGCCCACGAGGCCGCCATCACCACCCACGCCCAAGCCGACGGCGGCCTTAAGATCCAAATCAGCTTCCCCACGGAGAGGACGCTCGCCGCGGCTCCCTGACCCGACGGTGTTTCAGCCCGAGATCGAGACGCAATCGCCTGAGGAGCGCTCGGGTCTTCAGCGCGAGCGGCTGGCATCGCTCGTTCGTCGGCTCCGCAGGGTCGAGACGCCGTACTGGCGCGAGAAGCTGCGGGGCGTCGGGGACGAGCCTGTGCTCGAGGAGCTGCCGTTCACCAGGAAGAGCGAGTTACGCGACACGGTTCCGTTCGGGATGCTGGCGGTTCCGCTCGAGCAGACAGTGCGAGTGCACGCGTCCTCGGGTACGCACGGCAAGCCGACCATCGTCGCGTACTCGATGCGCGACGTTGAGCTTTTCGCCGAGGTCAACGCGCGCGCGATCGTGTGTGCGGGAGGTTCGGCCGGCGACGTTCTCCACGTGGCCTATGGGTATGGACTGTTCACGGGCGGGCTCGGCCTCCATTACGGCGGCGAGCGCCTCGGAGCAACTGTGGTGCCGGCCGCCAGCATGCGCGGGAGGCCGAACCGCGGCAAGGCGCTGGTATCCGCGAACCACGTGATCGCGGAGATCGCGTCGTCCTCGAGGGTCAGCACGAGCAGTGCCAGGGCACGCGCGACACCGGTGTCCGGCGCCGGTAGGTAGCAGCCGAACGCCGGCTGCGTGTTCGCGCGGGTCGCGACGAGCCGCATCGGGACGCCACGCCGGGCCGCGGCGCCGCGCAGGAACCCGCCGATCGCTTCCCGTCCCTGGTAGGCGTGCGGGAGCGGCGGCATCGTGAGCCACGCGTCGTCGGTCAGGAGGGCGACCAGTCTCTCGATGTCCCCGTTCTCGACCGTCTCGGCGAAGGCGCCGACCAGGACGCGCTCCTGCTTGGAACTCGGCAGCGGGGCCCGGTCGCGTCCCGTGACCGGCAAGCGCGCGTCGAATGCGGCGCGCGCGCGGCGCAGGAGGCTGTTGACGGCCGTTTCGGTGGTCTCGAGCATCTCGGCGACCTCACCGGCTCGGTAGCCGAGGACGTCGCGCAGCACCAGCACCGCGCGCTGTTGCGGCGGCAGATGCTGGAGGCCGGTGACGAAGGCGAGGGCGATCCCCTCGCGCGTCTCGTAGCGCGCCTCGGGGCCTGGAGCCTCGTCAGGGACTCCTTCGAGTAGGACGTCGGGGTACGGCTCGAGCCACAGCGCCTCGTTCCAACGGGTCGGCTCGGGAAGGTGCGTCACCGGTGCCCCCTCGGGACGTCGGCTGTTCGCCCGCAGAGCGTCGAGCGAACGGTTGGTGGCGATCCGGTACAGCCACGCCCGGAGCGAAGCGCGCCCCTCGAAGCGCGGAAGGCTCCGCCAGGCGGCGAGCAACGTCTCCTGGAGCATGTCCTCCGCCTCCTGGACCGAGCCGACGATCCGGTAGATGTGCAACTGCAGCTCGCGGCGGTGAGGATCCGTCAACTCGCGAAAGGCGTCCTCGTCACCGCTGCGCGCACGAACGAGCGTCTCGTCGGTCACCATCGCATCCTCGCAGCAAGCCTTCCTGTCGCCGCCATCATGAGTCAAGACGTTGGGCCGGCTCAAAACTCGCCGCTCGGTTTCCGTCGCCGACGACGCCTCAACACGTGACGCGAACAGTCCGACGAAGGGAGAACAGCGATGGGAACAATCGTGATCAGCGAGAACGTCTCGCTCGACGGCGTGATGGAGGATCCGACCGGCGAGGAGGGCTCGAAGCACGGTGGCTGGTTCCACCAGTTCCTGGACGGAGACAGCGACGCCTGGGCCGAGTTCGGCCTCGAGCAGGCACTCGCTGCGTCGGCGTTGCTCGTAGGCCGGCGAAGCGACGAGTACTTCGGCTCGCGCTGGAACACGCGCGAAGGTGCGTGGGCGGAGAGCCTCAACAACCTGCCCAAGTACGTCGTCTCGTCGACCCTCGAGGAGCCCGTCTGGGTCAACTCGACCGTCGTCAGGGGAGATGCCGTGAGCGAGGTCTCGAGGCTGAAGGAAGAAATAGACGGAGGGATCGTCTGTCTCGCGAGCCGTCAGCTGGCGCAGACGCTGCTCGAGCACGGCCTGGTCGATGAACTGCGGCTGCTCGTCTACCCCGCCGTGCTCGGTGCGGGCGGGCGCCTCTTCGGCGAAACGAGCGACAAGACGTCGCTGCGACGGCTCGAGAGCCGGACGGTCGGCGACGGCCTGGCGTATCTCAGGTACGAGGTCGTACATCCGGGCTGACGAAACCCAAGTTGACGTATGCGCGGCGCGCAACACGCCAGGTGCCGTGCGTCGTGCATACGCCGACTTCAGCAGGCAGCTAGTGCGTGATGAGCACTTTGAGGAAGATCAAGACGACGCCGAGCGCAAGGTTGGCAAGCACGACGGCAAGCGCCTGGAGGGGGGCGAGGCGTTCTACTCGTGCGAAGACGATCCCGGCCGTTACGAGCACGGCGGACCCGAGCCCAAGCGCGAGCCAGCCTGAGGCAGATTCGGACAGCAGTCCGATCGCGCCGAGGAGGAGTGCGGCTTCCGGGAGCACCCCGGCTTCCAGGATCGCGGCCTCATGACGGGCGATGTGACGCAGTTCGGCGATCGAGAGATGCGCGTCGTGGGCGACGCTGTACGTGAGCGCGTCTGCATAGACGTGGGCGGCCCAGAAGACGAAGGTGGTGACGGCGACGAGGATCGCAACCCGGCCGGGGCCATCCGGGAACGCCTTCGCGCCGACGACGACGACCGAGAGCACGAGAACCGTTCCGTAGACGAAGCCGCCGAGGCGTTCGCCGACGCCCGCGCGGTCGGAAACGCTCCTCACCCGGGGTAGGCGCACCACGCACGCAATCTACGCGCGCCGACCGGGTCACCGGCTATTGCGGTGCTACTCCGGCACGGCGCACTGCTGGGATTACGGCGGCCGGCGACGTCGTTGACGCGAGGGGAAGCGTCTTGTCGAGCATTTCATCAACTGCCGCTGCCACTGCCTGGCGCCTTCATCGCGCGGCATCGTTGCCGCGGGTCGGCCTCCTCTGGAGTCGACCCGCCGGCTCGGGCGAGGGAGCGCGTGTCGCCGATGTCGGCGAGCTCGGCTTCCGGACTGCCGCTGTGCAAGCCGGCTACTGGCTCGGCTGGGCCTCCATCGTGGTCGTGCTCGCCGACCTCTCGATCGGGGTCGGTGTCCGGCATCGCTGGCTCCTGGTCGGCGCGACGCTGGCTGCTGCTGTCGGAAACACCGTCGCGATGGTCGTGCCTTGGCGCGAGTGGCTGGCGACGCGCCGCGGCCGCGCGCTGCTCGATGCGTGGTGCGGCGGGCTGATCGCGTTCGTCGCGCTACTGGTTGTCAACGGTGGTTCGAACTTCTCGCTGCTGCTCTTTCTCGCCGTGCCGTTCATCGCGGTCGTCCAGCGTGGCTGGAGACGAGGGATGTGGCTGTTGGTTGCCGCGGGAACGTGCACGCTCGTCGCGATGCTGGTGCCTTTGTCGGCGGGAGCGACCGCGATGCGGCTCTCCCTGGTCGCCGTGGCCGCAGCAGTGGCGCTCGTCCTTATGCACGCGGTCCTACGCGAAGCCGCAAGCGCCGACGCCGCGCGGCTGCTTGCGCGTGAAGCCGACCATCGGATCAAGAACGATCTGCAGACCGTCGCCGACCTCCTGTTGCTCGACCGTCCCGATGGTCTTGAGGGGGCGAGGTTCGACGAGACGGCAGGACGCATCCGCTCGATCGCAGCCGTGCATCGGCTGCTGTCGGATTCCGGTAACAGCGTCGACGGCGCGTCGCTGCTTTCCAGCATCGCCGCGAGCGCGCCGGTTCCGGTGACAGTCGATGCGGAGGCCGGCATGTTCGACGCGGCGACCGCGCAGAAGCTCGGCCTCGTTGCCAACGAGCTGATCACGAACGCCTTCCGACACGGCGCGTCGCCGATCGTCGTTCGACTTCGGCGCGGCGCACAGACGAGCCTGACAGTCGAGGACGGCGGAGGCGGTGTGGAGGCCGAGGCGGGCTTCGGGCTCGAACTTGTGCGGTCGCTCGTCGAGCGGGGTCTCGACGGCCGCTTCGAGCTGCGAGCCGTGCACGGCAACCGCACGCGTGCGGAGGCTGTCTTCGCGACGGCGCAATGAGAGTGCTCGTCGCCGAAGACGACCCGCTGATCGCGCGCGGCCTCGTCGAACGCCTGCGCTCGCTCGGGCACGAGCCGCTCGGCCCCGCCGCCGACGGCCTGGAGGCCGTTTCGCTCGCACGCGAGAATCCACCCGATCTGTACCTGTTCGATATCGAGATGCCGAATCTCGACGGACTCGAAACGGCATTGCGGCTCGCGAGTGACGGTCTGCGTCGCCCGGTGGTGGTGGTCACGGGCGTCGACGATCCCGGCTTGATCGAGCGCTCGATCGCGAGCGGAGTCAGCGCCTACCTCACGAAACCGGTCGACGCACGCGAACTCGAGGCCGCGCTCGGCCTGGCGGCGGCTCGACATGCAGAGTTCCAGGCGCTCGAGTCCGAGGTCGACCGAGCACAGCAGGCACTCGAGGATCGAAAGCTCGTCGAGCGTGCGAAAGGGCTGTTGATGTCGGCGCTCAAGCTCTCGGAGCAAGACGCGTTCCGCCGCCTGCAGCAGACCGCGCGGGAACGGAACCTTCGGTTGGCCACAGTCGCCGCCCGGATCGTCGAGCAGCAGAGCCTGCTCGAGCCGCCGCGCAAGCGACTCGACGCAGACTGATCCGCTCCTGCTAACTTGAACTTGCGACGTTCACGAACGACGTCGCACGAGGCCAAGGCTCGCCTCTCCGTGTTTCTTCAACCGGAAAGGCAGGGGCCATGGCTTCGACTCGTTCTAACCGCAGTCCGCGCCCAGTAGGGCGCTCCAAGGCTGCGCAGATCCGCAGTATCTCTCTGCGTTCCGTCGCTCGCGACGGTGCTCGGATCCAGATCGGCGGCTTCTCCGCAGCCGCGACCGCGATCGCGGATTGGGCGCTCGCCGCCGATCGGTTCGTTCAGGCAGTTGGTGACGAACTGCTCCACCTCGTCGACGGTGAGACCGACTCGCGCGAACTGATGGTTCGCGTTGCGTCGTCGACGACCGCCCACCTGCACCAACTGGCAGACCACTTCGACACGCGCCCTTCGCGTGCGCCGAACAACAACTAGGAGGTTTTCGATGAATCGCTTGATCACACTTGTCACCGCGCTCATCGCGGCCGTGGCCGTAGCCGCGACCGCCGCAGCCTTCGCGCTCGCCGCCGATACCGGCAGCAGTGCAAAAGTTGCGATCGGCAGGTCGCCGCTCGGACGAATCCTCGTCGACGGCAAGGGCATCACGCTGTACGACTTCCCGCCCGACAAGGGCACGACGAGCGTCTGCTACGGCGCCTGCGCCGCGCTCTGGCCGCCCCTGCTGACGCACGGCAAGCCGATCGCCGGCCCGGGCGTGCGTGCCTCACTGTTGGGGACGACCAAGCGCAAGGACGGCAAGCTCGAGGTCACCTATAACGGCCACCCGCTCTACTACTGGGTCGGCGACCACAAGCCCGGCCAGACAACCGGCCAGGCTCTCAATCAGTTCGGCGGTCCCTGGTGGGTACTCACTCCGGCCGGCAAGGAGATCCACCGTGGCTAGCTCACACACCCACACCGACGCCAGCCGGGGCTTCAGCCGCGACCAGGCAATCGTGTCCAAGACGACGCCCCGGCCGAGCCGTCGGCTCGAGCTCAGCGGCGAGATTGCCCGCTACCTCGGTGCCGTCTCGATCCTCATCGTCGGTGCAATCCACGCGCAGCAGTACTACGACGCGTACTTCTCGGCCGTGCCGACGATCGGGACGCTGTTCCTGCTCAGCTTCATCGGCGCCGCGGGCGTCGGCGCCGTCCTGTTCGCTCCCGTACGCCTACTCGGACGGCGGACCGGGGACCTGATCCTCGCGCTCGCGGCGGTCGGGGCGATCGGGATCGCGCTCGGAACGCTCGCCAGCCTCCTGGTGAGTGAATACACGCCTGTGTTCGGCTTCATGGAGTCCGGCTACCGGCTCGCGATCATGCTCACCCTGCTGTTCGACAGCCTGACGACCGCGTTCCTCGGGCTCTTCCTGCTGGCCGTCGCTCCGCGACTCATCCACCCAGCGAACAAGCACTGGAGAACGCGATGAGACTGCTTCTCTCGACGCGTAGCCTCGCGCGCCTGCTCGGCGCGAATCGGTGCCGGCACGCTGCCGGCCGCGATCGCGGAGGCGATGAGGGTGTCCTACGGCGGCGGCTGACGGCAGCACGGCTCAGATGACGCCGATGGCACCCGCTGCCTCCCGTCCGACCGTGCCACGCCGGTGCGACCCGACCCGCACCGGC
>DASYPH010000369.1:0-8130 GCA_036006925.1 Gaiellaceae bacterium
GATCGTTATCCCGACGACCGCCTGGGCCGGCGGCCTTGCCGCGGCCATCGTCATCGGGGCGGTCGCCGGACTGCTCCCCGCAATCCGCGCCGCCCGCATGTCACCCACCGAGGCGCTGCGAACCGTATGAGCACGTGCAGCTCAGTGCTGCCTTACAGGAGTTCCAACGCTCCGTGAAAGGACTGAAGATCATGCGTTGTTCACGTCGACTCATCCTCGCCTCAGCCGCCGTCGTCGTGGCTGCCGCGCTCTCGCTGCTCGCGGCCGCCTGCGGCGGCGGAAACTCTGCGGGGGTTGCGAGCGTCGGCTCTTCGACGACCGCCGTCACGACGACGACACAGAACCGAGCGGTCGCCTTCCCCCGCTGCATGCGGGCGAACGGCGTGCCGAATTTCCCCGACGAAGGGAAGCCGACGCCGCAACAACTCGGGGTCAGTGAGTCCCAGTTCAACGCGGCCATGAGTGCCTGCCAGCACCTGCTCCCGCATGGCGGCGTTGTGCAGGAAACGGCGCAGCAGCAGCGCATCCGGCTCGCAGACGAGCTGTCGTTTGCCAGGTGCATGCGCAGCCATGGTGTGGGGCGGTTCCCCGACCCGACCGCGCAGGGTGATCTGTCGGTCGAGAAAGTCCAGGCCGCCGGGGTCGATGTGCACTCACCGGTAGTTCTGCGGGTCGTGCAGGCGTGCCTGCCCGCATCGCACGGCGCGCTCACGCCCGCGAAGGTCAGAGCGGCGCTCAACAGTGCCGGCCACTGACTCTGCCCCCGGTCCTCGTGACCGGCTCAGTTCCCGTTCGCTTAGCGGCCGGTCGCTGGCAAAGTTCTCGCCCGCGGACATCTCGGCGACGGAGGAACGAAATGCAGATCCGCACACGCTTCAGCATCACCGCCGACGGTTACGTGACGACTCCTGACGGCTGGCCGCCGCTGGTGCGCGACCGGCAGTTCGTCTCGGGTCAGAGTCACGGAATTCCCGAGTTCCAGGAGAACTGTGAGGCGGGTACTGATGGCCGTACCACCTTCGAGCCTGCGCTCACCAACGACCGCTGGCCATGGCCGAACCTTGACGTGTTCGTGCTCGGTTCCGACGTTCCGACTGACGGAGCGCCGGTGCCGATCGTCGCCGACTCCGACCCCGCACGGCTCCTGGAGAAGCTGCGAGGGACGAACCGCGGCGGGGACGTTCACCTCGTCGGAGGAGTCCGAACGATCGAAACGTTTCGCGCGATGGGAGCGCTCGACAAGCTCGGGCTCCTCGTGCTGCCATCGCGCGGTTCCCCGCACGAGGTGCTCGTCAGAGTGTTGGACCCAGACGACGGGGACGCTCTCGCTCCGCGCTTGTTCGACAAGGCTGGCAATGTTCGCGATCACTATCTCGCGCTCATGAGCCTCTGCGACGGCGCCGTTTTGCACGTCGATGACAAGACGCGCGGTGTTCGCGCGGTTCGTGAGTGTGGTCATCGGCTCCGCTCTATGACGGGCATCCCGTGGAAGTATGGGCACTCGCGATCGGAAAGCGTCGCTTGCGCCAGTGTTCGGGAATGACGCCAGAGCCACTGGCTGGCACCAGATCAGGCGGCGGCTTTTACGACGACACCTCGCCACGGCATGACCATCAGGAGCAGGACCCTGCGAAGTAACGAGCCTTCGCGGACGAGGTCGACAACCAGTCGAAGCTCCTGATCCGAAGCGAGGTCGAATTTGAACGGCCTGCTGCGGTACCACCATTGCCGCGCGATCAGCTCGTGCTTTCCGGCGGAGCACGAGAGTCGCACGGCTCCTTGCGGTGCAAGCGCACCGACCCTCTTCCGATCGAGGTACAGGACGAACGTCCCGAGTCGCTGGTCGCCGACCCATGACCGTGGTGTGCTCACTGCAATCTGCGATTGATTCACAGCGACAAGATCGATACCCAGGAGACACGAGTCAAGACTGCGCCAGTGTTCGGGAATGACGCCGCGAGCGGCACCGCAGCGGCACCAGGGGCAAGCTTGTCAGTGACGCGGGATGTGCTGACGATGCCGCCTGCTCTGTGTGACGATCGTGAGCGCGATCCCGACTGCGATCAGCGGGATTGCGATCCCTGGGCTGACCAGGCCCGCGAGCATCAGCGCCGCACCGCCAAGCATCAGCACGACGGCTACGACGAGCAACAGAACCGCAGTCGGAGGCAGGTGCTTCACGAGGGCTCACCTCCTTTCGTGCGGCCAGCTTCGCCTTAGGCACCACGGGACGCATCGGCGAGACTACGGAAAAGCCCTTCCCGTTCCTACTGATCTTCGCCAAGACCCAGCCTTTGGAAGTGAGACGGTGGCCTGCGCCACCGTTCGGGAATGTCACCCGACCACCTCCTGGCGTGCGAATCCGGCGAACCGCTTCATGTTAGAGCGCTCCGAAGGCGTCGAGCGCCGCTTTAGCCTGATCCGACGGGTCACCGTAAACGACGAAGCGGGTGGGATCGACAGCTGCGAGGAAACGCTCCGCGAACGTTTCTCCAAATGTCGACAGGTGCGCCAGGACAGCTCCCGAATCGGCGTATTGCTCGTACGAGTGGATCACGCTCTCGTCGTGGCTCATCGACCGCTCGTAGTTCAGCGCGCCCGGTTCGGTCTGCGTGGACTCGACATTTCACGAATCAGAGCGCGAACGTCGTCGCTCTGGCCCGGCTTGACGGCAAACTCCAAGAACCACGAAACCTGCTCACTCATCTCAGCGCCTGCTAGGGGCTCGGGGGTGTCGACGTTGGTCGCGGCCGAGGCGGTCATCGCCAAACGTGCCTTGCGGGTCTAGAGAGAGGCCGGGGCCCGTTGACTGCAACGCTGGTGCGCGTCTTTCTGAATTTCGCCTGCGCCACCGGTCCGGAGTGTGAACCAGTGACCACGTCGACCGATGATGTAGATGCTCCCGCTGAGTCTGTGAGGAAGGTGTTACTTCCACCCGCGAACCAAGGAGCATCAGATGACCAGTAGCCCATCGGGCGGCCGCATCCTGGGCAGCCTGCACTCAGTCGACGGCAAGGGCGTCGTGCGGATGGAGGGTCGCCTCGAAGCTGGGATCGACGACGTCTGGTCGGCACTCACCGATCCCGACCGCCTGGCTGGCTGGTACGGCGAGGTGGACGGCGACCTGCGCCTCGGCAGTGCGTTCTACATACGCGTTTTTGCCAGCGGAGCAGAAGGCGCGAGGCGCGTGGACGCATGCGAGCCTCCCCAGCGATTGCGCGTAGTGGCTACGGACACCGGCGGACTCGTGATCGAGGTCAGACTGAGCGCCGACGGCGGTCAGACGGCTCTTGTCGCTGAGGTACGGGGCATGCCCTTGGACGCACTCGCCGCCTACGGCGCCGGAGTGCAGATTCATGTCGAAGATCTCGCCGGCTACCTCGCCGGATGCGAGCGCGACGACAGAGAGGCACGATGGGACGAACTCATCCCGGCCTATCAAAACCTCTGGACCAACCCCGGATAACCCTCATGGGAAAGAGCCTTCGACTGGGCGACCGACCTTCCGCCTGATCCATCGAGCGAGAGCAAGTGGGCTGCTAGTTCTCGTCGTGCTGCGTTGCACCCCCGACCGGGGGGATCCAGCTCTCGCGCCGCTTCACCCAGAGCTCGTCTTCGGGCTTCAGCTCGAAGGGCGCCTCATCCAGACTTCCGATCCGAATCTCGATGAGCGTGTCGGAGTTGGTTGTGTCAAGGAGCCGGGACCCGCAGCGCGGGCAGAAGCCGCGATTGTCGTAGCTCGAGATCACGCCGCTCATCTCAAACGCCTCGACCGGCCACTGCGCATACACGGTGAACGCGCTGCCGGACTCCTTTCTGCAATTCGCGCAGTGGCAGCGCCGGATCTGGACAGGGTCACCGCGAACGCTGTAGCGGACTGCCCCGCACAGACATCCGCCGGTACGTACTCCTGCCACCACGAGCGCAGATCCTACGCACCACTCGGTGAGAAAATTCCAGGTCCGGCAGATGAGGCTTCACCGGTGAGTTTCTCGCGCTCGAACCGTCATACATCCGTGACCGCTTCTCCGGTTAGTGCCACTCTGAGTGAGGCGCCATCCTCGTCGGTGCGCTGCTAGCCGGTGTCGTCCTGGCCTCGGCCACGCTTCCCGCCCAGCGGACCGTCCTGCACCACGGCGGTCACCACCATCCGGGTCGCCGTCAGGCTCTTACGAAGCCGAGTCGTTCCAGTTCGCTGCGGCGGCGCCTTGGCGGTCGACCAGAGCCTGGGCGGCGGGCAGTCCAACCGTAACGAGGAGACCGCCGGCGGCCCGGGGGCTGAGGGCGAGGGTTCCGTCGTGAGCTTGGGTGATGCTCTTGACGATTGTCAAGCCGAGGCCGACCCCGACGTGGTCGGTGCGGATGCGTCGGATGCCGCGCTGAAACGGCTCGTCGAGCGTGGAAACCAGCTGAGGGGTGAGCTTCTCGCCGGTGTTCTCGACGGTGAGCACCGCACTCGTCGAGTGGGCGCTGGTGGTGACCCACACGATGCCCTGGTCGGGCAGGTTGTGCACGATCGCGTTCTGCACGAGGTTCGTAGTCAGCTGCAGCAGGAGCGCGTGTGAACCGGTGGCGGGGGTCACGTCGCCGGAGGTTTCGATCGTGACACCGCGTTGTTCTGCGAGCGGGAGGAGTGTTTCGGTGGCTTCTTCTGCGATGAGCGACAGGTCGACGTCTTCCGGGGTGAACGACCGCTGCTCGGCGCGGCTGAGCAAGAGCAATGCTTCAGTGAGGTCGATCGCCCGAGTGTTGACGGCGTGGAGGCGTTCGACCAGTTCGTCGGTGTCGCGGTTCGGATCGTTGTGGGCGACGTCGAGAAGTGTCTGCGTGATCGCCAGCGGGGTGCGCAGTTCGTGGGAGGCGTTGGCTGCAAATCTCTCCTGTTCGGCGATGTGTGCTTCGAGTCGGGCGAGCATCGCGTCGAAGCTGTCAGCGAGCTCGCGGAACTCGTCCTGACGTCCTTCCAACTCGATCCGGTGCGAGAGTGACCCGCTCGCGGCCGTGCGTGTGGCGTCGGTGATGCGCGTCAGCGGGGCGAGCATGCGTCCGGCGAGAAGCCACCCTCCCAGCAGACCGAACACCAGCAGCACCGCCAACAGGATGGCCGCGGTTGGAGCGAATGCGCGCAGGAGCTCGCCGTGGCTGCGCACCAAGAAGATCACACCGGGGTGCACACCACGCGAAAGGGAGAAGTACCCGACGGCAAGCAGCATGGCACTTGCGAGCATCAGGAAGCCGGCGTAGCTGAGCGTGAGCTTGAGGCGAACGCTGAAGCCCGGAGCCCTATCCACGCTGGCCTTCCTCGGTGGCGGTGTCTGGGTGCGTTTCGATGCGGTACCCCGCGCCGGCCACGGTGGCGATGATCCACGGTTCGCCGAGCCGTTTGCGGAGTCCCGAGACCGTGATGCGCACCGCGTTGGTGAACGGGTCTGCGTTCTCGTCCCATGCTCGCGCCAAGAGCTCTTCGGCGCTGACGACACCGCCTTCGGCGGCGACGAGGACCTCGAGCACTGCGAACTGCTTCCTGGTCAGAGCGACGTAGCGGCCGCCACGGTAGACCTCGCGGCGAAACGGATCCAGCCGCAGACCTGCGATCTCTCGCACGGGTGGCCGGTTGTGGGCGCGCCTGCGGTCGAGCGCCCTGAGGCGGAGCACGAGCTCGCGGAGGTCGAACGGCTTCGTGAGGTAGTCGTCGGCGCCGAGCTCGAACCCGGTGGCCTTATCGTCGAGACGGTCGGCAGCGGTGAGCATGAGGATCGGCATCCCGCTGTCGGAAGCGACGATGCGCTCGGCAATCTCGTCGCCGGTAGGTCCGGGAATGTCGCGGTCGAGGACGGCGATGTCGTAGTCGTTGAAGGTCAGTAGCTGCAGAGCCGTGTCGCCGTCACCTGCGATGTCTGCCGCGATGGCTTCCAGTCGGAGGCCGTCGCGGATGGCTTCTGCCATGAAGGGCTCATCCTCGACGATCAGCACGCGCATGCTCAGATGCTAGAGGCCGTGCGTTTCGTCGGCATATCGAAAACCGCCTACGTCCTCGCAACGCCACGCTGCCTTGAATGGCGCCATGCTCTACCGCAAGCAAGTACGAATCCGGCGGATTCGGATTCGGAGGATCCGTGTTCTTGGCCTGCTGGCCGCCGCCATTGCGGCGATTGCCGGGTTCCTCGGCTACCACGTTGCGTCCTCATCGTCGACGAACGCAGCACCCAGCGACGTCCTTCGCAGTGAGGACCGCGGTGGGCGCGGCAACGTGCCCGGCGCGGTGTGGCCGGCATTCGGCCAGGCCGCGTTCGTTCGAGCAGGACAGTCGCAGATCGAAGCCGGCCCGAACCAGCACCCGGCTGCGATCGCGAGCGTCGCGAAGGTCATGACGGCCTATCTCGTGCTTCGCGACCACCCGCTACGGGCCGGCGAGGACGGCCCGACGATCACGCTCACCGCCGCCGATGTGGCGGACGCCGGCCGCCGGCGTGGGCAGGAGGAGTCGGTCGTGTCCATCGCCCCGGGAGAGGTGTTGACCGAACTGCAGGCGCTACAGGCGCTGCTGCTGCCGTCGGCGAACAACATCGCGGTGGTTCTGGCGCGCTGGGACGCCGGCTCGGCAACCCGGTTCGTGGCCCGGATGAATGTCGCCGCACGGTCGCTGGACATGACCCACACTCGCTACACCGATCCGAGCGGCTACGACGACGCAACGGTCTCGACTGCCGCAGACCAGGTCCGCATCGTCGATCAAGCGATGCGCCTGCCGGCGTTCGCGAGCATCGTCGCGACTCCGAGCGCGACGCTGCCGGTCGCCGGCACCGTGCACAACACCAACACGCTGCTCGGGCAGGACGGGTTCGTGGGCATCAAGACCGGCTCGGACGACGCGGCCGGCGGCTGCTTCGCCTTTCGGGCGATCCGCTGGATCGACGGGAAGCGAACGACGATCACCGGGGTCGTCTTGGGCCAGCCCGGCCACGATCGGATCGCGGCGGGTCTCGAGGCCGCCGACGCCATGGTCGGCCGCATCGCCGGTCGTCGATCACAGCTACACCCGCCGGCACCAGATGGCCGCCGGCAGGTACCGGCGGCCATCTCTCCGATCGAAGCGGTGCCTCGTGACCGCTAAGGAGCGGTGGGCGTCAGCTGCGACTGGGTCTCCCGTACCCAGTTGAACGGCCCCCACGAGGCCGGAGTCGACTTGTTCTCCATGCCGCGCGCCGGTCGAGTCGCCGCGTGTCACAGACCCGTGCGATCGTCAGGGTGGTAACGGATTTCGGCGCGTCCCGTCCCTGAGTCACACAGAGCGAGAGGACGGTGGAAGATGAGCCTGGAATGGAGTGAGGGCGCTGCTCCGCTGGAAGTGAGTAGATGCGGAAGTCGCCTCCCAGAGCCTGCTGTCCCGTTCGGGTGACCGACGGCCCCTAACTGCTCGACGAGACGGGTTCGGCCGTCGAGCAGCAGGGCGCGATCTGCGGCGTCCGTGAACGCGACGATCGGCGTCGCATCGGCAACGGAAACCAGATCTTGTGTTCGAGGCTCGTGGCAGGGCCGCGGGACCTCGTCATAGCCATCCTCATCACGGCGGCGAGCTCGAGACTGTCGATGCTGTGACGAGCGCGACGAGTTGAGTCGATCGCAACGTGCCACCGGCGCGCGCGATGATCTGCTCGTCCTCGGCTTGCAGTGCGACTTGGACTTGCGGCGCGAGACGGTGGTAGATCGAGGTCGTCTTGAACATCGCCCAGAGCTCCTCGGCTGTTTGCCGTCTGACTCGCTGGACGGCCGTGAATGTTGTCGGTCCGAACAGCCCCGCCGCTTCGGGTACCGCGAGGCCCGGGTGGGCGAGCCAGGCCCAGACCTCCGACACGTTCTCGCGTCGCGCCTCCACCCCCGCGCGGATCGTCGCAAGGTCGCGCAGCGCGGGAAGCTCCCCAGCGATCTAGGTGCAAGTCTTGTGAACGCCTCGTGGAGTTCGTCGACGGCGGTTCCGTCTGCCTCGTCGCGCACGGCGACCGGCTGCAGCAACGCCAAGGTTCCGCCAGGACGGAGTAGCGCTGCAGTCTTCACCCACCCGACGCTCGGGTCGACCCAGTGGAATGCCGATCCCGAAAAGACCGCGTCGAAGCTCTCCAGCGGAAGCGA
>DASYPH010000370.1:0-18954 GCA_036006925.1 Gaiellaceae bacterium
GCACCGTTCTCGCCGAGCAGGGCGTGGACCTCGCCCTCGGCGGCCTCGAACTCGACACCGTCGTTCGCGACGACGCCGGGGAACCGCTTGGTGATGCCCCTGAGCGAGACGGCTGCCGACATAGAGGTACTGGGCGGGCGAGGCCTCGAGGACCTCGCCCGCTCCAGAGGTTGTCGTCCTAGCCCTTCGGGCTTCCGATGACGCCCTTGACGAGCCAGTTGATCGAGTAGAGCTGGTTCACGGTCAGCCGCTGGCCGGCCTTGACCCGGAGCTTGCCGCTCTGGTCGTAGAGCGGACCGGTGAACTCGTTCCACTTTCCGCTGACGATCAGCGCCCGCTGCTTGGCGATCAACGCCTTCGTCGCCTTGGAGACGGCCGCTCCGTACGGTGCGAGCAGCGTGAACCCGTCCTTGAGGCTGCCGTAGTAGAAGCCGGTCTTCCACGTGCCGTTCATCGCGGCCTCGACCCGCTTCGTGTAGTACGGCCCCCAGTTGTAGATCGCGGCCGTCAGCCAGGAGTTCTTGGCGAACTTCCGGGCGTTGGAGTCATAGCCGACCCAGGGCACCTTGGCGGACTCGGCGTACTGTCCCGCCGCCGGGCTGTCGACGTTCTGGCCGATCACGTCGGCACCTGCCGAATGGAGGTTCTCGGCCGCCTTCTTCTCCTTGTCAGGGGCGAACCAGGAGTTGGTCCAGATGATCTTCACCTTCGCGCCTGGATGAGCCTTCTGGACGCCGAGGGTGAACGCGTTCGTGTGCCGGATCACCTCCGGGATGGCGAACGGGACGACGTAGCCGACAGTGCCGGTTTTGGTCGCTGCACCCGCGGCGATGCCGGAGAGGTAGATCGCGTCTTCGCCTGCGCCGTAGTACTCGGCCATGTTGGGCTGGACGATCGTGCCGGTCGCCATCTCGAACTTGACGTCCGGGTTCTTCTTCGCCGCCGCCGCCATCGCCGGCTGGTAGCCGAACGAGGTGGCGAAGATGATCTTGTTGCCGTCCCGGATCAGGCTGTCGATCACCTGGGCGACCTGTGGGCCTTCGGGGACGTTCTCCTTGTAGGTCGTCTGCACCTTCGAGCCGAGTGCCTTCTGCACAGCGAGCCGGCCCTGGTCATGAGCCTGCGACCAGCCACCGTCGTTGTGCGGGCCGACGTAGATCCAGGCGGCCTTGAAGGGACTGTTCGACTTCGCCGTGCCGGGTGACGTCCCGACCGCTAGGACGACGGCGATCGCCGCGAGCGCGAGCAGAGTCGCGGCGGACGCGAGCTTCCTCTTGGACAATGTGCTCCTCTCCTTGAAGCTGGTGTTCCGGGGGGTGCGGTCGAATCTATCCGACCTCGCGGAGGGCTTCCAGGGGCGCTACGAAACAGCCTGCAGAACGGGGTCTTCTGCGCTCCACGGGAATGTGATCCAGCGCTCGGTCCGCCGCCACACGTACTCGCACTTGACCTCCGACCGCGGCTTCTCGTAGAGCACGGCGCACCGGACCTCGGCCAGCTTGCCCTCGCAGAACTCCTGCACGAGGCGCAAGGTGGCGCCGGTGTCGGCCACGTCGTCGGCGATCAGCACCTTGTAGTCGGCGAAGTCGACGAGGTCGGGCACGGGCGGCAGGATCATCGGCAGTTCGAGTCGCTCGTCGACACCGGTGTAGAACTCGACATTCATCGTGAACGTGTTCTTGACGCCCAGCGCGTAGCCCAGCGCACCGCACACGAGCAGCCCGCCGCGCGCGATGCCGAGAATCATGTCCGGGTGGTATCCGTCGGCGGCGACGGCCTCCGCGAGCGCTCGCGCACCGACGCCGAGATCGCCCCACGCCATCACCTCGCGCTCGGGGCCTGCGTCGCTGCTCACCGGGTGAGCCTATCGAGTGCCGCCGTCAGCGCATCGACTGCGAGAGCGATGTCGTGCTCGCTCGAGAGCTCGTCGGGGTGGTGGCTGATGCCCCCGTTCAGCGAGCGGACGAAGAGCATCGCGGTCGGCACCCCGGCTGCCGCCAGGACCATCGCGTCGTGGCCGGCGCCGGAGACGAGCTCAGGCGCGCTCGGCAGCACCTGCTTGAACGCGTCGCTCATCGCCACCGGGTCGATGCGCCAATCCGGCTCGAAGTCGATCTCGCGGATCAACGCGTCGAGCAGCGCCGCGTCGGCCGAGCGGGCGTCGACCGACACCGTCACCTCTGCGGGGATGACGTTGGCTGCGTTCGGCGTCACCTCGATCGCACCGACGGTCGCTACCGTGCCCGGCCGGGCGCAATCACGGACGTGCAGGACGAAGCGTGCTGCAGCGACGAGCGCGTCCTGCCGCGCGTCCATGGGTGTCGTCCCGGCGTGGTCGGCACGCCCTTCGAACATCTTCGTCCCGCGCGCTTGTCCCGCGATCGCCGTCACGACGCCGAGTGGCTCGTCCGCGAGCGCGAGCACGGGCCCTTGCTCGATGTGCACCTCGAGGAATGCGTCAGGCAGTTCCGCCAGCCGCCTGCTGCTCATCGGGCCTGTCTCCTCCGCCCGGAACGCGACAACGGCTAGCGGAGCAGCCGGGAGGCGCGCGGCGGACTCGATCGCTGCGACAACGCCGAGTGCGCCGTCGAAGCGCCCCCCGGTCGGAACGCTGTCGAGGTGCGAGCCCGACCACACCCGCGCCTCGCCACGCGTGCCGAAGAGCGTTCCCGCCTCGTCGACCGAGACCGCGAGCCCGGCCTCACGCATCCAGTCGGCGGCCAGCTCGTGGGCGGCGTCTTCCTCCGCCGAGTAGCCCGCGCGATGCTGTCCAATCGCATGGATCGCGTCGAGGCGCTCCAGCATGCTCATCCGGGCAATGCTCGCAGCACGCGCCAGCCCGCGAGCGGGAACAGGGCAACCGCGAAGAAGCCCCACCGCCACGACGTCTCGGCGACGAGCAGGCCGAACAGCGCCGGGTAGAGCGCGCCCGAGCCGTTCAGCAGCGTCTGCTGCAGGCCGATCGCCGCACCGCTTCGCCGGTAGCCGGCCAACTCGATTGCGGCTGCGAAGGACAGGCCGTTCCAGCTCATCGCGAGCACGCCTGCCGCGACCAGCGTCGGGATCAGTACGACGAGCGGTGCGCCGAGGACGGCGCCCGTCAGGGCGACGAGAGCCGCGACCGCGAGCGCGATCGTCCGCAGCGGCCGCATGCGGCTCGCGACCACATCGGACCAGTGGCCGGCGCCGATGCGCGCGGCGATCCCGAGCGCCTGGACGACGGCGAGCACGGCAGCCGCCGCGCCGGGCGTGAGGCCGCGGTGATCGTGCAGGAAGAGAACGGTGAAGCCGACAACGCACATCTGCGGAGCGAGAACGAGTGCGCTGCCCGCCGACACGCGCCAGATGCGACGGTCGCGGAGCGGCGCGATCTCGCTGCCCTCGCTCACGGTCGGTGCGACTGCCTCCCGGAGCACGAGCCCTCCGATCGCCGCGGCGACCAGGCAGGCGAAGCCCATGGTCGCGAAGCCGAGACCGGTGCCGCCGTGCCGCACGATTCCCGGCAGCGCGACGGAGGTCGCGAAGCCGCTGATCGGGATCGCGGTCTGACGGATACCGAGCGCGACACCCCGCTGGGAGGCCGGGAACCAGGCCATCACGGCCCGCCCACTGGCCGACTGGACGCTTGCACCGGCGAACCCGGCCAGCATCAACAGCCCCAACAGCGGCCAGAACGTCTCGGCGCGCGACGCCGCGAGCAAGGCGGCGCCGCAGCCGCTGAGACCGATGAGGAGGACGACACGCTCTCCGAAGCGGTCGGCAGCCAGCCCCCACGGGATCAGGCTCACGACCGAGCCTGCGAGCGACGCTGAGATGAGCACGCCGGTCTCGGCGAGCGTCAGCCCGTAGCGATCGCGAAGAAAGGGGGCCATCACGGCGACGCCGAACCAGATCGCCGAGTAGGTCGCCTGGGCGAACGTCCCCGCCGCCAGGATGACCCAGCGGTAACCGGCTACAGGCCGAAGGGGTTCGTCGGCCGCGTACCCGTGTACGTGACCACCGACTTCGTCTCGAGGTAGAGGTCGATGGCTTCGATCGCGAGCTCGCGACCGAAGCCTGACTGCTTGTACCCGCCGAACGGGATCCCCGGGAAGGCCGTGTAGGGCATGTTGATCCCGACCGTCCCGGATTTGATCCGTCCGGCGACTCGGTGGCCGCGCGCAGGGTCGCCCGTCCAAACCGTCGCCATCAGGCCGTACTTGACGTCGTTCGCGATCCGGATGGCATCGGCCTCGTCCTGGAAGGGAATCACCGTCACGACCGGCCCGAAGATCTCCTCCTGCGCAGCGCGAATCGAGTTGTCGGTCTTCGCGATCACCGTCGGCGGATAGAACGCCCCGGCGCCGTCCGGTGTCGCACCGCCCGTCGTCACCTCGGCGCCCTCGTCGCGCGCGCCGTCGACGAACCCGTGCACTTTCTCGCGATGGGTCTTCGAGATCAGCGAGCCCATCTGCGTCTCGGCATCGAGCGGATCTCCGACCTTGACCTTCTCCGCGAGCTCGGTCACGGTGCCGACGACGTCGTCGTAGATCGACTGCTGGACCAGGAGCCTCGAGCGAGCCTCGCACGACTGGCCGGCCGACGCGTAGATCGCCCAGACGCTCGCGGGAATCGCATCCGCCAGATCGGCGTCGGCGAAGACGAGGTTCGGGCTCTTGCCGCCGAGCTCGAGCGTCAGGCGCTTGATCGGATCGGAACAGAGACGCATGATCTCGCCGCCCGTCCTGGTCGACCCAGTGAACGCCACCTTGTCGACGCCCGAGTGGGCGACGAGGTACGAGCCGAGCGTCGGGCCGTCGCCGGGGACGATGTTGATCGCACCGGCGGGAAAGCCGACCTCGGTCGCGAGCACGGCGATTCGCAGGACCGAGAGCGGTGTCAGCGGATCCGGCTTGAGGACGACGGCGCAGCCGGCGGCCAGGGCAGGCGCGAGCTTCCAGGTCGCCATCAGCAGCGGGTAGTTCCACGGCACGATCTGGGCGGCGACGCCGACCGGCTCCTTCTGGGAGTAGAAGAGCAACGAGCCGCCGATCGGGTTCGAGCGCCCGGCGATCGACGCCGTGGCCGACGCGAAGTAGCGGAAGTTCTCGGTTGCGCCCGCGACCTCTGCCTTGACCGACGAGATCGCCTTGCCGACGTTTCGTGCCTCGAGCTCGGCGAGCTCCTTGCGGTTCGCCGCAATGGCGTCCGCGAGAGCATGAAGCAGCCGCGAGCGTTCCGTTGCGGGCGTCTTGCCCCACGGCCCCTCGACGGCGGCTCGCGCGGCGGCGACCGCCCGGTCGACGTCGGCCTCACCGCCCATCGCCGCGCGCGCCAGCAGGTCGCCGGTCGCCGGTTCCCGCAGTTCGCGCATCTCCCCGGCTGCCGGTTCAACGGTCTCACCGTCGATGTGGAGGCCGTACTCCCGCTGGGTGGCGACCGCCATGCCCGAAATCTATCGAGGCGCGGCTAGCTCGCGGTCAGTTCGCCGATCCGGACGTGCTCGGTGAGCAGGCGATGAAACCGCGCCGGTTCGCCGCCGGCGTAGGCGCGGCAAAGGTCGAGCCCCGCCGAGTAGGTGACCACGTAGGCGCGCCACGTCGGATCGGTCGTGAAACGCACGCCGTGCTTCGCCTGCTCGGGCGGGACGAGCCGCCACCGCTCGATGTACGCCTGCGCCTCCTCGGGCGAGGCCCCGTCGGCGTGGAGCATGAGCGCGGCGTCGAGGCCGACCGTGCCGAGCGGCTCGGCCGCGGTCGCGATCTGCTCGGTCAACTCCGCATCGAGCTCGATCCCGTGCCGGGCGAGGACCCCGTACGCGTCGGCGTAGCCGCCGTCGGCGAGCACGATCTCCGCGCCCACCTCGGCGATCCCTTCGCTGAGCACCGCCTGCGGCGTCGGCACGAGCTGAATCGCCTCTTCGATCGCACCCAGCTCGCGGACGAGCAGCTGCTCCTTGACCGCATGCTCGGTGTGATGCCCGGGGTACACCTCGTGTGCCGCGAGGTGGATCAGGTCACGACCGGTGGTCGGCACGTCGACGTTCAGGACGACACGACTGCGCAGATTGCCGAGGTAGTAGTTGAACGCCCACCATGGCTCGTCGCTGACCGGCTCGACGCTCGGCTGCTCCCCCGCCGGCAGTTCGACGACCGCCGCCGTGCGCTCGCGCATCAGGGGCAGCAGGTCGCGAAGCACGGCCACGGCGCGCGCACCGTCGACGAGCTGACCGTCGCGCCAGGCCTGCCGGCGCTCGTAGAGGGAGCCGTCGCCCGGCAGGAGCGCGTCGAGCTCGGCGTGGGCCGCCTCGTAGACGCTCACCGGCGTCTTCGCCGGCCTGACGCCGTAGCACCCTTCGACCTCGTCGGCGTACGACAGGTCGTCGCCGGCGAGTACGTGCGCGTAGGTGGCGCAGCCGCGCACCTGATCGTGCAGCCAACCGTCGGCGAGCTCGCCCAGGAGGCCGTCGGCATCGGCGGCGAGCTGCGCGGCGTCGACCACTTTCTCGGCATCGACCTGGGCCTGCAGCTCCGGCGGTCCGTAGTAGGCGTCGACGAGCCCGTCGACATGCTTGCCGAGCCGAAGCCCGAGGACGAGGTAGCGCTCGGCGTGGTTCACAGGTCGCCCCGCTCGAACAGCGCGGCCTGGCCCTGGCCGACGCCGACACACATCGTCGCCACGCCGTAACGGCCGCGCCGGCGGCGCAGCTCGTGCAACAGGGTCACGGTCAGGCGGGCGCCGCTCATCCCGAGCGGGTGCCCGATCGCGATCGCGCCGCCGTTCACGTTCACCCGACCCTCGTCGAGCCCGAGGTCGCGCACGACCGCGAGCGACTGCGAGGCGAACGCCTCGTTCAGCTCGACCAGGTCGATGTCCTCGACGGTCAGGTTCGCCCGCGCGAGCAGCTTGCGCACCGCCGGCACCGGCCCGATGCCCATCACGCGCGGGTCGACACCGGCAACCGCAGAACCGACGAACACGCCGAGGGGAACGATCCCGAGCTCTCGGGCCTTCTCCTCGGATGCGACAACGACCGCCGCGGCGCCGTCGCTCAGTCCCGACGAGTTGCCGGCCGTCACCGTGCCGCGCGGCCGGAACGCGGGCCGCAGCGTCGCGAGCTTGTCCGCGGAGGTGTCGGACCGCGGGTGCTCGTCGCGGGCGAAGTCGCCGACGGGCACGAGCTCGTCGTCGAAGCGGCCCGCTTCGGCAGCGGCGGCCCAACGCTGCTGCGAGCGCAGCGCGAATGCATCCTGGACCTCACGCGACACGTCCCAGCGCTCGGCGACGTTCTCGCCGGTCTCGCCCATCGCCTCGAGCGGGAATTGCTCTTCGAGCCGCGGATTCGGGAAGCGCCAGCCGAGCGTCGTGTCGTAGAGCTGGCGGTCGCCTCGCGGAAACGGCTGCTCCGCCTTCGCCGTCACGAGCGGCGCCCGCGTCATCGACTCGACGCCACCGGCCACGAAGAGGTCGCCGTCACCGGCGACCACCGCATGGCAGGCGCCGACGATCGCGGCGAGCCCGGAGGCGCACAACCGGTTGAGGGTCACACCGCCCACGGAATCCGGGAGGCCGGCGAGCAGCACGGCCATCCGTGCGACGTTGCGGTTGTCCTCGCCCGCCTGGTTCGCGCAGCCGAGCCAGACATCCTCGATCTCGCCCTCGGGCACTCCCGCCCGCTCGACCGCGGCCCGGACGGCGATCGCGGCGAGATCGTCGGGGCGCACCCCGGCCAGCGCGCCACCGTACCGGCCGACCGGTGTGCGAACCGCGGAGAGGATCACGGCCCGGCTGCTCATGCGACGAACTCCGGCTCGCAGCCGAGCAGGCGCGTGAGCGCGCTGCGCCCGACGTGACCCATCTCGAGCGTCAGGTCGTTGACGTACATCGAGACGAACTCGTCGGCGGTCGCGCCGTCGATGCCGCGACCGAAGGTCATGGCGTACGCGAGCGCGTCGTCGCGGTTCGCGAGCCCGGCTTGGATCGATTCGCGGAGGACGGCGGAGACGTCGGCGATCTGCGCGAGGTCGCGGCGCACCGCGACGACCCCGAGCGGCAGCGGCAGGTCCGTCTCTTCCTGCCACCAGACGCCGAGATCGAGCAGCTTGTGGAGGCCCGCGTCTGCAAACGTCAGTTGTCCTTCGTGGATCAACAGCCCCGCATCGGCCCGCCCGGAGGTCACCTCGTCGAGCACCTGATCGAAGGGGAGGTCGCGCGTCCGGATCTCCTCGCCGAGGGCGAACCGCAACACCCGGCTCGCGGTGGTCAGCGGTCCCGGCGTGACGATCTCGACGCGCCGAAGCTCGTCGCGGTCGAACTGCCGTCGAGCGACGACGATCGGGCCGTAGCCCTCGCCGAAGGACGCCCCGTGCGTCAGGAGCACATAGCGGTCTGCGACCGCGGTATACGCGCCGGCCGAGAGGGCCGTCACCTCGAGCCGACCGTCGACCGCCCAGTCGTTGAGCGTCTGGATGTCGGCCGCGACGGGCACGAGGTCGAGGCCTCGCACGTCGATCTTCCCCGCCTCGAGCGCCCAGACCATGAACGCGTCGTCTGGGTCGGCGCTGTGTCCCACCTGGATCGGCACGCGCGCCACGTTACCCTCCGCCCATGAGCCGGGCCCCGCTTTCCGAGTCGATCCAGGACTATCTGAAGAGCGTCTACAAGCTGCAGGTGGCCGGAGGCCGCGTCTCGATCACTGCGCTTGCGAAGGACCTGTCGGTCTCACCTGCCTCGGCCTCTGCGATGGTCAAGAAGCTGACGGCGCTCGACCTGCTGGAGCACGAGAAGTACCGGGGCACGCGCTTGACCGCGTCGGGAGAGCGCGTCGCACTCGAGGTGATCCGGCATCACCGCCTGCTGGAGCTGTACCTGGCGGAGACACTCGGCCTGCACGTCGACGACGTCCACGACGAGGCAGACCGCCTCGAGCACGTCATCTCGGAGGAGCTCGAGGCGCGCATCGACCGCGCGCTCGGCTTCCCGACACACGACCCGCACGGCGACCCGATTCCGGACGCCAACCTCGAGTGGCCCGACGGCTAGGAGGGTTGGCTAACGGCCGAAGAAGAAGCGCTCGAGGGGAGCCAGGAGCTCGTCGCGGCGGAACGGGTGGATCTTCTCGGTTGCGCCGTCGTCCTCGGAGACGACGGCATCGTCCTCGAGCGCAGCGTTCGCCGCGTCGAGGCAGTCGTCGAGCTCGTAGCCCTCCCACACGTAGTCGTCGGTGCGAGGCTCCTCCGTCTCCCGGTGCTGCGGATTGACCTGCCGGCCGACGGCCCACACGGCACCCGCCCGGCGTTCGATCCAGATGAGCACCCGTTCGGGGCTACCGCCGTCGTCGCGACCCTGCACGACGCGTTCGGCGAACCGCCCGGCGACCGCGGGGCTCTTCACGCGACCGACTATACAATCGCGCCGATGGGCCTCCGCGACGCAGTGACCGGCGCGTTCTCCTTCCTGCGCGGCGGCTCGCAGAAGGAGGAGCGAGCCGCGCAGTACGTGATCCGTGAGCACCACCGCGGCCGGACGCTCGCCGAGATCCTCGAGGATCACTACGTGACGAACAGGCTCACTCCCGAGCAGATCCGCCGCCTGCTCGAGCGGCAGGACGTGATCCACGCGATCGGCGAGGACACGATCGCCGCGACGACGATCAGTTAGCGCTGTCAACCGGCGAGATCGTTGAACATGTTGCGCACGAAGCGCTGCATGCGGGCGTCGACGAGTCCGTGTCCCTGGTCGGGATTGGACGCGAGATCAGCGAGCGCCCATGAGAACTGATGGGAGCCGGACGCGAAGACCCGGGCGCCGCCGGGCGTCGTGTAGACCGTCGCGTCGGCATTGCCGTCCTTATCGCCACCGTGCTCGCGGTGGAACAGAACCGTCAGCGCGTTGCCACAGGAAGACGCTGCTGACTGGTCGCCGGGAATCGTGTCGCTCTCGACGCTGACGATGCCTTTGATCACGTCGCCGGGATGAAAGCCTGTCTGACGGAGCCACGGGCTCTTGAGAGCCGACGCCGCGACCGTGTAGTCACCGGGTGGCCAGTGGAGCTCGACGCCCTGAGACTGGATCCCGATCAACGCGCACTCGAGCCGGGGCGGGATCAGCTCGCGGAACATGGCCGTCTTCCGCGACGTGTCCGGGTTCGGGTCGTACATCGACTTGTAGGTCAGGATCGTGCGGCCGCGATCCTGAAGCCGGACCTGCCAGTACGCAGCATTGGCCCCCATGAACGCGAGGTTGACGCCGGCGTCGCGCGCGGCGTCGAACATGTCACGCATCGCGTGTGTCCAGTACTCGTCATGCCCGGCGACGACGATCAGCCGGTGCTCGAGCAGCGAGCGGTGGTGGTAGCTGGTGTACACATCTGATTGATACGAGACGTCGTAGCCGTTTCGTTCGATGAATCTGACGAGCGGCAACTCCCAACCGAGCGGCCCCTGGGCGCCCGGCAGCGTCCAGTCGTACGGCCGGTTGAACGACACTCGGATGGCCTGGCGGCCGTCGCTGCTCGAGAACGGGTAGAGGCTCTTCCCGCCCCACCCGTTGTAGGCCTGCCACGTGTTGACCGGCACCTGGACGAGCATCCGCGCGTCGTCGTCGGCTGAGCGCACGACGACGTACGTGGTCGCCGATCTCCCTGCTTGCGATCCGTCCGTCAGCACCGCCTTGACGAGGTAGTAGCCCGAGACCCAGTCGCTGCCGACGTCGAAGGCGTCCGTGACGGGCCAGCCGGCATCGACGAGACCGGTGGCATCCGGAGCGGGACGCGGCTCGGGGCGACCCGCCTCGGCACCCCCGCAGGCCGGACTGCAAGCCACCCTGCGGGCGCCGATTCCGCCGTACCAGCCGAGTCGGTAGAGCTCCACCCGGTAGCGCGCAGCCGGATCGGTTGCGACGTGGACGGTGAGACGGTTCCCGGCGACCGCGCCGGACGACGACGCGTAGACCTCGATTGCACGTCCACTGGCTGCCTGTCCCAGCCACCCCGGCGTGCCCGGTAGCAAGTTCTCGGCCGCGACCGGGTTCAGGTCGTCCGCCGGGCTCACAGCCGTTGTCGGGCCGAAGAACAAGCAGGCGCCCGCCAGGAGCACCAGGTGCTGTCGCCGCAGGAATCCGAACACCACCGTGAGTATCCGCCGTGCGGGCCGCACAGGCAATCACTGCAACGAGGCGGCCTGCACTCGCCGACCCGAGTTCACGCCCACCGGCCAGGGCGCCTACGCCTCGCTCGGTGCGACAGGCTCCGCAGCGGGTGCGCGCGGGGTCCGCCACCGGTGCGGGGCCGCGTGGACGCTCTCCATCGGCGGCAGCTGCTCCCTGGGGTGCGATGCATACCAGCCGACGTATCGGTTCGTCAGCGGCCGTGCGGTCAGGCCGTGGACGAATACCGAGATCCCGATCGTCGCCACGACGGCGAGCAGCAGGGTGCGCTCGTGCGGAAGCGACGACTCGTCGATCAGGATCACGGCGAAGACGATGGTCGCGAGGCCACGCGGGCCGAACCACCCGACGAACGCGAGCGTCGGACGGCGCGCGCCGGTCCCGAGCAGCGAGAGCGCGACCGGCAGCATCCGGACGACGGTCAGGCTGAGCAGCGCATAGACGAGGACCTGCCAGCCGAGGCCGTCGAGCGCGGGCCCGAGGATCGCGGCGCCGAAAACGATGAACGTCACGGCGTTCAGCAGCTCGCCGCCCTCGTCGAGAAGGTACGAGGTTTCACCGGCGCAGTCGCCGTCGACGAGGCCGAACACGGCCCCGCCCGCGAAGGCGGCGATGAAGATGCTGCCTCCGAGCCCGGTCGCGATCCCGGCCGCAAGGAGCGCCGAGGCCACCGTCAGGATCTGCAGCCAGTGCGGCTCCACGCGCGAGCGACGCGCCACGGCCCTGAGTGCAAGCGCGCCCACGACCCCGGCTGCGACGCCCGCGACCAGACCGTACCCGATCTCCTCGACCACGAGATGGACCGCCGAGTGCGCACTGAGACTCCCATCGTCCCATTCGGCGAGGCCGAGCGCGATGAAGAAGAGCGGGACGCAGATCCCGTCGTTGAGGCCGCTCTCGACGTTCAGCCCCTGTCGGATCCGGGACGGGATCCGCCCGTCGGTCACGACCGCCTGCCCCAGCGCCGCGTCGGTGCATGCGAGCATGATCGAGAGCACAAGCGCCTCGACCAGGTTGACGCCGGGCAGGACGCCGATCCCGACGAGCGTGCCGGCGGCGATCGTGAGCGGCAGCCCGATCCCGAGCAGGCGCGCCGGTACCGCGAACTCGGTGCGCAGGGCCGGGAACGAGATCCGCGAGGCGTCGGCGAACAGGACGAGCGTCAGCGTCGCCTCCGCCAGCAGCTTGACCGCCTCGCCGCCGACATGGAGATCGATGAGGCCGAACACAGGGCCTGCCAGAAGGCCCGCGGACGTGAAGAAGATCGCCGGCGTGACGATCGACCGCTCGAGCCGGCCAGAGACGGCGGCGAACGCGAGCAGCAGGAATGCGATCGTCGCGATTGCCCAGGAACCCAGCTCTTCACCTCCTCGTCGACCGGGTTAGCGCCGGCGATCGCTCGTATGCATCAGAGCTTGACGGTGCAAGAGCGATCTAGGTCGAGGCCACGGCTCGGCCTTCCTTCTGAGCTGCAGGCCTAGATTCGCCTGCGGCGGCCGGGCCTCCCAGGCGTGACGGCCGCAGCCACCACCGCTGTCTTTGCAACCGGCGAGGGGCCGGGACTGACAGCCGCGGCCACAACCGCGGTCTTTGCCACAGGCGCGCCGATCACGCCGACCCTTCCTACACGTGCTCGTCTGAGGGGCAATTCAGTCTCCTTCGTTCGCAGATGCTTCGTCCGCCTCGATGGAGGCGATGATCGCCTGGATCGGAATCCGTCCGTTGGCGATCAGTTGGCCACCCGAGCGCCGCGCCGCTGACGCGAAGGGCGCAGCCCAGAGGTTCTCCCAGATGAGCACGCCGGCCGTGCTCCCCGGATCCATGGCGGCTGCGAGGTGAGCGACGTCGTCCTCAGCCAGGAGCTCCGCCAGCTCGGCCTCGACCGCTTGCAGCGGTCCGAGCTCGTCGATGTCCGAGAGCTCCATCGCGTCGACAGTTCCGTCCTCGTTCTTGGTGAGGATCAAGATGTCGATCACGCGGATCGTTCCGGCGTCGACGAGCGCGAGCAGCTCTGCCGCCATCTCGCCTGTGAAGTTGCTCGCTCCCGCCGGAAACTCGACGACCAGATAGTCGACGGGGCCGAGTTCGTCGAGGGCTGAATTTGTCATCGTCTTCCCTTGTTCGCCGGCCGACTGAGTTGCTGCCTTGGGCCGTGTTTTCACGAGCACCATATGCCATGCATGTGCCGGGCCGCCGTCCTGCCGCCAACTCGGAGCCGCTGCTCCCCACCGAAACAGCTCGATCATGCTGTTAGTGTCCGACACCCCACCGCCTGATCCGCGTTGGGGTCGCAGCTTTGGATTTGGACAAACTCGTCGTTCCGCTCACTCTGAGGCTGACCGCACTCGAACCGTTCACGGAGGAATTCCCGAACATGCCACTCGCAGCTGATATCTCCGTTCGTCGGCGTGTTCGGCGATCAAGCCAAGACGCTCGCGCAGCGCGGGAGGGGAACCGACAATGACCGATCAGATTTCGCGCGAAGTCCTGCCGATCCCGGACGCGCCGTTCGCAGGAACGCTCCTCCTCGACGCCAAGGACCCGGACTCATCGTTCCCCGCGATCGAGCCGCTGCGGCCGCCGGCAGGCGCGCCGAACGTGCTTGTCATCTTGCTCGACGACGTCGGTTTCGCCGCGTCGAGCGCGTTCGGCGGGCCGTGCACGACTCCGACTGCTGAGCGGCTTGCGGGGAACGGTCTGAAGTACAACCGGTTCCATACGACGGCGTTGTGCGCTCCGACGCGGGCTGCCTTGCTGAGCGGCCGCAACCACCACTCGGTGGGGATGGGGGTGATCACGGAGCTCGCCACCTCGGCGCCAGGCTACAACTCGGTTCGCCCCAATACCTGCGCGCCGCTGGCACAAACGCTGCTGCTGAACGGGTATTCGACGGCGCAGTTCGGCAAGTGCCACGAGGTGCCCGTGTGGCAGACGAGCCCGATGGGCCCCTTCGACGCCTGGCCGACCGGTGGCGGCGGCTTCGAGTACTTCTACGGCTTCATCGGCGGGGAAACGAATCAGTACTACCCGGCGATCTACGAGGGCACGACTCCTATCGAGCCGGAGACGACTCCCGAGGAGGGCTATCACTTCACAGAGGACATGACGGACAAAGCGATCACGTGGGTCCGCCAGCAGAAGTCGCTCATGCCCGACAAGCCGTTCTTCATCTACTACGCACCGGGGGCGACGCACGCTCCGCACCACGTGCCGACCGAGTGGTCGGACAAGTACAAAGGGCGCTTCGACGAGGGCTGGGACGCCTTGCGTGAGGAGACCCTGACTCGTCAGAAGGACCTGGGGGTCGTGCCTCCGGACACGGAGCTGACCGCGCGGCACGAGGAGATTCCAGCCTGGGACGACATGCCGGCCGAGCTGAAGCCGATCCTGGCTCGCCAGATGGAGGTTTATGCCGGCTTCCTCGAGCACACCGACCACCACGTCGGGCGGCTCGTGGACGCGCTCGAGGACCTCGGCGTGCTCGAGGACACGCTCGTCTACTACATCATCGGCGACAACGGGGCGAGCGCGGAGGGCACGATCAACGGCAGCTTCAACGAGACCCTCATCTTCAACGGCGCCGCGGCGCTCGAGACGCCCGAGTTCCTGGCCTCGCGGATCGACGACTTCGGAACACCGAAGGCGTACAACCACTTCGCGGTCGGCTGGGCGCACGCCATGGACACGCCGTACCAGTGGACGAAACAGGTCGCCTCGCACTGGGGCGGCACACGCAACGGCACCATCGTCCACTGGCCACGCGGCATCGCCGCGCGCGGCGAGGTCCGCTCGCAATTCCACCACGTCATCGACGTCGCCCCCACGGTGCTCGAAGCTGCCGGACTGCCCCAGCCGACCGCCGTCAACGGCATCGACCAAAGGCCGATCGAAGGAGTCAGCATGAGGTACTCGTTCGACGGAGCGACCGAGGCCGACCGCCGCCGGACGCAGTACTTCGAGATGTTCTGCAACCGCGGCATCTACCACGAGGGATGGACCGCCGTCACGCGACACTCGACGCCGTGGGTGGTCGTGCCCGAGCTCCCGGCGCTCGACGCTGACGTGTGGGAGCTCTACGACACGGGCACCGACTGGAGCCAGGCCCACGATCTCGCCGCCGAGATGCCGGAGAAGCTCGCCGAACTGCAGCAGCTCTGGCTCGAGGAGGCGCACCGATACAACGTGCTTCCGCTCGACGATCGGCGCATCGAGCGCTTCAACGCCGACCTCGTCGGCCGGCCGGAGCTCGTGAGAGGAAACTCACAGCTGCTCTTCGAGGGCATGGGACGCCTCAGCGAGAACAGCCTCATCAACATCAAGAACAAGTCACACGCCGTAACGGCAGAGGTCGTCGTCCCGGCTGCGGGAGCCGCAGGTGTGATCATCGCCCAGGGCGGCGCCTTCGCCGGCTGGAGCCTGTACGCCAAGGATGGGCGTCCGACGTACTGCTACAACCTGCTCGGCCTGCAACGCTTCAAGATCGAGGCCGACGCCGCGATCTCGCCCGGCACGCACCAGGTCCGCATGGAGTTCGCCTACGACGGCGGCGGGCTCGCCAAGGGCGGCACCGTCACGCTCTACATCGACGGCGAGAAGACAGGTGAGGGGCGCGTCGGGGCAACCGTGCCGATGATCTTCTCCGCGGACGAGACCGCCGACGTCGGGCGAGACACCGCCTCCCCGGTCAGCGACGACTACGAGGGCGAGAGCAGCGTCTTCACCGGCACGGTCAACTGGGTGCAGATCGATCTCGGCGACGACGCGGACGACGCCGACCACCTCATCACGCCCGAGGAGCGACTTCGCGTCGCGATGGCCCGCCAGTAGCGAACGAACCGCGGCCGACGCCGCGTCGCAGGGGATTGCAGCTCGGTCTGAGGTGCGCGAACATGCGCCCGGCAAGATTCGAACTTGCGACCTCTGCCTCCGCAGGGCAGCGCTCTATCCCCTGAGCTACGGGCGCGAGGGAGGGGTCAGTGTAGCCGGGCGCTTGCCGGGCCGACGCTGAGCTCCGCGTCGTCCGGCACCTCGACGCGCACATACGCGAGGGCGAGTCCCGGTACGGCGCTGGTCACGCGGCCGACCTCCTTCTCGCCGTACACGACGGGCGTCTCGGCCGCTGCGGCGGCGCCGTCGACCTCGAGCACGCGCAGGCGGCGGTTGACCTTGCCGCGGTAGCGCTGGCGCGCGATCGGCTCCTGCCCCGGGTAGCAGCCCTTCTCGAACGACACTGCCCGCTCGTCGAGGCCTGCCTCGGCCGGAAGCACGCGATCGTCGATCTCGCGCCCGTAACGCGGGGTCGCAGCCCGGATCCGGAGCGTCTCGAGCGTCTCCTCCCCGACGGCGTCGACGTCTGCGTCGAGCACCTCGAACGCGGCAACGCCGTAGTCGCGGTTCGGGATCCCCTGCACGGCGTCGAAGACGATCGTCGACGTGTGCTCTTCGGCTTCGATCTCGCACTTCGCCGCGAAGCGCATCCTCGTCAGCTGCACGCGAAGCACGTCGCCGAGCTCTGGCTCGGTCAGCAGCAGGACGTCGTCGTCGTCGCGGCGCCACACGAGCACCGGTGCGATCACGCGCGCCTTCGGCGTCAAGAGCAGCGCGTCGACCGACCCGGTGTCCGGCACGTCCCTGGAGAGCATCCGGTTCAGGTAGTCGATCGCATCCGGGCCCTTGACTCGCACATAGGCGCGGGCTCTCCTCGCTGCGACAGGCGTAACGGAAGGCATCTCTCCCTAGACTAGACAGCGTGTTCAGGTCGAAGGCCGAGCGGAAGGTGCGGGAGGCTGGTTACGACCCGGCGCGGTTGCCGCCGGGGCAGTACCTGACGGCGAAGTGGCCGGTGCTGCACGCCGGCTCGGTCGCGCGCTACGACGACCTCGCGACCTGGAGCTTCCGGGTCTTCGGCGACGTCGAGCAGGAGCTGGAGCTGAGCTGGGAGCAGCTGAACGAGCTGCCGCGCACAGCAACGACTCAGGACATCCACTGCGTCACGCGCTGGTCGCGGTTCGACGCGCAGTTCGAGGGCGTGCATTGGCGCGAGCTCGCGAAGCTCGCGCGGCCGCACTCGCCGGCGCGCTTCGCGATCGCGCACGCGGAAGCGGGCTTCACCTCGAACGTGCCACTGCCGTTCGTCGAGGACGACAACGCCCTGCTGGTCACGCATGCGGACGGCGAGCCGTTGACGCCCGACCACGGTTACCCGCTGCGGCTCGTCGTGCCGGGCAAGTACTTCTGGAAGAGCGCCAAGTGGCTGCGCGGGATCGAACTCTCGAGCATCGACAAGCCCGGCTTCTGGGAACGCTACGGGTACCACAACGACGCCGATCCCTGGGCCGAGCAGCGTTACGGGTTCTGATCCGGCGCCGATCCCTCCTTCGAGGGATCAACCTCCACCATGGCGCGCCGATATCACGCGCGTACCACCCTCCCCCAGCCCCATTAAGAAGGCCGCCCAGTGGGCGGCCTTCTTAATGGTCCTGAGCTGAATCCCCGTAGGGATCCGGCTCCCTACATCATCCCGCCCATGTCCGGCATGCCGGCGCCGACTGCGGCGCCAGCCTTCTCCGGAGCCTCGGCGACGATCGCCTCGGTGGTGAGGATGTTCTTCGCGATCGACGCAGCGTTCTGGAGCGCCGAGCGGGTGACCATCGTCGGATCCGTGATGCCGGCCTTGACGAGGTCGGTGACCTCGCCGGTGTCGACGTTCAGGCCCTCGCCCGGCTTCGCCGTGCGCACCTGCTGGACCACGACCGAGCCTTCGAGGCCGGCGTTCGTCGCCAGCTGCCGAAGGGGCTCTTCGAGCGCCTTGATGATGATGCGGGCCCCTGTGGCCTCGTCACCCTCGAGCTCGAAGGTGTCCTTGACCGCGTCGGCTGCATTCAGCAGTGCGACACCGCCACCCGGCACGACGCCCTCCTCGAGAGCGGCGCGAGCAGCCTGCAGCGCGTCCTCGACGCGGTGCTTGGTCTCCTTCATCTCGGTCTCGGTGGCAGCACCGACCTTGACGACCGCGACACCGCCGGACAGCTTCGCCAGGCGCTCCTGGAGCTTCTCGCGGTCGAAGTCGGAGTCGGTGTTTTCGATCTCCGACTTGAGCTGCTTGATGCGACCCTTGATCGCCTCGGCCTCACCGGCGCCGTCGATGATCGTCGTCGTGTCCTTGGCGACGACCACCTTGCGAGCGTGACCGAGCTGCGAGAGCTTCGTGTTCTCGAGCTTGAGGCCCATCTCCTCGGTGATCACTTCGCCGCCCGCGAGGATCGCGATGTCCTCGAGCATGCGCTTGCGGCGATCGCCGAAGCCCGGCGCCTTGACGGCGACGGCCTGGAAGGTGCCCCGCAGCTTGTTGACCACGATCGTCGCGAGCGACTCGCCCTCGACGTCCTCGGCCACGATCAGCAGCGGGCGGCCGGCCTGGATGACCTGCTCGAGCACGGGCAGGAGGTCCTTGACGGCACCGATCTTCTGGTTCGCGACCAGGATGTACGGGTCGTCGAGCACGGCCTCCATGCGCTCGGGGTCGGTCACCATGTACGGCGACAGGTAGCCCTTGTCGAACTGCATGCCTTCGGTGAACTCGAGCTCGAGGCCGAAGGTCTGGCCCTCCTCGACGTTCACGACGCCGTCCTTGCCAACCTTCTCGATCGCCTCGGAAAGCACGTCGCCGATCTCGGTCGAGCGCGACGAGACGGTCGCGACGCGCGCGATGTCCTGCTTGCCCGAGATCTCGGTCGACTGCGACTTCAGGTTCTCGACGACCTTCTCCACGGCCAGCTCGATGCCGCGCTTGAGCGCCATCGGGTTCGC
>DASYPH010000371.1:0-1715 GCA_036006925.1 Gaiellaceae bacterium
CAGGCCACCCGGGTAGGTCGCGGTGACCGTGTAAGCGCCCGGCGACGCGGCGGAGCACGTGTTGGCCGAGCAGGATCCGCCGGAACTGATGGAGAAGCTCGTCCCCCCGGTGACGTCCCCGGTGTTGTTGCCCCATTGATCCTTGCCGGTGACCGCGTAGGGCTGCTGCCCGTTCGTATCGATGGTGGAGCTCGTCGGCGAGACCGCGATCTGAACGGCGGGCCCGGCGGTCACGGTCACCTGCTTACTCGCGTTCGGGTTCCCCTTGAAACTGCCGCTGGCCTTGGCGGTGATCGTCGGCGACCCTGCGGTCGTATCGCTGTAGGAGAAGGTCGCGCTGCTTCCGTTAGCCGGAATGTTGATCGACTGTCCGGGGCTGAAGGTGCCGGTGGACGACGTGCTGGAAAGCGCCACGGTGGCCGGCCCGGTGGCGCCGCTGAGCGCGACCGTGTACAACGCTGAGCTTTGTCCAGCTTGAATCGTCGAGGAGCCGCCGGAAATCGACAGCTTCGGAGGGGCTGCGGGCGAGGCAGATGCCGCGGCGACGAGCGCCACGAGCACGGCGACGAGAAATGCTACGACGGGCGTGGGCCAGAGCCGACTACGGCGCAGGGCGTTCACGCCGCTCCGACGGCGTAGTCAATCCTGGCTCTTGAGTTTTGCTTCTCGACCCGAAACACGCGCAGCGCTCCCCTCCGGTTTCCAATACGGATTTAGGCGGTTTTCCGGGCTATCCGCAAGGTCCAAAAAAACTGGTCACGTGCGGGCATTTCGGTCAACGCCTCCGCGGGGGCAGCGTTGCGTGCAGCGTGTCGAGATACGAGCCGTAACCCGAGCCGCTTTGCCACTGGCGGGCACTCTCGACCGCGGTGCCCTCACCCCACTCGTTGAAGGTGGTGACGAGCTGGAAGCGCGCGCGGGACGCGACCATGTCCCTGGCAGCCTTGGCCCAGGCCGCGGGGTCGCGTGCGAGGCGCGGCGTCGTCTCGGTGGCCTTGAAGAAGCCCGGGCTGATCGCGAACGAGTAGGGGCGTTGGTCGTCCTCCGCCGTGGCCGGTGAGTACTGATGCCAGCCGTCCGGCTGCGCCGGGCAGGCGCGATAACCGGGGAAGACCTTGAGCACCACGTAGGCGCCGACCGTGTTCGCGGCCTTCCACCGCTGGGCCATGTCGCACCCGTCGGACGGTTGCGCATAGACGAAGACCACGAAGCGGCCCCCGATCCGCAGGTAGCCGGTGCTCGAGGCCGCGCGTGTCCGAAGGTAGAGGAGATCGCGCCGAATCGCTGCCGGCGACGGGTTGCTCTGTCCCTCGCGCTCGTCGTAGATCGCCCAGTGGAAGTTCCGGGGAGCCGCGGAAAGCAGCTTCGGCAACCGGCGGTCGGTTGGGGTGCCGCGCCCCCACCAGGAGACGATCGCCGCGTCGAGATGCGCATACCGCATCGCGGCGACTTGGCCGGCGATGACCGAGCGTTTGCCCGAATCGTAGACTCCTCGCGACGGGGTGTAGTGGGTGAACGGGTCGAGGCCCTGCTGCCGCCAGGCCTCCGGAAACCAGTCGTAGAAGAAGGCTGCCCGGATCGGAAGCTTCGGCTGCTTTCCACCTGCCTGGAGCATAAGCTGAGGTGCGCGCCTCGGATCTTCGCGGCCGGCGACGGTCGCTGCGCCACCGCCGGACGACTCGAGCACGAGCGTCTGCTCGCCGCTATGTACCAGC
>DASYPH010000372.1:0-2603 GCA_036006925.1 Gaiellaceae bacterium
CAGGACTACCCGGCGCATACGACGACGGCCTGGACCCAGCCGCCGCTCACGTCCAGCTTCCCGGCGACGACCGCGGCTACGCGTCGCAGCCAAGCGGGCCCCCAGAGGAAAACGCGGCGACTGGCCTACGACCCCTGGGTCGACGACCGAGCGTGGACGGAGTCGTGGATGAGCATGAACCGCATCGACCATAACCCCGGGTCGCGGCTCGGCTAGTAGTGCTCCGTTAGGTTGAGGCAGGGACCGCTGCGGCGGCGGCGAATGTGGCGACGAGTGTGTCGTCGCCGTGGGAGGGGACAATGCCGCGGGTGGTGGGATCGTGAGGCTGGCGGAGCTGGCGCGCGTGCGGGGGAGGCTGATCGCGTTCGCGGAGGAGATGTTGGCGCCATTGGCGCGCAGCGATCAGCGACGCTGGGGTGAGATCTATCTGCGTGGGTTGATGTTGGACGGTAAGCGGAAGTCGATCGAGCCGATCGCGGCTCGGCTGCCGGACGGTGACGAGCAGTGTCTGCAGCAGTTCGTCAATCAGAGTCCGTGGGAGTGGCAGCCGGTGCGGCGGCGTCTGGCGCGGAAGGTGAGCGCGGCGATCGTGCCGGCGGCGTGGGTGATCGACGACGCCAGCTTTCCCAAGTTCGGCCGTGACTCGGTCGGGGTGGCGCGTCAGTACTGCGGGGCGCTCGGCAAGATCGCTAACTGCCAGGTCGGCGTCTCGGTCAACGCCGCAACTGATAAGGCGAGCTGTCCGCTCGATTGGCGGCTGTTTCTGCCTGAGGAGTGGGACGACGACTGCGAGCGGCGCGCAAAGACGCACCTGCCGATCGAGGAGCGGCATCGGCCGAAGTGGCAGCTCGCGCTCGAGATGCTCGACGGGCTCCGCGACGACGGCCTTGAGGCGCCGGTGATCCTCGGCGATGGCGGCTATGGCGAAATCAGCGAGTTGCGGCTTGGGCTTGAGCAGCGCGAGCTCGGCTACGTGCTGCAGGTGAAGGGCGGCACGAGCGCCTACCCGGACGACGCTCGCCCAAAGGCTCCTGCCTACAGCGGCACGGGACGACCACCGAAGCCGCGCTACCGGGCGAACCGCTCGTCGTTGCGGAAGCTCGCGCTCGCGGCCGGCCGGGAGGCCGTGCAGACCGTCGCCTGGCGCGAGGGCTCACGCGGCAAGCTCGTCTCACGGTTTCTCGCACTGCGGGTGCGGCCAGCCAACGTCCAGCTCCGCCGTGCTGCCGGCGAGAGCGAACTGCCGCTCGCCTGGCTCGTTTGCGAGTGGCCCGACGGCGCCGACGAGCCGGTCAAGTACTGGCTCTCGAACCTGCCCGACGAGACACCGCTTGAGCGGCTCGTCGCCCTCGCGAAACTGCGCTGGCGGATCGAGCACGACTACCGCGAGCTGAAGGACGCGCTCGGCCTCGACCACTTCGAAGGCCGCTCCTTCCGAGGCTGGCACCACCACGTCACGCTCGTCTCGCTCGCGCACGCCTTCCTCACCCTCGAACGGCTCAACCCAAAAGCGCCTGCGCCGGCCTGACCCTCTTCGAGCTGCTGCGCGAGCTGCAACAGCTCGTCGCCTGTTGGACCGGCGCATGCCCAACTTGCAAACGAAAACTGCCGCGACGAACGCCGTACCTACACGTCCTTCCGGTACCAACCTAACGGAGCACTACTAGAGGCTTGATGTGAAAGTCGGGCGGGCTCGCAGGGACCTGCTCGCCGAAGACGAAGGGCTTCCAGTCCTGTGTCCGCTCGAGATCGGAGCTCGAGATGACGGATCTGGAAGCCCTTGTCGTTGCGGCGTATGTCTTCGCCGACGAGTACCCGGTCCCTGCGCGGGGCGGTCGGCGGCCGCTTGCTAATGACGCGGAGTTGGTTGCGCTCGCGGTTTGCCAGGCGGCGATCGGGATCAGCTCGGATCGGCAATTCCTCGGCTTGGTGGGGCGGGTGCTGCCGGGCTGGTTTCCGCACGTGCCTGATCAGTCGCAGTACAACCGGCGTCTACGCGGACTGGTCGAGTTGATCTCGATCGTGCAGCAGCGGATCGCGCGCTGGCTCGACAGCGGCGGTGTGCGGCTCGCTGACGGGACGCAGCTCGCGGTCGCCGGTTACGCCGGCTGCGAGCAGAAGAGCCACTTCGGCGGCTTCGCCCGCTACGGCTACCACCGCTCCCAGCACCGCTTCATCTGGGGCGTCCGCCTCGTGCTGCTCACCGACGAGCGCGGCTTGCCGCTCGGGTACACGATCGTGCCGGCCAACGAGAAGGAATACGAGCCGCTTGCCGACCTGCTCACCGGCACACCAGCCGAGGTCGTGATCGCCGACAAGGGCTTCTGGGGCCGCGCCTACCGCGAACGGCTCGCCGCCGACGGCACCGTCCTGCTCACGCCTGACAAGACCCGCACAGCCGCCAATCTCGGCCGCGAGCGCACGCTCGCCTCCACTCGGCTCGCGATCGAGAGCGTCTTCGCCAACCTCAAAGGCCAGATGCGACTCGAACAGCACCTCGCAAAGACACCCGCCGGACTCGCCGTTCGCATCGCCCAACGCATCCTTGCCCTCACGATCGGGATCCTGCTCAACACCCTGACCGGCCGACCCGCACGCGCCCT
>DASYPH010000373.1:0-2065 GCA_036006925.1 Gaiellaceae bacterium
CGTGCGAAGCAAGGATACGGGCGACGACTTTCTCGACCTCAGCGGACCGGTTCAAGGAAACACGCAGCGGCGGCCGATGGTCATCCTCGCATTGGGAGCGATCGAGAGTGCGCGGATGGCCCTGCTGACGCCGGGTGTCGGGTCTGCCCCGAACGGCGGGCTTGTCGGCAATAACCTGATGGTTCACCTCCGCAAGAATTCGACCTTCACCGTCGCTATACCGGCAGGCCTCACGCTCAACGACCTCGAGCTCACCGCGTTACTGGTGCGGTGCCGGGCGAAAGTGAACGGCGCATTCGTGCACTATCACTTTCAGATTTCCGCATCGGCACAACCCCAGGGTTCTGGCGCCGGCAGCTCGGACGCGCTGCTCTTTCAGAGTGTGCCCGACCTCGACAACATTCGTCACTTCGAGTGTACGTCGTCAAAGTCTTCCGGACCATTCGGGCTCGTGAGCAAGGCACACTTCCGGCGCGTTGTGGTGGTCATGCCGCGTATAGATTTTCTCGTTTTCGCCGCGCCAGCGTCTCCCGTTTGATCCGCGCGCGGCGATCCAAGATCGCCACTTGCCGCCCCTCGTACACGTCCGCCGGCGTCACGTTCTGCAGCGACTCGTGCAGCCGGCGGTGGTTGTAGTGCTCGATGAAGCGCCCGATCGCCCGCTCGAGCTCCCACGGGCTGTAGTACACGTCGAGCTTCACCACGTTCTTCATCGACCGGTGATAGCGCTCGATCTTCCCCTGCGTCATGGGATGGTACGGCGCGCCCCGCGTGTGCGTCATCCCGTGCTGCGTCAGATAGGCGCCCAACGCGCTCGACACGTAGCACGGCCCATTATCGCTGAGGAGCCGGGGCCGATGGACGACGCGGACCTGATCGACCCCGGTCTTCGCCCGCGCGAGATCGAGCGTCGTCATCACGTCGGTCGCCTGCATCGTCGTCGTGAGCGTCCACGCCAGGATGTAGCGCGAGTAGTCGTCGAGCACCGTCGACAGGTAGTACCAGCCCCACCCGATCACCTTCAGGTACGTGAAGTCGGTCTGCCACAGTTCGTTGGGGCGGTGGGTCGGGTGCTGGAAGTGCTCCGCCGCCCGGATGAGGATGAAGGCCGGGCTCGTGACGAGATCGGCGGCCTTCAGAATGCGGTAGACGCTCGATTCCGAGAGGAAATGCCCGGTGCGATCCGTGAGCTGCCAGGCCAGCTCTCGCGGCGAGCGCTCCGGGTCGGCCAACGCCGCGGTCACGACGCGCTCGCGCACGGCCGGCGGAATGCGGTTCCAGTACCGCTGCGCCGCCGGCGGCTTCGCCACCAAGCCCGCCGCCCCGTCCTCGGCGTACCGTCGATACCAGGCGTAGAAGGTCGAGCGGTGGACCCCAAGCTCCACCAGCGTGCGGCGCACCGAGAGCTCCGACCCTTCCACGAGTCGGATCACCTCCGCCTTCTCGGCCGCCGTCAGCCGCACGTATCGTCTCCCGAGTCGGAGCCCGTCACGTTTTTTTTCAGCAGGCGATTCTCCAGCACCGTCTCCGCCAGCACCTGCTTGAGGCGCCCATTCTCGTCGCGCAGCGCCTTCACCTCGGGCGCCGTCGCCTCCCGCGTCGTGTCGCCCAGCAGCCGCTTCTTGCCGGCTTCGAGAAACTCCTTGCTCCACCGGTAATACAGATTCGGCGCCAGGCTCTCGCGGCGACACAGCTCCGCCACGCTCTGCTCGCCCCGGAGCCCCTCCAGGACGATGCGGACCTTCTCCTCGACCGAGAACCGGCGGCGGGTCTGCCGGTGAATCTCTCGCACGACCTGCTCGGCCTTCGCTCCCTTGCCCATCGGATGCCTCCTGTCGGTTGGGCCGGGAGTGTCTCTTAGCTTAGACCCCTACGTGGTCCACAATCCTCTGACGCCGAACACTCTCCTCAATACTAGGATGCCACCCATCATCCTGATCGCCAGCTTGCTGTCAAGTTACCCACTTACTGCGTGAGCACTAACGCACGAACCAATCGAGCGGCTTGCGATAGAGCCTAGCGATCCCCTGAAGCTCGATGACATCAACGCGGCGTTCGCCGGATT
>DASYPH010000374.1:0-4385 GCA_036006925.1 Gaiellaceae bacterium
AGAGCTCGGGCCATGGCAAGAAGACGGCCGACAAGTGGAACCAGTGAGTCGAAACCGGTTAGCCGGCGTCGAGGCCGGCCGCCTCGGCCATTGAGAGGATCAGACGCACCACTCGGTCGGGTTGCAGGTGCGCCTACCGCACGTCGACGTACATGACCTCGACTGCGTTGTTGCCGTAGCCCAAACGGTTCCAGGGCGGAATGTCGGGCTGGACGTTGCCGGCCGCATCGGTCGCGCGCGCGCGGAGCGTCTTCCGTCCGACGCCTTCGGCCTTCCATTCGTACGACCAGTTCTGCCACTGGGAGGGGCCTTTCGGCTCCTCGACCTGCGCTGGATACCAGTCGCCGTCGCCCGTGAGGCTGATGTCGACGTTCGTGATCGGCCCCGTGCCGGACCACGCCTTTCCGCGCACCGTGTAGGTGCCCTCCGCGACGACCGCCGCCGGCGCCGGGTCGGTGATGCGTGCGCGCACGCGCATCAGCTCGACGCGCTCGTGCGGCCGGTCGGGCCACTCGTAGATGTAGTGGCCGGTTTGGAACTCGCCCGTGAACGGCTCGGTCAGTACGTCGAGACGCGTCAACCACTTCACCGAGGCGACGGCGTACCAATGCGGCACGATCAACCGGAACGGAGCTCCGTGATCGGGACGGAGCGGTTCGCCGTTCATCTCGTAGGCGATCAGGACGTCGGTGGCTTGATCGGTTGCGACCTCGAGCGAGAGCGCTCGCTCGAACGTCAGATCCTGCTGATCGGTGTCGGCGAGGATCGCGCTCAAGTGGTACGCGCCGTGATCGGCGCCGCGGGCGAGCACCTCGACGGCGCCTGCGTCGGGCTGCGCCTGCTCGAGGACGTGACGGAGCGGGACGCCGGTCCACGACGCGGTCGATACCGCGTAATCGCCCCACGGCTCGCCGGTCGGGAGCGGCCGGGTCGCGAGCCGCCCGTTCCCCGCGCACTCGAGCGTCACCGCGCGCTCCACGGCCGGCATCGCGCGCAGGTCGGGCAGCGTGAGCGTGATCGGGGTGGCGACCGCTCCGCCGATCTCTAGCGTGCCCTCGTGTGCCGGCACCGCGAAGTTGCTGCGGATGTAGTGGTACTCCGTCGGCGTGATGTCGCCGTCGAGCGCCGCAGGCGGCGCCTCGGCGTTGTACGGCATCCCGTGGATCATGATCACTCCGGCGCGCGACTGCTCGAGGTCCTCGGCTACGGCCATGGTGCTACCTCCTGCTCGTGGATCAGTAGTCGGAGTCCTTGAAGTCGGGGTCGCGGCCGTCGTTGAAGGCAGCGATTCCCTCGATGCGGTCCGGGTGGACAGCGGAGCGCCAGTGCGCCTCCATCATGATCGAGATCGCCTGCTCGATCGGCTGTCCCTCGCCCATGCGCACCGCGCGCTTGACCGCCTGGACGGCGGTTGGCGAGTTGCTCGCGATGTGCGTTGCGATGCTGCGCGCCGCGTCCATCAGCTCCGACTGCGGATGGAGCTCGTTGACCATGCCGAGCCGGTAGGCCTCGGCGGCGTCGATCGGCGCGCCGGTCAGCAGCATCTGCAGCGCCTTGCCGGGAGGGAGGACACGCGGGAGGAAGACCGGGGAGCCGCCGCCGGCCGCCAGGCCGATCATCGACTCCGGCTGTGCGAACGTCGCGTTGTCGGAGGCGATGATGAAGTCCGTGCTCTGTGCGATCTCGGAGCCTCCGCCGTACGCGATGCCGTTGACGGCTGCGAAGATCGGCTTGCGCAGCTGCCGCAGCGTGTACAGCGTGCGGTCGAAGTCCTGCCGCTGGCGCAGCCACTGCTCCTTCGTCATGTTCTTGCGCTGGCGGAGGTCGCTGCCGACCGAGAACGCTCGCTCGCCCGCGCCGGTGATGATCGCGACGCGTACGGCGGTCTGCACGGCGATCGACTCCAGCACCTCCGTGAGGCGCGCTCCCATCTCGGTCGTGATCGCATTGTCGGGCGGTCGGTTGAGCGTGATCACGGCGATGCGCCCGTCGTTCTCGTACTCGAGCAGGACGGGATCGCCGCCGCCCGCGTCGTCCTCCGCCGGCGGGCCGAAGTCGAGTGCGTCCCAGCGGTGTGTGCGTGTCGGAGTGGTCACGTTCTCCTCCCTCGTCAGGTTTCCAGCTCGGCGAGCCACCGCAAAGCCGGCAGGCCGGGCGCGAAGCAGTACTCGCCGCCCCTCGTCGTCACGAACGGCATGAGCCCCTGCAAGCGTCGGCGAATCGGGCGTTGCGGGATCGTGAACATGCGGGGCTCGTCGCTGCGTCCGACGAGCGGGTCACGCTCCTCCGGTGCGCCGATGAAGACCCCGTCGTCGAGCCATTGCGTCTTGACGAACTCGAACTGGCGCTTGAGGTGCGCGCCGGCGAAGACGAAGATGATCCCACGGTCGGCGCCGTCGTCCTCGAGCATGCCGTCGGGCAGCATCGGACCGTAGCTCGTCCCGCGCCGGATCATCCGGTGCAGGCGGACGTTGACGTTGCCGTCACCGTCGAGTGCGTCGCGGGGATTGGCGCGACGCGCGTGGGCTCCGGCGGGGCACTTGAACCCCTTCAGGTCGTCGCCGTAGAGAAAGGCGTTGTTGCGCTCGGGATCCGCGCCCAGCGCGGGATCGTCCTCGTCGCCGACGACCGAGAGCGGCGCGCCGCTCTGCCAGCGCCCGACCATCTTCGCGCCCAGCAACTCCTCCTGCGCCCTGTCGGCGGCGTTCGCGCGCAGGTACCGGCGGTACGCAGCGACGTTCGTGTGCAACTTGCGGAAGACGAGGTATGTCGCGTTCCGGCCGAGCACCTCCGGCGTCGGCATCGGCGGCAGCTCGCCCGTCTCGTCGGGATAGCCGAGCAGGAACTCGCCCGCCTTGATCGGCGGCTCGTGCGGGTTCGAGCTGGGGATCCCGCTGCCTTCGATCGCCGGTTGGCCGATCCCGTCCTTGAATCCGAACGAGGTACGCCCGGTCGGCAGCTGGTAGCAGTCCTGGCGCCAGATCACCTCGACGCCCGGCAGCTGCTCGTGTGCACGACGGGCGCGCGCCGCGACCGCTTCGAGCCGCTCGCTGCTCGGCGAGATGACGCTGATCGCGACGTGGACGTCCGCCGTGCCGAGCGGCGCTTCCCAGTTGGCGGGGGCGCTCGCTCCGACGTCGCCGATCTCGGCCGCGCGCGCAGCCATGCCCTGGCGGAACTCGGGGACGAAGCTGTCGAGCGACACCTGCGGCACGCCCAGGCGCTTCAGCCCGTTGTAGGTGAACGCGACGGTAGCCCAGGCATCGCGAGCCTCGTTCGGGTGGCGGCTCCCGTCCACTACCGCATGCAGGCGGCGCACGAGCTCGCGTCCGGCAGCGCGGTCGTCGATCCGCAGGAGGAGGTAGCGCCCGACGTACGGGGACGGGCGCTCGTGGAGCGCGCCGCTCTGGATGTGCTCGAGCTCGAGCTGCACGTCCGTCGGTGCGAGCACTAGTGGTGCTCCGGCTGCTCGGGCGGGTCCGGGTTCGCCGGCTGCAGGTACGGAAACGTCTGCGTGCCGGGCCTGGTCGAGTGGTCGATGCCGTCGCGGATCGGGGGGCCGTTCCCGCCCGTGACGATGAAGGTGAAGAAGGTGTCCATGGAGTCGTCGTTGAGCGAGCGTCCGCCGCAGGTCTCGTGCGTGCGCCCTGCCCGCGCGCTGCGCTCGGGCTCGAGGAAGGAGCCCTGCTCGGCATAGCGCCCGCCGGCGTCGACGACGAGGTAGTCGGCGAGCCACAGGCTCGTCAGGGGGTGGTCGCCCTTTCCGTTCGTCGGCCAGTCGGTCTTGCCGTCGAGCCCGTCCCAGAACGCAAGGTTGGCGTTCAGTCGCGCGAGATACGCGGGCTTGTAGGACTCGGCGAGGTGGAATCCGTCCTCCAGGTTGTACAGGTCGCGGATGTCGATGTTGCTGTTCACTTGGTCGAACTGCGTCGGTGCGAGCAGCATGTTCTTCACCTCTGGGCGGCCGACACGCTCGATGCGGACGTTGAACCTCCCACGCGTCAGCGTCTCGGCGATCACGCCGACGAGGCTGCTGCCGCCGAGGAACCGTGCGCAGTCGATCTCGACAACGAGCGTGAGGACGTTCTTCCCGTCCATGAAGATCGTGCCGTGGTCGGTGAACGCGAGCTCGCCGGTCGCGACCGTCTGCAGTGCCGCCCGGGCATCGAAGAAGAACGAGTCCCAGCGCGGACCCGCGAACGCCCGGATCCCGTCGTGCTCTCCACCGGCATCCTCGCCGACCGTGAACTGCACCTGCGCGCCACCCGTCTCGTCGAAAACGCAGTCGAACCGCACCTCGTCCTCCAGCGGCCGGAAGGGCGTTCGTGTCTCGTCGTTCGTCGCTTCCAGCGGCCGCAGGCGGAAGCGGTAGATCAGGCCGTCCG
>DASYPH010000375.1:0-27044 GCA_036006925.1 Gaiellaceae bacterium
AACCCTCGAACCTCGTTCGAACGAGGTTCGAACGAGGTTCGTGAGTTCATGCTCCCAGAGCCGGCCAGGGTTCCGAGAGGCGGTCGACCTCGCCACGGGTTTTGTCGTCCGCCAGGCCGACGCTGAGGGACTGCCGCAAACCCTCGAACCTCGTTCGAACGAGGTTCGAACGAGGTTCGTGAGTTTCGTCCTCCCTAGAGCGCGGCCAGGGCCTCCAGGAGGTGGTCGACCTCGCCGCGGGTGTTGTAATGCGCAAAGCCGGCGCGGACGGATTGCTCCGGCAGGATCGGGCCGAGGGCGACGCAATACCAGTTGGCCGCGTACCAGACGCCGAGGCCCTGGTCGGCCAGGCGATGTGCCGCATCGACCGCCGGGACGCCTTCGACGTTGAAGAGGAACGTCGGCACGCGCCCGTCCATCGTCGGCGGGCCGTAGAGCTCGACGTTCGCCGGCAGGTTCTCGAGCAGGTGGTCGCCGAGCGCGCGCTCGTACACGCGGATCGCCGGCAGGCCGCCGATCGAGTCGAGGTAGGCGATCGTGGCGCTGAACCCTGCGAGCAGCTCGTACGGCAGCGTCCCCGTCTCGAACTTCCGCCCGACCGGCGTCGCTGCGGACGGACGCGCCTTGTACGGACGCCAGCTCTCGGCCAGCTCCGCACGGACGTACGAGATGCCGAGGTGCGGCCCGCAGAACTTGTACGGCGAGCAGAGCAGCACGTCGCAGCCGACCTCCGCCACGTCGATCGGCTCGTGGGCCGCGTAGTGCACCGCATCGATCCACGAGATCGCGCCCGCGTCTCGCGCGAGCGAGCAGATCCGCTTCGCGTCCGCGATCGTCCCGGTCGCATTCGAGGCCAGCGCGAAGGCAACGACGCGGGTCCGGTCCGACAGCTGACGCTCCAGGTCGTCGTAGTCGACGGTCAGCTCGCTCGTCGCCTGCGCGATCCGCACCTCCAGCCCGCGATCCGCGGCGAGCTCCACCCACGGCGCGACACCGCCGTCGTGGTCGAGCTGCGTCGTCAGCACCTCGTCGCCTGCCGCGAAATCACGACCCGCAGCGCGCGAGAGCGCGAAGTCGAGCGTCGTCATGTTCATGCCAAAGGAGATCTCCTCCGGCGTGCAGCCGAGGAACCGTCCGGCGTCGACCTTCGCACGCTCGAGGATTCCCTCCACGGCACGGCCGGTCGCGTACGGCGCGCCGAGGTTGCCGGACGCGTCGCGCATCGCGTCGGCGACCGCCTGGCCGACCTCGTCCGGAACCTGCGTGCCGCCCGGGGCGTCGAAGTATGCGAACCCATCGCCCAGCGACGAGAAGCGCGCACGAACCGCGTCGACGTTCACGGCTGCTCGCCGACGAGGATCCGGCTCAGCACGGCCGGGTCGATGTTGCCGCCCGAGATGATGCAGACGACCTTCTTCGCGCCGGCGAGGCGGCTCGAGAGCGCCGTCGCCACCGAAAGCGCACCGGCGCCTTCGGCGATCACCCGGGCGCGTTCGGCGATCACGCGCACGGCGGCGGCGACCTCGTCGAGCGGTAAGGCGTACGCGGCGTCGAGCAGCTCGGAGGCCTGGTCCCACACGCGCGGGATCAGCTCACGGCTGCCCGAGCCGTCGACGAACGACGGTGTGTACTCGACCGCGGTCGGCGTGCCCGCTGCGAGCGTCGCGGCGACCGGTGCGCCCGTCTCCGGCTCTGCGACGACGATCTGCACCTCCGGGCGCTCGGCCTTGACGGCGCTCGCGACCCCCGTCATCAGGCCGCCACCGCCGTACGGCACGACGATCGTGTCGAAGTCGCGGAGCTGCTCGAGCAACTCGAGCCCGATCGTCCCGTTGCCCGCCATCACGCGGTCGTTGTCGACCGGATGCACGAACAGGCCGGCCTCAGCTCCGGCGCCGGCCAAGCCTGCACCTTCGCTCCTGGACGGCTCCGTCGAGCCTACGCCGTCGGGACCCTCGTAGCGCCCGGTCACGAGCACCTGCCACCACTCCTCGTACGGCACCCTGATCACACGCCCGCCGTAGCGCTCGATCGAATCGATCTTCGTCTGCGGCGCGTGTTCGGGGACGACGATCACCGCCGGCACGCCGCGCAGGCGGGCCGCGTACGCAACGCCCTGCGCCATGTTGCCCGCGCTCGCCGTGAGCACGCCGCCGGCCAGCTCCGCGTCCGTCGCCTGCAGGATCGCGTTGCCGGCGCCGCGGATCTTGAACGACCGGACGGGTTGCAGGACCTCGAGCTTGAGCCAGATCTCGGCGTCGGAGTCGACGTCGAGCCGAACGAGCGGCGTGCGGATCGCCGTTCCCTCGAGCACCTCCCGTGCGCGGCGAATCTCGGCGACCGGGATCACAGCGAGACCATCGTGCCGACGCCTTCTGCCTCCGCCCGCGCGAGCACGTGCTCCGCGGCGGCGAGATCCTCGACGGCCAGGCCGAGCGACTTGAACACGGTTAGCTCGTCGTCCGACTGCCGGCCGGGGGCGGCGCCGATCAGCAGCTCGCCGATCTCGGCGCGGATCTGCTGCGGTCCGAAAGCCCCCTCGCTCTGCGGGATCAGAAAGTCGCCTGCCTCGTTGACCGTCGACTCGCGCCGGTCGACGAACAGCGACGCGTCGCGCATCGTGGCCGTGTCGAGCTCGCGCGTCGTCGGAATGCTCGAGCCGACGCCGTTGATGTGCACACCGGGGCGCAGCCAGTCGCGCTGCACGATCGGCTCGGCCGCCGACGTCGCCGTCACGAGAATGTCGGCGGCACGAACAGCCTCCTCGGCCGTAGTCGTCTCCTCAACACCGTCCAGCTCCGCCGCCACACGCCCGGAGGTCCGGCTCCAGGCGACGACGCGGTCGAAGTCACGGACCGCGCGCATCGCCTCGAGGTGCGACTTCGCCTGGATGCCCGCGCCCAGGATCGCCAGCGTGCCGCCGGGCTCGCGCGCGAGCAGTCTGGTCGCAACACCCGAGACCGCAGCGGTGCGAACGGCGGTGATGCCCCCGGCGTTCATGATCGCCCGCGTCTCGCCGGTCTCGCCGTCGAACAACGCCACGAAGCCCTGGTGCAGATCGAGCCCGCGTTCGGCGTTCGAGGGGAAGATGGCGATCGACTTCAACGCCCAGAGAGGCGCGTGCCCGCCTCGGTGCGCAGGCATCAGCCCGAGCAGGCTCGACTCGCCAGGGGGCCGGACGACGAAGCGCAACGGATTGTGCACCTCGCCGCGGGCCAGCGCCGTGAGCGCGCCGGCCATCACCTCGATGCACTCGTCCATCGGCAGCAGCCGCCGTACGTCCTGTTCATCGATCACGCGAACGCTCATGCCTCGAAGAACCTCCCAATCCGGTCTCGGTCGTCAGCTGAAAGAACAACGTCACGCGCCGCGAGCACCGGGCTCAGGTGCTCGGCACGGTTCGGGCCGCACACGGCCCCGGCGACACCGGGACTCGCGAGCACCCATGCGAAGGCCAGTGTCGCCATGTCGGAGCCCAGCGAGTCCGCCTCCTCGCGCAGCAGGTCGAGCCCGTCGAAGACGGCGTCGGAGACGAACCGCTCGTAGGGGCCGGGCCGCTGCGTCATGCGCGAGCCTTCCGGGAACGGCTCACCGCGGCGGTACTTGCCCGTCAACCAGCCCCCGGACAGCGGCCCGAAGGGCATGTACGCGATCTCGTTGACGACGCAGAGCGGCAGGACAAGCTGCTCGTCCCCGCGCTCGAGCAGCGAGTACGGGTTCTGGAGCAGCGACGGAGTGCCGTGACGAAGCGCCTCCGAGACGCCCTCGTCGTCGTAGTTCGACAGACCCCACGCGCCGATCAGCCCCTCCTCCCGCGCCCCCTCGAAGGCAGCGATCGTGTCGCCGAGCGGCACAGCCTCGTCGGGCTCGTGCGCGAGGTAGAGGTCGACCCGGTCCACGCCGAGCCGCTCGAGGCTGCCTTCGAGCTGCCGTCGGATGCGGTCGGGCGCGAGCCCCGTGTCACCGGGTGTGCCGGTGGTCGAGTGGAAGACCTTCGTCGTCAGCTGCAGCCCCTCGGGCCGGCGATCCGAGCGCCAGGCTCCGATCCAGCGCTCGCTCGTGCCCCCGCCGTACGCATCGCCGGTGTCGAACCAGTGGATGCCGTTCTCCCAGGCGCGGTCCATGATCGCGAACGCCTCGTCCTCGGCGATCCCCTGGCCGAAGAACGCCGGCGCCGAGCCGACGCCGCCGAAGTTGCCGCAACCGAGCGCAATCCCTTCCAATTTGCCCGCTCCGGCGCCGGCGGAGCCGGTGCCTCCGCTCCTTATCGGCTCCGTCGAGCCTACGCCGCTCATTCGGGCAGGTTCATCCGCGTCAGGTCATTCCGCACGTCCCAGAGCTCGGGGAAGAACGAGTGGTGGATGAGTCGGCCCATCACCTCGACCGGCGTGCCCTGCGTGCCGATCACGTCGCCACCGATCACGCGCTGCACAACCTTGAAGTGGCGGACGCGCCAAACGATCACGCGCTCGTCGAACTCGATCAAGAGCTCGGCGAGCGTGTAGAGATCCTCGAACTCACGACCGTGTGTGTACACCTCGACGAGCGAGAGACCGGCGGCCTCGTGCGCCGTGTGGAACGCCTCGCCGACCGGCTTCGTGACGCGCCGGATCTCGCGGAAACCCGGCGAGTCGAAGCCGCTGCCGTGCCCGAGCACCTTCCGCACCTCCGTGTACTCCCACGGCGACATGTGCTCGAGCATGTCGAGCGCGGTGGTGACGATCTTCATGCAGTCGTTCGCCCGACGCAGCAGCCGGTTCGCCGCAGGAATGTCGCCTGCACGGATCAGGCGGCCCGACTCCTCGACCTCGTTCCACGCAAGCTTCAGCCAGATCTCCGAGGTCTGGTGCACCGATTGGAAGAGCAACTCGTCGCGGTGCACCCACTCGTCGGCCGTCTTCTGCAGCGCCAGCAGCTCATCGGTCCGGAGGTAACGCTCGTAGTCCGACCCGGCATCGCCGGGGAGGACGGGCTTTGCCAACTCGTTCATTTCCGCTCCAGCGCCGGCAAAGCCGGCACCTTCGCTCTTTGGTCGACTCCGTCGAGCCTACGTCTCATGGACGTCCCTCCGTTCCGTCGAAGATCTTCATCGGCAGGTCGGCGAGCGGCACGCCGCCGCCGGCCGTGACGAGCCACGTGTCCTGCATGTAGAGACAGGTTTGCCCGTCCTGCGAGATCGCGTGGGGATGCATCGAGAAGATCATGTTCTCGCGCAGCTCGGTCTCGTCGCCCTCGCCGATCTTCGGGAACTCGATCATCGTCATGCCGATCGAGTGCCCGGTGACGTGGCCGAGCACGAAGCCACGGTCGACGAACCCTGTCGAAACGGCGCGGTGCACGTCGTGCGCGGTGGCGCCGTCCTTGAGCGCCCCCCGTGCCGCGTCGTAGTACTCCTCGTAGGCGTCCAGCATCTGCGCGGTCTCCTTGCTCGGCTGCTCGGCGCAAATCGCACGCGAGACCTCGACCCAGTGTCCGCCCGCCCCGGCGATCTCGAGCGACGGCAACACCATGTCGCTCGCCTTGATCGCGTAGTCACCCGCGATCTTGAACTCGGGCAGCGCCGCGCCGTTCGAGCCGACGAGCACCATGTCCATCGTCAATCGACCGCAGCCTTCGCTGACGAAGTACTGCTCGCAGTGCGACAGGATCTCGCGCTCGGTCTTCCCCGGCGCGAACTGCTCGAGGAAGATCCAGAAGCCTTCGGTGTTGATGCGAATGGAGTCGCGGACGGACGCCAGCTCGAGCTCGCTCTTGACGGCACGCGCGTGGTCGAACTCGACATCCCAGGGAACGATCTCGGCCGCCCCGTCCAGTGCGCGGTAGTCGCGCACCGTCAGCACGTAGTCGAGCCCGTACACGCCGACACGGCGGCCGCGAACTTGATCGGCGAGCCACTCTCCGGGTTTGTCGACGAACACCTGCTCGTCGATCCACGTCGTGCCGTGCTCGCCGACGTACGTCGCCTCCCGCGGGAAAACGATCGACGGATCGCCTTCGAGCGGTAGCAGGACGTATGCGTAGCGGTGCACGATCACGAAGCCCGACATGTAGGTGACGGCGCCTTCGAACCCGCTGTACTCGTTGCCCGCGACGATCACCGCGTCGAGCGAGTCGCGGGCCATCGCCTCGCGGATCCGGCGGTAGCGCCGGTCGATCTCTGCGGACGGGATCACTGTTGCCACGCCGCCTCAACTCCTTTCACCAATGCCCAGATCGATTCGTGTGTCGGTGTCGGCACGCCGAGTGACCGCCCGAACTCGGCGATGCCGCCGTTCAGATAGTCGACTTCGGTCTGCCGCCGTGCCTCGACGTCCTGCAACATCGACGCCTTGTGCCCGTACGCGACGTCGGGACGCGCCGCGTAGTCGATCAGTTCTTCCGGGTCGGCGTCGAGCACGATTCCCTGCGCGGCAGCGACGGCCTTCCCTTCGTCGACGAGCTGCGTGACGAGCCGGCGCAGCGCAGGTTGCTCGCAGACGCGTCCGTGCGTGAGCCCCGTGAGCGCGCCGAGCGGATTCGTGGCCGCGTTGAAGATCACCTTGCGCCACTGCGGGCCGCGCGCGTCGGCAACGGCCTCGGCGGGCATGCCGCCGCGCGTGCAGGCGTCCGCGAGTTGCTGCACCTCTTCGAGCGGAGCGGGCTTCGGCTCGAACGGGCCAAAGGTGGTGTCACCTTTCACATCCCACTGCACCACACCGGGAGCCGTGATCTTCCCCGCCGGGAAGGTCGTGCCGCGAATCACGCGCTCGACGTGCTCGGCGAGCACCTCCTCGTTGCCGATCCCGTTCTGCACGGTCGCGACGCACCCGCCGGCGAAGGCGTGGGCGGCCGCGGCGATCGCAGGCGCGGTGTGCATCGCCTTCGTGGCGACGATGCCGAAGTCGCATGCCGGCAGCTCGGACGCGTCACTCGTGGCGTGCGGCCGCGAGGTCACCTCCCCCGCGCCGGTCAGCCGCAGTCCGTCGCGATTGATCGCGTCGACGTGCTCCTGCGCCAGGTCGTAGGCCCAGACCTCGACATCGGCGAGCGTCGCGAGGTTCGCCGCGAACAGCGACCCGACCGCCCCGCAGCCGACGATGCAGACCCTCATTGCCAGGACTCCTCTTTCGCCTTGATCAGCCGCAGCATCGCCTTGTGCAGCGGGACCGGAACGCCGAGGCGGTCGGCCTCGCGCACGAGCGATCCCGTGATCATGTCGATCTCGGTCGGGCGGTGCGCGTCGACGTCCTCGAGCATCGACGGGTAGTGCGCGCTGCCTCGCTTCGTCGCGAGTACGTTCATCTCCCAGGGGTCCTCTCGTAGGGGTATGCCCGCCGCCGCGGCGACGGCCTTGCCTTCGTCCATCAGATCACGCACGAGGTGGCCCAGGCCGCTCTCGCCGCCGACAGCGGCGAAGTGCGAATCGTGCGGCAGGCCGGTCAGCGCCGCCACCGTGTTGACGGTGGCGTTGAAGATCAGCTTCGACCATTGAGCCGGCCGCAGATCGTCGAACGCCTCGGCCTCGAGCCCCGACGCGACGATCAGCGCGGCTACCTCGCGGGCATCGTCGGGCGTCGTGCCACGCGCGGGTCCGACCCACGTCGCCGTGTCGAGCACGTACTCCACGTGCGTGTCGTCGTGGCGCGTCCCGCTCATGAACGTGACTGCGGTCAGGAGCTTCCAGTCGCCGTGGCGCGCGACCACCTCGTCGGCGCCGATGCCGTTCTGCACGGTCATCAACGTCGCCTGAGGCCAATGACCGCTGAGCCCCGCGGCGACGGTGTCGAGGTCGGTTCCCTTGCACGCGAGGATCACGAGCTCCGGCTCGGCGAGCTCGCCGGGCGACGTTGCGGCCGCGAGGCGCGAGGTGAAGTCGGCACGGCCGCTGATCCGCACGCCGCGCTCCCGCAAAGCCTCGGCCTGCGCGGGCCGGCGAACGAGCGCCGACACGTCTGCGACACGCGCCAGGTGGGCGGCGAGAAGACTGCCGATTGCACCCGCGCCTGCGACACAGACGCGCGTCATGCGCGCCACCGCCACCGTCTCAGGTCGAACTCGCGCCCGCCGGTGAGGCCGGAGGGACGAAGGATGAGAACGACCGCCATCAGCACTCCGACCACGATCACACGGGTGCCGGCGGGCAGGTCGATCTGGATGCCGAACAGCGAGGTGCCGTTCTCCGCGACCGCGAGGAAGGAATCGAGCGCGCTCACGGCGAGCGCACCCACCACCGCGCCGAACAGACTGGTCGTACCCCCCACGACGAGCATCGCAAGCGTGATGAACGTCAGGTCGAGATACAGCGCCTCGGTGTTGAGCGGCAGGAGGTGGACGTACAGGCCGCCCGCCAGGCCCGCGAGCAGGCCGGAGATCGTGAAGGCGATCAGCCGCTGGCTGTACACCGATGTGCCGACCGCCCGTGCCGCGGCCGCGTCCTCGCGCGTCGCGCGCAGCAAGCGTCCGAAGCGGCTGCGCGCGTAGACGAATGCCAAGACGATCACGACCACGGCTCCGATCGCAGCCTGGCGCAGGCCGGTCGTCTCGGGCACGGACGAGAACGTGTTCAGGCCGGGGCCGATCCTCTCGTAGTAGCGGAGCACGTTATGCGTGATCTCGAGCACTGCGAACGTCGCGATTCCCGCGGCGAGCCCGGAGAGTCGCATCAGGGGAATACCGACGATAAACGCGGCTGCCCCGCCGACGAGCGCGGCGAGGAGCAGCGAGGTCAGGTTTCCCGTCGTGCGCTGCGCGAGCCAATGGGCGAGGTTCGGCATGATCGCGGGCTTCTCGCCGGCGGGCACCGTCAGCACGCCGGCGGTCCAGGCCCCGAGTGCGACGAAGCTGACGTGGCCGAACGACAACACGCCGGAGTTGCCGATGAACACGTAGAGGGCGACGACGATCGAGACCTTCACCAGCGTGTCGATGAAGTACGTCTGCGTCGACGCCGAGACGGCGGCGCCGAGCAGCGCTGCCGCCACGACGAGAACGACGGGGGCGAGCAACACCTGCAGCGAGCTCATCATCCTCATAGGCGCTCGGCCATTTGCGAACGCCCGAAGAGACCACCGGGACGCACCAGGAGGATCACGATCACGGCGACGAACAGGAATGTCGGGAGGTACTGGCTCTTCTCGGTCGGCAGCGCTCCGCCGAGCAAGCCGCTCGCAAAGCCGATCGAGAAACCGCCCAACGTCGCAGAGATCGGCCGGTTCATGCCACCGAGCACGACCCCCGCGAGGACGATGATCGTGTCCCGCAGCGCGAAGTCAGGCGTGACGAGCGGGTTTTGCACCGTCAACATGACGGCGACGACGGCCGCAAGCGCGCCCGAGATGAGCACGGCGACCCCGATCACGCGGTTCGCGCGCACCCCGAGCAGGCGCGCGGTCTGGAAGTCCATCGACGAGGCGCGCATCTGCAGCCCAATCGTCGTGCGCTCGAGGAGCAGCCAGAGTGCGAACAGGCACATCGCTGCGACGACGAGCGCGACGATCGTGATCTTGCGGATCTCGACGCCCGAGATCGTCACCGGCCGGTTCAGGTACGCCAGCGACGACGCGATCTTCCCGAGCGGCCCGAACCAGAGCAGGGCGATGCTCTGCAGCAGGAAGGCGACCGCGAAGGTGGCGACGAGCATCACGGCCGGCGCCTGCCCCCGCAGCGGGCGGAAGACGAGGTAGTCCATTCCGACCGAAAGCGCGAGAACGACCGCGAAGCAAAGGAGGATCCCGGCCCACACCGGCCACCCCCACTCCGAGGCAAGAGCCAGCGCGAATGCGCCGGACATGATCAACTGGCCGTACGCGAAGTTGACGAGCCGCAGTACTCCGAACACGAGCCCGATCCCGACTGCCATCAGCGCGTAGACCGCACCGAGCGCCGTCGCGTCGGCAAGCGTCTGCCAGCTGATGTTGAGGACGGCGACTACCACGGTGATGACGCGCTTCCCGGGCGCGATGGTCGAGTGCCCCGCAAGGACGCAGGGAGCGGGAATAGCAGAGCTATTGCCGCGACCGAGGACGCGGCCGGGCGCCGACGAGCGCGGTCGGGCCCGTTGTGCATCGTGGTTGTCGCCGGTGCAAGCGTCATGCGAAGTAGGCCGCGACCATCGTCTCGGTGTCGTTGGCGTCTTTCGGCTCGAGCGTCAGCCGCAGCTCGCCGTTCGAGAGGACGTGACTGCGGTCTGCGAGCGCGACGGTGCGCTGCGCACGCTGCTCGACGAGGAGCACCGCGAGACCGCGGTCGCGAATCGCCGCGAGCGCGCCGAAGACGACGTCGACCATATTCGGCGACAGCCCGAGCGACGGCTCGTCGAGCAGCAGCACGTCGGGCTCGGCCACGAGTGCCCGGGCGATCGCGAGCTGTTGCTGCTGGCCGCCGGAGAGCGCGCCTGCCTGACGCTTGCGAAACTCCTGGACGATCGGGAACAGCTCGTAGACGTTGGCCAGCGTCTCGCCTGCATGCGCGCGTGAGCGGCGCGCGGCGAAGCCGAGGCGCAGGTTCTCCTCGACCGTCAGCTCGGCGAAGATCCGGCGACCCTCGGGTACGAGCGCAATGCCACTCCGTGCGACGTCCTCGCTGCGCCGGCCGCGCAGCGACCGGCCGCCGAGTCTCACGTCGCCGCCGGTGACGGGAGCCGCGCCCATGATCGCGTGCAGCGTCGACGACTTGCCGGCGCCGTTCGCCCCGATCAGCCCGACGATCTCACCCGGCGCCACCTCGAATGACAGGCCGCGGACCGCCTGCACGCCGCCGTAGCGCACCTCCAGGCCCTCGATCGTGAGCGTCTGGCTCACTCGGCCACCGCCGACTCTCCGAGATACGCGGCCGTCACGTCGAGGTTTGCGCGAATCTCCGCCGGCGCCCCCTCCGCGAGCGTGACGCCCTGGTCGAGCACGTGGATGCGGTCGCACACGCCCATGATCAGCGCCATGTTGTGGTCGATCAGGAGCACGCCGGCGTCATGCTCGCCGGCGACCGAACGCACGAGCGCGGCGAACTCCGGCACCTCTGCCTCGGGCAGCCCTGCGGCCGGCTCGTCGAGCAACACGAACCGCGGTTCGGTCGCAAGGGCCCGTGCGACACCGAGCCTCCGCTCGTCGCCGTGCGCAAGCGTGCGGGCCGGCGCCGTCGAGTAGCGGTCGAGCCCGAGCCGCTCGAGCAGCGCGTCGGCGCGCTGCTTCGCGACGTGCGGCGACGCACCGACGCCGAGCGCCGACACCTCGACGTTCTCCCGCACCGACAGTTCGCGAAACGCGTGGCTGTGCTGGAACGTGCGCACCAGGCCGGCGCGGCCACGGCGGTGCGGCGCCCAGCCGGTGACGTCGCGGCCCTCGAGCAGGACGGAGCCGCCGTCCGGCTGGTCGAACCCGGACAGGACGTTCACGAGCGTCGACTTGCCGGCGCCGTTCGGCCCGATCAGACCGACGATCTCACCGCGTTCGACGGAGAGGGTCACGCCGCCGAGCGCCCGGACCCCGTCATACGACCGTGACACGGCGGAGGCCCGGAGTGACGCTCCGGGCCTCCCCTCGTGCGTGCGGTCGGCTTGCGATTCAGCCAACCGCGTTCCTAGATCTTCGGAACGACCTTGGCGGCGACCGTCCCGACGAGCTTCGCCTTGTTGTCCTGGATCTTGATCACGCGGTACTGCCGACCGAAGACCGTGTGCAGCGACGGTGAGAAGCTGACCAAGCCGGAGATCGTCGGCACCTTCTTGAACTTCTCCATCTTCGCTGCGAGCACGACACCGGTCGTGGAGCCGCCGGCCCGACGGATCGCGGTTGCGACGCCATCGATGGCGGCTGCACCGGTCACGAACCCGCCGGTACCAGCGTGCACCTGCTTCGCCAGCTTGTTCACGGCCGCGCTCGGGTCGTCCCCGAACACCGACGCGAACGTGACGAACCAGTAGTTCGTCACCTGCGGGCTCTTCGGCAGCCAGTAGGTGCCGTCACCGGCCCACGAGTTGAGCACCGGCGTGTCGTTGCTGAGGCTTCGCAGACCGGAGATCAGCGTCGAGAGAGCGCCGAAAGCACCTGCGGTCGACGTCACGATCACATCGGCCTTCTGCGCGTTCAGGCGGCTGATCGTGTTCTGCACGTCGTTGCCCCCGAGCGAGTGATACGTCTCCTCGTCCACGACCTTGCCGCCGAGCTGCACCCAGCGAGCCTTGAACGCCTTGACGACGTCCTTGAAGTAGACGATCACGCCGTCGGTGGCGAGAGCAGCAGTGCGCCACCCCTTGCCCCACGCGTACTGCGCCATCGCCGAGCCTTCGTCCTGCGCGACGTTGCCGAAGCTGAACGCCAGCCGGCCCTTCGGGCCGAAGCGCTTCGGCCCCATCTGGTCGGTGCCGATGCACGGTGCCACTGCGAGCACACCACGGTTGATCGCCTCCTGCACCACGGGCGCCGCCAGGTCGACGTCGCAGGTGGTGAAGATGACGTTTGCCCCGCCACCGAGGAGCTTCAGCGCGCACGCCTTCGCGATCGCCACCTTGTTGCCCTGCGTGTCGCAGGTCTTGATCTGCAGCTTCTTGCCGGCCACACCGCCGCTCGCGTTCAGCTGCTTGACACGCAGCTGAGCAGCCGCGAGAGCAGGATTGTCGAACGGCGCCATCGCGCCCTTGCTGTCGAACGCCCAGCCGATCGTGATCGTCCCGGCCGTCGATGACGTCGAACGCGCCGCCGCCGTCGCCGCAACCGCGACGACCGCCACCGCAAGCGCGGCGGCCATGAGTCCCATGCGGGAACTCAATCTCCTCATCTTCACTCCTCTTCTGGTCGGTGTAGGGGGGCTAGCAAAGCTATGCAACCGCGCCTGCAGTACGCGTGAACCCTCTCCACCGGATCGTCAGGGCGCGGCCGCATTGGTCGATCCTCTCACGACGTTTGACATCTGATCAAGGGTTGTGGGACGTTCCGTGGATGGCACCTGCGACGGAAGGCCGGATGCGCCACCGGACGATGGCCGAATACGCGCTCGAGCAGCTGCGTGAGGGGATCATCCTCGGCGAGCTGCCGGCCGGGACGCCGCTGCGGCTGGACGAGCTGGCGCGGTCGCTCGGCATGAGCATTTCGCCGATCCGCGAGGCGGTGCGGCAGCTGGAGGCGCTCGGACTGGCGAAACACGTGCCGCACCAGGGCGCGCGGGTGCTCGATTTCGATCCCGACGAGCTGCGTGATCTGTTCGAGGTGCGGCTGGCGCTCGAGTCGCTCGCGGTGCGCCGCGCGGCGGAGCGGCTGACGAGCGCCGAGGCAAAGACGGCGCGCGGTCACCTCGATGCGCTCGACCAGCTGCGGGGCGCCGGCGACATCCGGAGCACGATGCGTGCGCACACCGACTTCCACTTCACGCTCTACGAGGCCTCCCAGTCACCCTGGCTGGTCGGCCTGATCCGCCCCGCCTGGGACCGCTCGGAGCGGTTCCGGCCCGCGCTCTTCTCCCCCGCCGGCGACCTGCAAGAACGCCATCGCGACCTGGACGAGCGGCTCCTCGCCGCCTGCAGCGCGCTCGACCCGCCCGCGGCGACTCAGGCGCTCTACGAGCACCTCGAGCTCGCGAGCCTCTTCTTCGAGACCGAGCTGGGCGGCACCGGCATCTTCGCGCGCTGAGGCTCGCGATCCTCGTTCGAACGTGGTTCGAACGTGGTTCGCGAGTGTCCGGACCGGGCAGGGCTCTCCGGCCAGCCCGCGGGCGCTCCTAAGCACACCCTCGAATCGTCGAGCTGCGGGCGATCCGAACTCGTGAACCTCGTTCGAACGAGGTTCACGAGTGTCCGCCCCGGACGCGGCCCTAACCGGCTCGCAGAGCCCTCTGCCTAGGGCCGGAGTCTCGCGGCGAGGCGTTTGTGGAGCGGCGGCTCGAGCAGCTGCTGCGCGACGAGGGTGCCGCTGCCGCCGCCGAGGCCCGGCCCCGGGTGGGTCGAGGCGCCGACGTGCCAGACGCCGGGCACGGGCGTGCGGTGCGGCGCACGCCAGAGAAAGTTCTGGTCGAGCGCCAGCGAGCCGCCGTACGGGTCGCCGTGGACCAGGTTGACGTTCGCCGCCTGCAGATCGGCCGGGGAGAGCACCGTTCGCGCCAGGATCGACGACTCGAGATTCGGGATCTGACCGGCGAGACGCGCCTGGATCCGATCCGCGTAGCGCTCCCGCAGCGCCTCCGTCCACGTGCCGTCACCGACGTCGAGCTCGCCGGCGGCATCGCCCTTGATCCGCCACGGCAGCTCCTGCAGCTGGATCCAGAGCAGGCCCTTCCCGTCCGGGGCACGCGAGATGTCCATCGTCAGCGGCTGACCGACGACGACCGTCGCCTCGGCCGGGAGCAACCCCCGGTCCGCCTCGTTGACCGCCCTCGAGACGCCGTCGAGGCCGGGCGTGACGTGCACGATCGCCGTCTCGCCGAGGCGCGGGTCGCCTTCCCACCGCGGCGGCCCGGAGAGCGCGTAGTGGATCTGCATCTCCGAGCGGCCGTAGCGAAACGGCGGCGCCTCCATCCCGTCGAGCAGCGAGCCGTACAGCTGAGTCGGCGTCACGTTGCACACGACCGCACGCCCCGCTCTGATCGTCTCGCCGTCAGCCGTCCGTACCCCACCGCGGAACACCCGCTCGACGTCGACCGCCGTCTCACAGGTGCCGCCCTGCTCGGCGATGAAGGCGACCAGCGCGTCGGCGAGCCGCGCACCGCCGCCGCGCGGGATCGGCATGCCGCCTTCCTGCACGGCGACCGCGATCACCTGCGCCATGTACCCGGAGGCCGCCGCGTCGGGGCCGAGTCCCGTGTGCAGCACCCACGGCGCCAGCAAGCCGTGCGCCTGCTCAGAGACGAACGCCGTCTCGAGCCAGTCGCGCGCAGAAACGAGCAACCGGCCCGCGAAGTCGACCGAGCCGCGCAGGCCGAACCTGCGAAAGGCCTTCAGGCCGAGCGCAGCACCGTGACGCGACCACAGCTCCGTGCCGAGAACCCCGAACGCCAGGTCCGCGTGCGGGAAGAAGTCTGCGAGCAGCGCGTGCCACGCCGCGCCGTCGCCTGGATGGTGGCGATCGAGCTCTGCGGCGTTCGCCTCGGCGGTGCGCTGTAGAAACGCGCCGGCGCCGTCGGGGAAGAGCGTGGCGGTCGGCAACTCGGTGTTCAGGTACTCGAGTCCGTGCCGTGCCAGATCGTCACCGAGCTCGGCGTGGGCAGCGCCGCCGACCCAGAGTGGATGCCAAGCGCTGAAGACGTCGTGGATGAAGCCCGGCTCCGTGATCTCGGCCGTCTTGATCGCGCCGCCGAACCAGTCGTTTCGCTCGAGCACGCAGACGCTCCAGCCCGCTTTCGCGAGCAGCGCGCCGCAGGCGAGCCCATTGATCCCGGAGCCGACGACGACGACGTCGAACGAGCGGTCAGCCAATGAGCGCCCGGAACTCGTCGTCGGTCACGAGCCCCCGCTTCTCCATCCCGAGCTTCTTCACCGCAGCGAGAACCTCGGCGCGGCGCTCCTCCGGGACGTCGAGGCCGAGCTCGTCGGCCTTGATCCGGATCGAGTCGAGACCGCTCTTCTTGCCGAGTACGATCGATCGCTGCGTCGCGACGAGCTCCGACGAGTACGGCTCGATCGAGGGCGGATCGTGGAACTGCGAGGCAACCGCGCCGCTTTCCCGCCGGTACAGCGTCTCGCCGGTGACCGGCTTCCACGGCTCGAGTTCGTAGCCCGACAGCGCACGTACGCGCGCTGCGACGTCGCGGATCCGCTCGAGTCGCAGGTTCGAGTCGACGCCGTAGAGCGCCCGGAGCGTCAGGGCGACCTCACCCAGGTTCGCGTTTCCGGCCCGCTCGCCCATGCCGTTGATCGTGCCGTGCACCCAGCTCGCGCCTGCCCGCACGGCTGCGACGGCGCTTGCCGTCGCGACGCCGAAGTCGTTGTGCCCGTGGAAGTGCACGGGGACGTCGACGAGGTCGACGGTGACGCCGACCAGTTCCTCGACCGCCTCTGGCGACGCGATCCCGAGCGTGTCGACGACCACGACTTCTTTCGCGCCCGCCTCGACGGCCTCGGAGTAGACGCGCTTGTAGAAGTCGCGCTCGGCGCGCGAGGAGTCGACGCCGAAGAACGCGGCGTGGATGCCGTGCTCGTCGGCGAAGCGCATCGCGCTCGTGATGCGGTCGAGCATCTTCTCGCGCGAGACGCCGATCGCGTCGAGCTTCAGGTCGGAGATCGGCGACTCGATCACCGAGAACCGCACGCCCAGCTCCACCAGCGCCTCCAGGTCGGCGGGCACCGCACGCGAGAAGCCCCAGATCTCGGCGTGCAGGCCGGCCGCGGCGATCAGCTCCACCGCGCGCCAGTCGTCGTCCGACACGCGCGGGAAGCCGGCCTCGATCCGGTCGACACCGAGCTCGTCGAGCAGTCGCGCGATCTCGAGCTTCTGCTCCGGGTCGAGCACGACGCCGACGGTCTGCTCGCCGTCGCGCAATGTCGTGTCGTACAGGCCGACCTGCCCGCCGATCGCGTACGCGTCGTTGAGCGAGCCCGTCCAGATCAACTGTCTGTCCGCTCCGGCACCAGCGAAGCCGGCACCTTCGCTCTTATGCGGCTCCGTCGAGCCTACGCCGTCTGACACTGAACCACTCCGTCCGGGAAGGGCGAGAGCTTCTCGGCGCCCTCACCGGTGATCAGGAAGTTGTCCTCGACGCGCAGCCCGCCGCCACCGTCCCAGTAGCAGCCCGGCTCGATCGCGAGCACCATGCCCTCGGCGAGCTCACCCCCTCCCGCCTGATGTGCGTACGGCGGCTCGTGCGCCCGCGCGCCCACGCCGTGGCAGATCGGGTGGGTCGGCTGGCCGGGATAGCCGATCGCCGCGATCCCCTCGCGGACCAACCGGTCAAGGTCGGCGAAGCCTACCCCCGGCCGGCAGTGTGCGACCGCCTGCTCGTACACACCGAGCAGTCCGGCTTCGAGCTCGCGGTACTCGGCCCGCAACTCACCGGGGCAGAGCAGCTTCGTGTGGTCGGCCCAGTAGCCGTCGGCGCAGACCCAGATCTCGAAGAGCGTCGGCTCGTCGGCCGCCACGGGACGGTCGCCGGTGGCCGTGAACGTCCTGATCCCCGGCCCCGACCAGACGAGCGAGAAGCCGAGCGCCAGGTCCACCTTGCCCTGCCAGCCCGTGCCCTCGCCGTGCACGAAGCCCTGCCAGATCGCCGCCGCCTGGCTCTCCTTCATCCCGGGGCGGAGCTCACCGCGCACATGCTCCATGGCAGCTGCGCAGATCTCGTTCGCGAGCCTCAATCGCTCGACCTCCTGCGGCGTCTTGATGGCACGCGCGGTGTTCAGCACGGGCGCCGCATCCTGCGCGCCGGGCCAGGCATCGAACCACCCCTTGGTGAAGGTCGTCGGCTCGCCGACCATCCGGTCCGATGCCTGCGTCCCGAGCGACAGCTCGAGCCCTACACGGCCGTAGTCCTTCGCGGCGGCGAGCGCGGCGTCGAGCGTGCGCGCCGGCACGGGGCGAGGATCGTCCTCGGCGTAGCCCTGGATAAAGCGAACGTCGGTCGTCCAGGCAGACCGCGCGGCATCGTCCGCCGACGCCTCGAGGCAGAGCAGAACCGGCTCGCCGTCGCGCGGGAAGACACACGCGTCGTAGCCCTTCATCCCCCAGAAGTTCGTCAGGTAGAGCACGTTGTCGGGCGCGCGCACGACGAGCGCGTCGAGCTCGTGCTCGGCCATCGACGCACGAACGCGATCGAGCTTGCTGTCGTCGCGGGACCAGGTCAAACGTCGTCGCCCCACGGGCGCACCCGCGGCGGCGGAGGTGTGCCGTGTCCCTCCCGCCACGAGACCACGGGAGTGCGCAGCACGCCGATCCGCTCGATCTCCGCTTCGATCACGTCGCCGGGTGAGAGGTAGAGGCGCGCGCGCTCCTCCTTCGACTTGAAACCCGCCACCCCGGCGACCGTGCCGGTCGACAGCACATCGCCCGCCGAGTAGCCGAGCGCGGAGAAGTTGGAGAGGATCTCGGGAATCGTCACGCTCATGCGACTCGAATGCGACTCCTGGCGCACCTCGTCGTTGACCCGCAGCTCCATCGCGAGGTTCTGCGGGTCCGGGATCTCGTCGGGCGTGACGATCCACGGCCCGAGCGGGCAGAACGTGTCGATCGCCTTGCAGAAGCTGAAGACGCCCGACCGCATCTCTCCCCGTTGGATGTCGCGGGCGGTGATGTCGTTGAAGATCACGTAGCCGCCGATGTAGTCCGCCGCCTCCTCGGGCGAGAACCACTTGCCGGCCTTCTTCAAGACGACTGCCAGCTCCAGCTCGTAGTCGAGCTCCTCGGTCAGATGCTCGGGGTAGATGACGGGCTCGTCCGGGCCGACGATCGCGTCGACGTTCTGGAAGAAGTTGATCCACGGGGCGATCGCATGCGACCAGTCGACGTTCTTCGACTCCTCTTCGTGCTCGCGGAAGTTGCCTGCCGTGTGGAAGAACTTCTTCGGCACGATCGGCGCCCGCCGCTTGACCGCGTCGAGCGGCGTGCGCTCCCGCGTGTCGTCGGCGCCTCCGCGCTCGAAGTAGTCGCGCATCGTCGGCACGTCGAGGCGCACGACCTCCTCACCGTCGAGGCGGCCGACTTTGCCGTCGTCGTACGTGAGCAGCTTCACGCGCACACCTTCTGCGCGACGAGCGCGTACGTCTGCGCCATCCGCACCAGCCCGTCGATGTCGAGGTTCTCGCCCAGCGAGACGTCCATCAACCCGGTCGACGTTCCGTAGTTGACGGTCGGGATCCCGTAACGGGTCAGCGCAGAGGCGTCGCTGAACCAACGCGTCACGTCGCGCCCCGGCCGCTCGCCGAAAACCTCCTCGTGCGACGCGTCGATCGCCGCCACGAGCTCGTGGTCCTCGTCGATCTCGGAACCGGGTGCGGTGACGTAGATCTCACCCTCGATCCCGTAGTCGGGCCAGCGGTCCGCGAGCGCACGGACGAGGTCGAGCACCTCGCGGCGCGCGACGGCCATCGACTTGGTCGGCGGGACCCGGATGTCCAGGAACAGGTCGGCGTGATGCGGTGTTCGCGAGACCCGCCACCCGAAGCCCCCCTCGACCGCGCCGACGTTGACGATCGCGTTCGCGCCGCGATAGCCGTTCGTCTCGTCGTTCTCCCAGCCCGGGATCCACTCGAGCACCGCGCCCGTCACCTCGTACAGGCGCAGGATCGCGTTCTGGTCGCGCTTCCCCTCGCTGAAGGCGGTGTGGATGAAGTTGCCGTGCGCACGGATGCGCAGCCAGAGCGCGCCGAAATGTCCGAGCACCACCTTGCCCTCGGTCGGCTCGCCGAGCAGGCACATGTCGGCGACGCCGCCGTGCGAGACGAGGTAGCGCGAGCCTGCGGCGTAGCCGCGGTACTCGGCGCCTTGCGCGACGCCGTACTGCGTCTTCTCGATCTCGCCGCAGACGGCTGCGATCAGGATGTCGCCGCGCAGCCGGATGCCCGCGTCCTTGAGCGCGCGGACGGCCTCGACGTAGCAGGCGAGCGCACCCTTCATGTTCGAGATGCCGAGCCCGTAGAGCCGTCCGTCGCGCTGGAAGGCCTGCGGCTGGAAGCCGGGTACGTCCCGGAGCCAGGGCTCCCGACCGGAGTACGACGTGTCCATGTGGCCGTTGAACATCAGACACTTGCCGCCGCCGCTGCCCGGCCACGTGCCGAGGGCGTTGGCGCGGCCGTCCTCGACCTGATGCCACTGCACCTGCAGCCCCAGCTCCTCGTACAGCGACACCATCTGCTCGGCCATGCGCTGCTCGTCGCCCGTGAAGCTGTGGACGTCGATCAGCGCGCTCGCGGTCTCGACGAGCCGCTCGCGGTCGACGTTCATTGCGGCCCGCCCATGCCCGGCGTCCCCTGCGGCTCGGGCGCAGCTGCGACCGGCAGGCCCGCCTCGCGCCACGCTTCGAATCCCCCTTCGAGATCGCCGGCGTCGTGCAAGCCGAGCTCGACGAGCGACGCAGCCGCGAGACTCGACGATTCACCGTGCGCGCAGACGAGCACGAGCCGTCGCCCGGCGAGCAGCGGGTTCGCGTAGCCCGAATCCTGATCGCAGCGCCACTCGAGCACCGAGCGCGGCACGTGCACCGAGCCGGGGATGATCCCGACGTCCGACCGCTCGTCGTTCGAGCGCAGATCGACGAGCAGCACGTCCGCTGCGATCGCGTCCGCAGGCGTCCAGCGCGTGATGCGGGAGCGGGCGGTGGCGAGCATGCGCTCGATCACGACCGGACGTGCGGGAGGACCTGCTCGCCGAACAGGCGGATCTGCTCGTGGCGATCCTCGCCCCACAGCTCCAGCATCACGTGGGTGCAGCCGGCGTCCTTGTACTCCTCGATCGCAGCAATGCAGTCGGCTGGAGTTCCGGCGATCGGCTTGCACTTGTCGAGGATCGCGTCGGTCACCTGCTCCTTCGCGGCCAACCGGCCGCCCCGCTCCATCGCGTCGGCGACCGGGCGGATCTCGTCTTGCTCGAGGCCGGCCAGGTCGAGGAGCGTGTCGGCCGACCCCTGGATGTTCTGCACCTTGTTCGCCAGATACATGCCGGCGATCTCGCGCGCGCCGTCGCGGCCGCGGTCGCGGTCGGTGGCGTGGATCGACGCGACGACCGTGCAGCCGATGTCGATGTCGGACTTGACGTTGCCGCGTGTGTAGCGGACGAAGGCCGGGGTGGTGATCGACGGTGTCAGGCAGCCGTCGCCGATCTCGCCCGCGAGCCCCTGCATCTTCGGGGCCGTCGCAGCGACGTACACGGGCGGCACCTCGCGCGGTGTCTGCGCCTCGGCCCGCAGCGCCGGCACGTCTGCGCTCCACGTCTCGCCGGAGTACTCGAACCGCTCGCCGCCGAGCACGCCGCGCACGATCGAGACCGCATCCCGCATCGGTCCCAGCGTCTTCGACGTCTGCATCTGCGCGTTGTTGAGGAAGATCTTCGACGTGCCGTAGCCGAGGATGAACCGCCCAGGGCCGGCGGCTTCCTGGACGACACGCGCGTCCATCGCAACCTGCACCGGATGGCGCGTGAACGGCGAGATGATTCCCCAGCCGATCGTCAACCGGGTCGTCTCGCGCGCCATCAGGGCCGAGACGACGGTCGACGAGCGCGCTTCCATGCCGTGCTTGCGCCACCACGGGTACGCCTCGGCGAGCCAGATCGTGTCCAGACCCGCCGCGTCCATCACGCGGGCGGAGGCCAGCATCTCGTCGAGCGGCTCCATCGTGAGCTGCATCACGCCCACGCGGAAGGGAACGGCCATCCGGGCTCAGGCTCCGCCGGCGACCGCTGCCTGGACTTCGCGGTCGAGCGCGGTCAGCACGTTCGAGACCTGCTGGTTGACGATCGGCTGCAGCACGCGCTGTCCCATCGAGCCGACCGGCCCCGCGATCTTCACGTCGGCGTTCCAGTGCATCGCCGTCCCGCCGCCCTCGACCTCGCTGAGCTCGAACGACGACTCCATGCTCATCATCGCGCCGACGCCCTTACCCTTGATCTGGAGCTTCGCGAACTCGGGCGCGCGCTCCTCGACCTTGTCCATGTCGACCTTCATCTTCAGACCGCCGAGCCCGAGCGGGATCTTGACGTTCGCCGTCCAGCGGTTCTCGTCGTGGATGTCGAAGCCCTCGACGCCGGGCATCGTCTTCGCCATCGACGCCGGGTCGTTCAGGACCTTCCACACGGCCTCGCGCGGCGCCGCGAACGTGCGATCCCCGTTGACGTTCATGCGTCGACGACCGCGACTCTGCCGCCGGCCTCGGAGGGGTTCGTGAGCATCTCCCAGACCCGGTGGTACGGGTTGGCACTGTCCCAGACGATCGCGTCGCCGTTGCCGCGCAGGGCATCCTGCACCGCGGCGCACACCGCATGGATGCCGGCGCCGCCGCCTTCGCCCATCCCCTTCGTGCCGAGCGGCGTGAACGGCGACGGGCTCTCGAGGAAGCCGGTGCGGAGCGGCGGCATGTCGAGCGCGTGCGGCACGTGGTAGTCGTAGAAGTTGGGCGTCAGCAGGTTGCCGTCCTCGTCGTAGACGAACTGTTCGTGCACGACGGCGCCGAGTGCCTGCGCGGTCGCGCCCATCACCTGTCCTTCGACGATCTGCGGATTGATGCGCTTGCCGCAGTCGTCGACGGCGGCGTAGTCGACGATGTCGTAGTAGCCGGTCTCGGGGTCGATCTCGATCACGGCCGTATGGATCTGTGTCGCGTAGGTCAACGTCAGGTTGCCGAACTTCTTCTCGACGTCGGGCACCTGGAACGGCGGCCGGTAGACGTAGCGGCAGTTGAGTGTGACGCCGAGATCCTCGGGGAGCCCGGCGTTGTTCGCGTTGATGATCGCGCCGCACGCCATGAAGGGCAGGAATGCCTCGGGGCTCTCCTTGATGCGGATGCCGCCGTCGGCGAGCTCGAGCGCGTCGGCCGGCACGCCGCCGAACACGGCCCCCGCGAGCTTGAAGATCTCGTCGCGGAGCATCTCGGTCGCGCCTTTGACCGCACTCAGGCCGGTCACTGCGAACTGCGAGGCGTAGGTCCCCGAGAAACCCGCGTGCGAGTTCCAGTACGAGTCGTGGCCGGAGCGCACGTGCACGTCGTCGACGGAGCACTTGAGGATGTCCGCGACGACCTGCGCGGCCGTCGTCTCGTGCCCCTGGCCCTGCGGCGTCGTGCCGAGCGTGACGACGATCTCACCGAAGATGTCGAGCTTGACGGTCGCGACCTCGTTGTTGCCCGAGAACTGCAGCTCCGGGTTGATCATGCGCGACTGGCCGAAGTTGTTCGTACCGGAGTCGAGTGTCGAGCCGATGCCGATGCCGAGCAGCTTGCCGCGCGACTTCGCGTCGGCGCGACGTGCCTCGATGTTCGGGTAGTCGATCAGGTCGAGCGCGATATCGAGCATCTGCGCGTAGTCGCCCGAGTCGTAGACGCACCCGTTCGGCGTCTCGTACGGCATCTCTTCGGTTCGGATGTAGTTCTTCTTGCGCACCTCGACCGGGTCGAGGTCGAGCTCGTGGGCGACGATGTCGATCACGCGCTCGGTGAACCAGAGGTGCTGCATGCGCGAGTAGCCGCGGTTCGGCGACACGGGCGCCTTGTTGGTCGCAACCTGGGTGAACTCGACTCGAATGTTGCGCCAGCGGTACATGCCCGGCGTCACCTGGGCCCAGATGACGCCGCCGAGCGGCTCGTAACGGAGCCAGGCACCGGCATCGTCGAGCGCCTTCGTCCGGAAGCCGAGCAACGTGCCGTCGTTCTTGACCGCCACCTCGGTCTCGAGGAACCAGCGCTCGTTGCCATGCGACATCGACATGTGGAAGTCGGTGCGCCACTCGGTCCACTGGACGGCGCGACCGAGTTTGCGGGCGAGCAGGCAGCAGGCGACGAGCTGAGGGTGCGTGGTGATCTTGTTGCCGAAGCCGCCGCCGATGTCCTGCGTGACGAAGCGAAGCTTGTCGAGCCCGCAGTGCATCGCGGGCCCCATCATGATCGCAGCGAAGCCTGGGAACTGGTTGTTCGTGTGGATCGTCCACTGCCCGACTCCGCGGTTGTACTCCACGAGCGCGCCGTCGCACTCGAGCGGTGTCGAGTTGAAGCGGTGGAAGTGCAGCTGGTCGATCGTCACCACCTTGTCCGCCTCCGCGAACGCACCGTCGAGGTCGCCCCACTCGTAGACGCCCTCCCACATCAGGTTGCCGCCGGCGTCCTCGTGAATCGTCGGCGCATCGTCGCCGCGCGCGTAGCGCGCGTCGGTGATCGGCGCGATCGGCTCGTACTCGATCTCGACCAGCTCCGAAGCGTCGCGGGCCAGCTCGCGTGTCTCGGCGACGACGGCGACGATCGCCTCGCCGACGTAGCGCACCTTGCCGACGGCCAGGGCGTAGTCCTTCAGGTTCGCACCCGGGACCGAAGCGATCTGGAAGAACGGATCCGTCAGCGATGCGACCTCTTCGCCGGTCAGCGTGCCGTAGACCCCGGGCGTCTGCTCGGCCTGGGAGACGTCGATCGAGGTGATGTGCGCGTGCGCGTACGGTGAGCGCACGAAGTGGATGTAGCCCATGCCGTGCCGCTTGATGTCGTCGACGAAGACGCCCTGGCCCTGCACGAGGCGCCGATCCTCCTTGCGCGGGACGCTCTGCCCCTTCCAGGTCTCCTCGACGACCTCGGTCTGTTCGGGAGCGAGGGTTCCCGCTCCGGCGCCGGCGAAGCCGACACCTCCGCTCCTGGACGGCTCCGTCAAGCCTAGGCCGCTGGTGGTTGAGGTCATTCCGCTGCCGCCTTGACGGCGTCGAAGATGTTCCAGTAGCCGGTACAGCGGCAGATGTTTCCCTGCAGGCCCTTCTTGATCTCGTCCTCCGACGGGTGCGGGTTCTCGCGCAGGAGCGCGGTCGCGCTCATCAGCATTCCCGGCGTGCAGTAGCCGCACTGCAGCGCGTGATGGTCGGTGAACGCCTGCTGCAGCTTCGTCAGCTCGTCGCCGTCTGCGAGACCTTCGACGGTCTCGACCTCGGCACCGTCGGCCTGGACGGCCAGCAGCATGCAGCTCTTCACGAGCGTGCCGTCGACGATCACCGAGCAGGCGCCGCAGTTGCCGGTGTCGCAGCCGACGTGGCTGCCGGTCAGGTCGAGGTCGTCGCGGATGAAGTGGATCAACAGCTTCCGCGCCTCGACCTCGCGCTCGTACGTCGTGCCGTTGACCGTGACCGCGATCGAGCGGGAGGTCGGGATCGTTCCTGCTTCCACCGTGGCTTCAGCTCCTCGCGTTGTCGGTGGCCTGGGTAACGGCGCGCACAGCGAGCACCGCGGCGAGGTGCCGGCGGTAGTCGGCCGACGCGTGCACGTCCGACGGGGGTTCGAAGTCGGCGTCCGCGACGGCTGTGCGGACCGCAGCGGCATCGGTCGAGGTTGGCTCGAGCACGACCGGCACCGCATCGACGCAGCCGAGGGCGACCCTGACGCTGCCGTTCACCGACGCAGCCGCGCTGACGATGCACGTTCCCTCGACGCCGAGGGTGACGGCCGCGAAGCCGTCGGCGCGTCCGGCGGGGACGGTGATGCGCGTCAAGAGCTCACCCGGCGCGACAGCGGTCAGGTAGACGCCGAGAAAGAAGTCGGACGCCGCGACCGTGCGCTCGCCGTCCTGGCCGGCGATCGTGAACTGCGCGTCGAGCGCGGCGAGCAGCGGCGGCAGGTGGTTGGTCGGATCGTTGGTGCAGACGTTTCCGCCGAGCGTGCCGCGGTTTCGCACCTGTACATCGGCTATCTGGCTGCAGACCTCGCCGAGAATCGGTCGCGCACGCGCCTCGCTCGACTTGACGACCTCGGTGTACGTCGTCATCGCCCCGAGCGACAGCGTGCCGTCGGCGGCGAGGTCGATGCCCTTGAGCTCTTCGAGCAGGCTCAGATCGACCAGCTGGTCCGGCGAGCCGGCCCGCGCCTTCATCACGTTCAGGAGCGTCTGACCACCGGCGAGGGCGCGCGCCCCGTCGTTCGCCGCGAGCAGCTGTACCGCTTCGGCGAGCGAGGTGGGTCGCGCATATCCGACTTCGCGAAGAAGCATCCGCAGCGAGGTTTTATCAGGTGTCAGGAGTTCGTCCCAGAGTGACGTTCGTTGATCTGGGCGACACAGACTTCATTGTGGGACGAGCTCCTACACCAACAGCTGTCTGACGCGATCGGCGCTCAGAGCCTTCAGGACGTGGTCGATGTCGTCGGCCGTGTTGTAGGCGTGAGCCGAGATGCGGAGGTTGTGGTCGCGCTCGGAGGTGACGATCCCGATCTCGCCGAGCAGCCGCACGAGCTCGGGCGCGTCCGTCGAGCGGATACAGACGAGCGCTCCCCGATGCTCGGCGTCGCGAGGCGTGACGACCACACCGCCGAGCTCGTCGACACCTGCGATCAGCCGCTCGTTGAGCGCGTTCACGTGCTCGCGGGTCTCAGCGATGCCGATCTCCATCATCAGGTCCATCGCGGCGACGCCGGCGTAGATGTTGGGCACCGGCGGGGTACCCGACTGGAAACGCCGTGCCGTCGGCGACGGCGAGTAGTCGTCGATATCCATGGCGAAGATGTTCTCGTCCGCGAACCAGCCGGTCTGGGTCGGCAGCAGCTGCTCCGCCAGCCCGGGCCGTGTCCACATGAACCCGAGCCCGGCCGAGCCGAGCAGGTACTTGAGCACCCCGGCCGCGAGCACGTCGACGCCGAGGGAGCCGACCCCGAGCGGGTAGGTGCCGATCGCCTGGTAGGCGTCGAGCACCACCAGCGCACCGCGCTCGTGCGCGATGCGGGTGATCTCCTCGACGTCGAGGCGTGAGCCGTTGCGGTAACACACCGCGGCGATCGAGACGACCGCCGTCCGTTCGTCGATCGCCTCCTCGAACCGCTCGACAGGGATCGAGGCGCCGTCGGCCGGCACGTGCACGACCTCTGCGCCGCGCAACTCCTGGGCATGCCAGATCTGACCGATCGTCGGGAACTCGAAGTCGCTGATCACGATCTTGCGACGCGCGCTCAGGTCGACGGCGCTCGCCAGCGCGCTGACACCCGCGGACAGGGACGTCGTGACGGCGACGTCGTCGGGGACCCCGCCGACGAGGCGCGCGAAGGTCGAGCGGGCGGTCTCGGTGCGCTCGACCCAGTAGTCCCATGGTGCGCCGCGCTCGTCCCAGCCGGTCAGGTAGTCGTCGTAGGCCGCACGGACCGAATCCGAGAGCGCGCCCTGCGAGCACGAGTTGATGTACGTCAACCGCTCGAAGATCGGGAACCGGTGGCGGCAGCGCTCGGCAACGGACTGGGTGGCGCTAACGGCCAAGGTAAGCCTTTCTCAGATCCTCGTTGTCACGCAGATCGGCCGCCGGCCCTTCGAGCACGAGCCGTCCGGTGGAGAGAACGTACCCGCGGTCGGCGATCGAGAGCGACACGTTCGCATTCTGCTCGACGATCAGCATCGCGACCCCCGAAGCGTGCACCTGCTGGATGATCTCGAAGTTGCGCTCGACCAGGATCGGCGCGAGGCCCATCGACGGCTCGTCCATCAGCAGCAGCTTCGGCTTCG
>DASYPH010000376.1:0-2101 GCA_036006925.1 Gaiellaceae bacterium
AACGGCACCACCGAAAACCCGAGCGGCGTGATCTCGTGCCCGTTGATCGTCGGCGTGGCGACCGGCCTGATCCAGCCCCAGGTGCTGCTCTTCAGGATCCCGAACACGATCAGGCCAAACGCGACCGCCGACAGCGCAGCGCCGCCGTAGTCCAGCTTCGGCGGGTGCTCGGGCTTGGGCGCCCGCTTCATCATCCGGTGGACTGCGAGCACCACGATCACGACCACAACTTCGCCGACGAAGACGTACCGCCAGCTCCAGGTGGTCGTCACGTAGCCGCCGATCAGCGGGCCTGCCGCAATCGCCGCGCCCGCGGCGCCACCGATCATCGAGTAGGCGAACGCGCGCTCCTTGCCCTCATAGTTCGCGGCGGTCAATGCCGCGATCGCCGGGATCACCAGCACCGCGCCCATCCCCTCAATCCCCGACCAGCCGATCAGCAGGACGGTCAGGTTCGGGCTGAGCGCCGTGATCAGCGAGCCCAGCCCGTACACGCCCAGCCCCAGACCGAACGCCCGATCACGGCCCAGGATGTCACCGAGCTTCGCGCCGACCAGCATGAACGCCGCCATCACCAGCGTGTACATCGTGATCGCGCTCTGCACCCCGGTCACCGTGGTGTTCAGATCCTCAACGATCTGCGAGATCGAGACGTTCATCACGCTCGAGTCGAGCACCATGATGAACTGGGCCGACGCCAGGATGATCAAGGGGAGCCACTTGCGCATCTACCGACTCTACGCCATCCAGCGCCCAATCAAGCCGCGTGCGGCACCACTGCTGAACCTCGCCTATGCCAGCGAGGTCGATGACCACGCGCGGGCGCTCGGCCTTCTTGCGACTCCGGAACGAGACTTGAGTCATACTGGTGAGCGGAGTCTGGTGCGCCACGACAGGTGAGGGGGCGGCGATGAGTTCGGAAGGTTCTGATCCAGGGTCGACGGGTGTCGTGAAGGCCCCCGCGAAGGTCGGCCACCCGCTGGTGCCGCAGCATGCGAAGGTGGTGCCGCACCTGAGCGTGGCCGAGCGCGCGGCGAGGGGACACGCGGCGCGCCGTGAGGTGCCGCGGTCGAGCCACGCTGACTTCAGCCCGGCCGCGCACCGTCCCGATCCCGTGGAGCTGTTGGAGTCGCAGGCGCCGTCGCGAGTTCCGGAGTTGGTGCCGATCCGCTATGGGCGGATGCTGGTCTCGCCGTTTACGTTCTATCGCGGGGCGGCGTTGATCATGGCCTCCGACCTGGCGTCGAGCCCGAACTCGGGGTTGCATGTGCAGCTCTGTGGTGACGCGCACCTGTCCAACTTCGGGCTGTTCGCGGCCCCGGATCGACGAATGGTGTTTGACCTCAACGACTTTGATGAGACGCTTCCGGGGCCGTGGGAGTGGGATGTCAAGCGGTTGGCGGTGAGCATGGAGGTGGCGGCGCGCGACAACGGCTATTCGGACAAGGAGCGCCGCTCGATCCTGTTGGAGACGGTCGCCGGCTACCGCAACGCGATGCGCGAGTTCGCGGGCATGGGTGGCCTGGGTGTGTGGTATTCCCGCCTCGAGGTTGACGAGCTGTTCGCCCAGCTCCGAAGCCAGGTCAAGAAGACCCAGCTCAAGCGCGCCGAGAAGACGGTGGCCAAGGCCCGCACGAAGGACAGCATGACCGCCTTTTCGAAGCTGACTCGGATGGTGGACGGCGAGCCGCAGATCGTGGCCGACCCGCCCTTGATCGAACGCGTCGAAGACATCTCCGGGGACATGGATCCGGAGGCGATTGTGGAGGGGTTGCACGAGCTCCTTCGCCGGTACCGGCAGTCGCTTCAATCCGATCGGCGGATTCTCCTGGAGGAGTATCGGCTGGTCGACCTCGCTCGCAAGGTGGTGGGGGTCGGGAGCGTCGGCACGCATGCCTGGATCCACCTCTTCGTCGGCCGCGACGCGAGCGACCCGCTGATCCTGCAGTCGAAGGAGGCTCAACCGTCGGTCCTCGAGCGGATGGTGCTCCTGCGCCAGCGAGTCGCGGTACGTGCTGACCAGCGAGCCGATCCAGACGTCGAGCTCGTCACGCTCGAACCCGTGCGGAGCAAGATCGTGCACCGGCACGATCAGCGGTGG
>DASYPH010000377.1:0-6995 GCA_036006925.1 Gaiellaceae bacterium
GCCCTTGGATCGCGACGGTGACGGTGTCGCCGAGCGAGGTCATGATCCGGGCCGCAAATCGACCCTTGGCGATGAGATGGCAGCAGTCGGCGGGATCATCGCGGTGGCAGACGATCTCGTTTCTCGCGAAGCTGCGCCGCCGCGCGATCTGCAGGATCCCGCGTAATTCATCCTCGGGCACGCCTGCCAGCAGTTCCCACTGCATGGCGTCAGCCTCTCACGGGATTGCGCCGAACGCGAGTGCGCGCGCGCTCAACTGACGGGCAAATGTGCGTTCCCCCATTCGGAAGGGTGGTGGGGCAGCCGTCGTGGCCGCCCCACCGCTGATCGTTCACTGAGCTGCGAGGTACGCACAGACGCCGCTTTGCCAGTCGGCGTTCGTCGGCCCGGTGTCGCTGAGGGTGTCGAAGGTCGTGGCGTCGAAAACGGTTCTGCCCGGATCCATCGAGACCATGCCGCTCCCGTTGGGGTGGCTGTAGCGCATCAAGCCCGTGTTCGTGACCGTGTTCGCCGCGACATCCAGTGTTCGGTTCCACGTGCCGGCGTACGGGATCGTGGCGGAGAGGTTGTCGGAGCGATAGAGCGTGCCGGTGAAGTCGACGTGGCGGATCTCCTTGGCCAGGTTTCCGTCGCTGTCGTAGTACAGCGTCGAGCGCCGAGTCACGGTGAACGTCGAGAGGACGTCCCATGCATAGCCGTAGGGCGTGCACGAGAAGTTGGGGATCGGCGTCGATTGCACGATCGTCACGGTGACGTGCGCCGGGCCCGAGGCCGTGGCCGAGGCGACCAGGCCGAGTGCCGCTGTCAGAACAGCGAGCAGCGGGGCGATCTTCTTCATGTCGTGCTCCTTTCGGGTCGCGACGGATACGCCGCGGTTGTGGGAGGTCCGGGGTTGTCATTGGAGGAGGGAGAGGCGGCAGCGGGTGCTGCCTCTCCCCCCAGGCGTCTCCACCCCCTGAGTGGAGCCGCGTTCAGGCGGCCGGCCGGCTGCGGGTTGTGACCCGCGCTTCGCGCACCAGGACGAACGCACCGCCCGCGAGCGAGATCGCGACCAGTGACGCCCAGCCCGCGAGCGGCCAGTCGATGCCGCCGCCGGCCCTCGGGGTGGCCACGTCTCCGGACGCGGCTCCGCTCGTGTGGACGCGGCGGGTGAAGGGCAGCTCGTTCTTCGGTTCCGGCCTTGGCGCCGGATCGACGATGCGGATCGTCCGGCTCTGGGTCAGAGCGCGGGAGTCGGTGGACCGCGTGAACGGCCACTGGTTCTTCGGTTCCGCGTTCGCGGCCCCCGCGACCACGGCGCTCAGCATGGCGACGGACGTTGCGACTACGAGGACTCTGTGCAGTGCGGGCATCTCAGTGCCTCCTTCGCTTCCGTGGCCGCGGTGTGCGGCCTGGTGCGTGGAGGTTCCGGCGACGCGCTGACCGCGCGCTTATGCCCCGCTGACGACCGGCTGACCCGGGCAGGTCGTCCGGTATGCGCCGCCGACGAGCTTCCGCCACTCCGCCCCAGTGAAGTTGCGTCCGGCGACCGCACACGCGTGCGCCTCGAGCGCTTCCGTCGACGTCGGCCAGATCGAGCCGGTCCCGTCCTCCCAGACGACGACGAGGTGGCTCCCGTCCGGCGTGTACTCGGCGTGCCCCCAGAAGTTCGGCGCCCCGGGCAGGTTGCTGCCGAACTGCTGCAGCGACGCGGTCGTCCAGAGCCGCGCGATTCCGTCAGAGCCGCCGGTGGTCGCGAACGTCGCGCCGTTCGGGCCGAAGGCAATGCTCGAGATCGGCGCAGCCGCGGCCGCCGTCGGCTTGCCGAGCTCCCGGCCCGTGCCCGGATCCCAGAGCTGGACGATTCCCTGATACGAGCCCGTCGCCAGCAGCCCACTCGGCTCGTAGGCGAGCATCGTGTCGCCGCTCCCTACGACCGCGATCTCCCGCTCGTGACGGCCGGACCGAGCGTCGTAGAGCGTGACGATGCCGGACTCATCCCCGGCGGCGAGATTCGCTCCGTCGGGCGAGAAGCTGACGCTGTTCACCCACCCGCGCTTGCTCCGCGCCTTCCAGAGGAGTTGGCCCGACGCCACGTCCCAGACGGCGGCCGTCCCGAAGCGCCACTGGATCGCAGGCGCGGTGTGATTGACGTCGCCGGCCGCGACGAGCGAGCCGTCAGGCGAGAACGCGAGCGCTGTCACGGCTTCGGGGTACTTGGTGACGGCGCGCAGTCCGTGGAGCTCGCGTACGAGCCGTGGCCGCCCCGAGACATCCCAGAGCTGCACGTGCCCTTCGTCGCCTGAGACCGCAACCAGGCCGTTCTTCGACCACGCCAGAGATCCGACGTCACCTCCGGTCCTGACGGTGAACGCGTCGTCGAGCCGCGAAGAACTCGTGTCCCGGATCGCGACGCGTGTCCGTCCCTCGCGGGTGGCGAATCGCCTTCCGTCGGGTGAGACGGCGAGCGGCGGCGTATTCGACCGTTCGTCGGGGCCGGTGACGAACAGGGGTCCGGATGAGCTGCCGAACGATCGTCCGAAGCGCCGACGGGTGCCGAGGTCCCAGGCGAAGATGGCGCCGTCGAGGCTGCAGGAGTAGAGCGTCTTGCCGTCCGGCGCGAAGGCGAGGCCGAGGACACGGGTCGCGTGGCCCTCGAACCGCTCGACGATCGTCCTTGACGAGACGTCCCAAATCGCCACCGTGCCGTCCTGCGTCCCCGTCGCGAGGGTTCTGCCGTCCGGGGAGAACGCGACCGAGTCGACGCTCGGAAGACCGCTGTGCGCAAGCCGTGTGTGACCCGTTCGGACGTCGACGAATCGTACGGTTCCGTCGAAGCCTCCGACAGCGAGCACCCGGCCGTCGTTGGGCAGACCCTCTGCATTGACGGCATTGACCGTCCCGGGTAGTCGGAGCGGGACCCGGTGGAGCACGCGGAGCGTCCGGTCGTCGAGGACGAGCAATTCGTGGTCTCCGGCCACGAGCAGCCGGCCGCCCGGGATCGACTGCGTTGCATTTGCACCCACGATTCCGAGCGGTCGTCCCGACACGATCCGGCGATGCGAGGTGAGGCTCCACCGGTCGATGAACGCAGGTCCATCGGAGCCGTCGGGGCGTGTCGTGCAGTACACCAGGTCGAGTGAATGGCGCGTGCCCAACGTGGGCACCTGGGCACCGCAGGTCGCCGAGGTCAGAAAGCGGCGATCGAACGAGAGGACGGCGAGGCGCCTGAGCGTATGCGCGTCGGCGAGCTTCAGCTCGGGGTGGGACACCCCGGCAAACGCGACAAACTCCTTGCCGTCCGGAGTGAAGGTCGGCGACACTCCGTAACCGAGTCGGACGACGGCGGCGCGGAGCTGCCGCCGTGCGAGATCGTAGAAGCGGGTGGCGGCGTTGTTGTCGGCGACCGCCAGCAGCCGGCCATCGGGACTCACGCTCAGCCGCTGCGGTCTCGACGTGATCGGCGAGGTGAACGTCGCGAGCGCTCCGGGGCTGCGTAGCAACGTGGCGAACAACGTGCTCTCGGTCTGCGTCGACGGACTCAGGTTGACGGCCTCGCGGGCCAGCAGCATCGCGGTGTCGATCCGCGGCTCGGTCAGCGCCTCCGCGCCGAGCTGCCGTGCAAGGGCATCGCGTGCCGCACGCCGGGCCGTGCCGCGTTGCACGAGTGCTGCGGCGCCCGCCACGAGCGCGAGCACCAGCAGGGCGAAGGTGCCGGCGGCGAGAATGCGCAGCCGTCGGTTGCGTTGCTTCTGCGCCTCCAGCTCTCGCTCGCTCTCGTTGCGGCTCGCGGCGATGAACTCTTCCTCGAGCCCACCGAGCTCCTCCGCGTGGCCTGTCTGCCAGTCGAGAACGGCGGCGAGTCTCGGGCCGCGATAGAGGTCGGCGTCGATGCGGCCCCCGTCGTCCCAGTCGCGCGCCGCCGTTCGCACGTGTGCCTCCAGGCGTCGTGACTCCGCCTCCTGCTCGAGCCATTCGCGCATGCGCGGCCACTCTCGGAGCAGCGCCTCGTGTGCGACCTCGACGGAGCCGTCGTCGATCGTCAGGAGTCGCGAGTCGACCAGCGCTTCGAGTACCGCGGCGGCGAGTGGGTCTCCTCGCGTCAGCTCGTCGGCGGCAAGGCGACGGCGCACCGCGTTGTCTGCATCCCCTGCGGCGAGCCGCAGCATGAGCCGCCGAGCGAGCCGCTTGCTGTCGTCATCGAGCTCGGCGTAGGTGTGCTCGGCGAGCCGGCCGACCGCGCCGTGCACGCCGCCCGCCTCGCGGTAGTCGGCGAGCCGCAGGACCGAGCCGTCGCGACGGCGCCACAGCTCGAGAAGCGTCGTCGAGAGGAGAGGCAATCCGCCTGGCTCACCCAGGACGTCGTCGACGAGGGCCGAGACGAGCCGTTCTTCGACCTCGAGACCCGCCCGCTCCGCGGGCACCGCGATCGCGCGCGCCAGGTCGTCTCGCTGCATCGGCCCCACGAGCACGTGGCTCCCGGAAAGTAGGCGGGCAAGGTCGGGGTAGTTCGCACAACGGCCGTAGAAGTCGGCGCGGAGCGCGAGCGCGACGACGGCGCGACGGCCGGTTCCGTGCACGGCGGCGACGAGCGCGTCCATGAACGCGCGGCGCTCTTCCTCGTTGTCGCAGACGGTGAAAAGCTCCTCGAGCTGATCGACGGCGAGCACATAGCGGTCGGCCGTCCGCGTCTCCTCGAGGGCGCGCTCGAGCTCCAGGCGCGGCCGGCCTCCCGGTCTGATCACGACCGCCGGCCAGCCCTCGCTGCCCGGAAGCGCACCCAGAGCGAGGGCTCGTAGTAAGCCGGCGCGCAGCACCGACGACTTGCCGATGCCGGAGGGGCCGACGACGCCGACGAGGGCGTTCTCGGCGAGCCGCGCGACGAGATCGTCGACGATCCGCTCACGCCCGCAGAAGAACCTCGCGTCCCCGATGCCGAACGATGCGAGCCCCTTGAATGGACAGACGGTGACGTCGAGCTGTGCCTCCGGCGCGCCGCGGACGGGAAGGTCGAGCTTTGCGTCGTGGACGAGGATCGCCCGCTCGAGCTCGTGCATCGCGCGGCTCGGCTCGAGGCCGAGCTCGTCCCGAAGGAGCTCGCGCGCCTCGCGGAACGTTTGCAGCGCATCCGTCTGGCGGCCCGACCGGTAGAGCGCGAGCATCAGCTGGCCGCGCACCCGCTCCTGGTAGGGGTTACCGGCGACAAGGCTCTCGAGCTCGGCGACGACGTCCGGCCCGTGGCCGAGTGCGAGCTCGGCGTCGATGCGATCCATGACCGCGCCGAGCCGCAGCTCCTCGAGGCGCCTGATCTCACCCTGGGCGAAATCGAGCTCTGTCAGATCGGCGAGCGGGGGTCCGCGCCAGAGCGAGAGGGCGTCTCGGAGGTCGTTCGCCGCGCCCGGGAGCTCACCACGTTCGAGCCTCTCGCGGGCCTGGGCGACGAGGAGCTCGAAGCGCTTCAGATCGACGCGGTCCGGGTCGACCTCGAGCACGTAGCCCGGCGGGCGCGTGACGAGAACGGTCTGATCCGGCGCTCCGTCGTCGCCGAGCGTTCTCCTGAGCCGGGAGACCGCCTGCTGGAGCGCATTCGCGGCCCCGCTCGAGGCGTCCTCGCCGAACAGTGCGACGATCAGTCGATCGCTCGAGACGAGCTCGCCCGCGTGGAGGACGAGGAACGCGAGGAGCGCTCGCTGTCGGAGTCCTGCGAGCGCGAGCGGGCGCCCGTCGCGGCGCACCTCGACGGGTCCCAGCACCGCAAAGCGGAGCCCGTCGTCGGGTGGTTGAGGCATCGTGGCCGATTATCTGCCGGTCGCGGGCGTGCGACAACCATCCGCGACTCTCGGCAACACGAAGGCCAACCGGACGCGCCGAGAGACCGGACGGGTTCTCTCAATCTCGAAGTCGAAGCTTCGACCCCGTCACGGCCCACCGACCCGGCGAACCCGCTGGTGCGCGTCCTCTCCCTCGCGGGAGGAGGGGTCGAGGGGCCTGGGCCAACCTGAACCTCTGGCTGGACCGGCTCCGCAGGTGTAGAAGGCCCGTCTCATTGGGTATTTAATTGTTCCGGCCCCGAAAATGCGGGCTTGGTCTCGACGATGTGGGGAAGCGAGATCGGGTGGGTTGGAGCGACGTGATCGAGATAGCCGTGCTGGCCCTTTTCGGGCTCGGCGGAGCCTGGCTCGGTATCCGGGTGGCGCGCTGGTCGCGCACCGACGACGGCAGGGACTGGCTCCGCGCGCTCTCCGAGTTGCGCGGCGAGGAGTACGTCGAGCAGAGCGAGTATTCGATCAACGGCGCCGAGTTGGCACGCAGACTGCTCACCGCCGACGAGACACGTGATGTGATGGTCACGCCCGACGAGTACAAGCTCGTCCAGTACCGGGTGCGGAACATGTTGCGGCAGTTCGGCTGCCCCAAGCAGACCGCCTCACCTCGCTCGGACTGGGTCGTCGACGAGGATATGGCCGCGCGTGTGGCCGACGAGCTCGGCTTCCCCTTGACGGGCTGACGCCGAGCCGGGCTTTGTCGGTCAGTGTCACGCCTGCGTGCCGGGTCGCTCGCTGCTCGTATCGGCGCCCAGTATGCCGAAGAGGACGAACGGGAAGAACCACGGGATGTAGTAGTACGTCCAATGGGTCAGCACGACCTCGAAACCGACCAGCAGCAGGCCCGTCAGCGCAGCCAGTTGGAGAGCGTCCTTGCGCCGCGGCACGAAGGGAAGTGCGATCGCCGTCACCACGAGCAGCACCTGCAGCGCGCGCTGGACGAGGTGGAGATCGGGGAGGCCCGCGTGGTACTGCGCCCAGTCCCACAACGAGAACGGTGAGTGCCGGTCGAACTGGATCTGAACAGTCCGGGCGTAGAAGACCCGTACCGCGTGCAGAGGCCGGCCGTCGAGGAAGATCACCCAGACGGAAAGCACGGTCGCGGCGGCGAAGCCGTAGGCGTACGAAACGACCCGGCGCGGTCGCTCGAGCGACGGATATGTCGCCCAGAGCGGCGCAACGATGAACGCG
>DASYPH010000378.1:0-5167 GCA_036006925.1 Gaiellaceae bacterium
GACTCCGAAGCCGAGGCGCGCACGGCGTTCGGCGATTACATCTCCAAGTACTACCCTGAGCTCTCCCAGGCGATGGACCTCTCAAACTGGGGCCCTGTCGGCACCCCGGACGACATCGCCGCCTGGCTCCGCACGTTCGCCGAGGCCGGCGTCCGCCACTTCATCTGCCGCTTCGGCGCGATCGATCAGTTCGGGCAGGTGGAGCGTTTCGCCAAGGAGGTCCTGCCCCTGTTTTCCGCAGAAAGGGTGTGAGCTATGGCCACTGTTGTGGATACCGATCTGAAGAAGGATGCCGCCCTGATCGTGGACGTCTGCTTCTCCATCGAGGACGGCGACGTCGTGACCATCATCTGCGACGACGAGCGCGAGGACGAGGCGAAGGCGGTAGCCGAGGTCGTCGTCGAGCGCGGCGGTTGGCCGGTCGTGGTCAGCAACGAGACGCAGGTGCGCCGTGGCCGCGCCGACGTTCGCTTTCCCATGGCGCCCCCCTCGAATCTCCACCGCGCGATGGTCGGCTCGGACGAGGTGATCATTATCGCCAATCTGGAGTGGGCTAACCGTTTCGCGCACGTCAACGCCGTGCGCGAGACGTGCGAGGCCAACGGCAAGATCGCCTCGATCGAGCCCGGGATGGGGGAGTGGGGGTTGACGCGCGAGGATCTGGAGCGCTCCGCTCAGCGCACGAAAGACGCGGTCGCGGCGCTCGCAGGCAAGAAGCAGGTGCACGTGACCACCGCTCTCGGCACGGACTTCTTCGTCTCGATCGAGGGCCGGGAGCCGCTGTGCCTGACGCCCTACAAGGCGCGGGGCCAGATGATGAGTCCGGTCCCGCTCTGGACCGAGGTCGCGTTCGCAGCGATCGAGAACTTCACCCACGGCACCGCGATCGTTGACGGCGTCATGCTCGGAATCGGCCTCGAGGGACAGGTGCAGGAGCCGATCCGCTGGACCCTGGAGGCCGGCCGCTGCGTCGGGATCGAGGGCGGCGCGGAGGCGGACCGGCTGCGCGGCGCAATCGAGGGCGTCGAGAACGCAGACGTGATCGGCGAGTTCGCGTTCGGCACGAGCGAGAAAGCACCGTTCGGGACGCCCTCGGAAAAGGGCCGCATCGGCACCGTCCACTTGGCGCTCGGCGACAACCACAACGCCTATCCGGGAGGCCAGAACGTCTCTGCGTTACACCTGGACGGCGTATTCCTGAACGCGACGCTCCAGATCGTCGACGACGGCACTTTCATCCTCAAGGACGGCGAATGGGCGCTGTAGCCGTCGTGCATCTCGACTCGGTCGAGCCGATCGAGCTGCCCGGTGGAAGCTGGAGCCGGATGCTCGTCACCACTGGCGCAGTCGAGGGGCATGCATCCTCGCTCGGCTACTCGGTCTTCACCCCGGGTACAGTGCTCGCGCCAGTCAAGCACCAGGTTGAGGAGGTCGCGTACGTCGTCGCCGGCTCGGGCGAGCTTCGCCTTGACGAGGAGGCTGTGCCTTTCCGCCAGGGCGACGCGCTGCACATTCCCGCCGGTGTCTGGCATGCCGTAGCCAACACGGGAACCGACGACGTCGTAATGGTGTTCGGCTTCCCGCATCCGGAGTACCCGCCCACGGAGCGGCGGGAGTGATCGCAGTCGCGCAGAGTTTGCGCGAACAAGTCGCCTGGGCCTGCCGGATCATCGCCCTCGAGGGCTACGCCGACTTGACCCTCGGCCATGTCAGCGCGCGCGACACCAACGGCGTCGTCTGGATCAAGCGGAAGGGTATGGCGCTCAACGAGGTCGAGCCGGCCGACGTCGTCCCGCTCGGAGACACGGACGCGACGCTCCACCTCGAGACCGTGCTACACGAAGGCGTCTATCGCGCCCGCCCCGATGTCGGCGCCGTCATCCATGGGCACCCGCCGTACGCGACGGCGCTCGGGGCCACTCGCGGAGAGCTCGAGATCCTGACCCACGACGGGATCTTGTTCGCCGACGGACTCGGCCGCTTCGCCAATCCAGACCTGATCGTCGAGGACGAACAGGGCGACGCGGTCGCCGTGGCACTCGGCAGCCGGAGGGCGGTGCTGCTCGAGAACCACGGTGTGCTGGTGGTCGGGAAGGACGTGCCCTGGGCGGTGCTCACCGCGGCGACACTCGAACGGGCCGCGCGGCTGCAGTCGATCGCGGCCCCCCTCGGCCAGCTGCGTCCGATCGCGGCCCAGCTCGCGCGCGAGCTCGAGCCAGTCAAGTATCGCGACGCGTTCGTGACCGAGTACTGGCAGGCATGGCAGCGACAGGTCGCGCGAGCAGGCGGGAGGCTCGATGGAGATCAGCCTTAGCGTCAATGGGCGCGAGGTGATTCGCGAGGTGGAGCCGCAGGAGCTGCTACTCGACTTCCTCCGCGATTCGCTCGGGCTCACGGGCGCAAAGCGCTCCTGCGACGTACAGGTCTGCGGCGCATGCACCGTCCTCGTAGACGGGCTGCCGGTCAGCTCGTGCTGCTTCCTCGTCGCGCAGGCGGCCGCTCGCGAGGTGACGACGATCGAGGGCTTGGCGGAGCGCGCAGACTTTGCGCAGCTGGAGGACGCCTTCACGCGTCATGCCGGCCTGCAATGCGGCTTCTGCACACCGGGCATGCTGCTCACCGTCAGCGCGCTCCTCGCGAGCGGCGAACTCGGCAGCGCGGACGAGATCAAGCGCAACCTCAGCGGGAACCTCTGCCGCTGCACCGGCTATCGCGGCATTGTGGAAGCCGTCGCCGATGTCGCCGGGGTCGCATGACCGCGATAGTCCGAGAGCCGGGGACTCGGAGGCAGGTCGGCGTACCGGCGCCACGCCGCGATGCCCGCGAGAAGCTCCGCGGCGAGGCGCAGTTCGTCGGTGACATGTTCATGCCGCGCATGCTCCACGGACGCGTCCTCCGGAGCACCATCGCACACGGCCGCATCGCGTCGATCGACACCTCGGCTGCGGAGAAGATCCCCGGGGTCGTCTGCGTGCTCACCGGCGCCGACCTGCGCGACATCGATCCCTACTACGGGCACGCGATCAAGGACCGGCCGATCATCGCGATCGACAAGGTGCGCTTCCACGGCGAGCAGGTCGCCGCCGTCGCCGCCGAGACCTCGGCCGCAGCGGCCGCAGCCGTCGAGGTGATCGCGATCGAGTACGAGGAGCTCCCCGTCGTGGCGGACGTAGAGGCGGCGATTGCCCCCGGCTCGCCGCTCGTGACCGACCGCGAGATCGTCCCAGGACTCTTCCACGGCCTCGGGGAGCTCGAGCCGCGGGACGGAAACGTCTGCTACCGGTACCGCCTCGACAAGGGTGAGCCCGAAGCGGTCTTCGCGCACGCCGACGTGCTCGTCGAGGCCGAGTACACCTTCCCGGCGGTCTACCAATACGCAATGGAGACCCACACGGTGATCGCCCAGGTCGAAGGGGACGAGATCACCCTGTGGGCCAGCTGCCAACACCCGTTTCTCGTTCGTGCCGAGATCGCCGATCTGTTCCGCGTTCCGGTGGCGAACGTCCGGATCCAGGTGCCCTACCTCGGCGGCGGCTTCGGTTCGAAGTCCTACACGAAGATGGAGCCACTCACCGTCGCCCTGGCCCGCAAGGCCGGTCGGCCGGTAAAGATCCAGAACCGCGTAGCGGAGTCGATGGTGACGACGCGCCGCCACAACATGCGCTGCCGCATGCGCACAGCCGCGACCGCGGATGGCCGGCTCCTCGCACGTGAGGTCAGCTGCCTCTTCGACACCGGCGCTTACGCCGACAACGGTCCGCGCGTCGTCGCGACGGCGGGAGACGCCGCTCCGGGTCCGTACCGGTGGGACGCGTACCGGGTCGACGTCTCCTGCGTCTACACGAACCTCGCGCCGGCCGGCTCGTATCGCGCTTTTGGTGCGACGCATCTGCAGTGGATCGGCGAGAGCCAGGTCGACGAGGTCGCCCGCCTCTGCAAGCTCGACGCACTCGAGATTCGCCGCCGGAACCTGTGCAGGCCGGGCGAGGAGATCCGCGCCGGCGGCAAGCCGCTCGACGCCGACCTCGTTGGCGACGTCGAGAAGGTGGCCGAGGCCGTGCGCTGGGATGAGCCGAAACCGCCGTTGAGCGGCCGCGGTCTGTCGGTCGGTCTGCTCGCGGCCGGGGCGCATCCCGTCTCGAGTGCAGTCGGCCGACTCGAGGCCGACGGGCGCATCGTCGTCCTCGTCGGCACAACCGAGATGGGGCAGGGCCCGCGGACCGCGTTTGCGCAGATCGCCGCCGAAGAGCTCGGCATCGACAGCGACTGGGTGACCGTGCGCGGGGCCGACACGCGCTTCACGCCGTACGACCGTTCCACGGGCGCGAGCCGCTCGACGACCATCGCCGGGCTTGCGGTGCAGCGAGCCGCTGCGGACATCCGTGCACAGCTCGAGCAGATAGCGGGCACGAGCGAGATCACCGCCGACGACTACCTCGACCTGATGCGCAAGCATTTCGGCTTCGCGGGCGGAGAACTGATCGGGCGCGGCGAGGTTGTCCCGCAGGGCACGGGCTCCTACGCGGAAGGGCCCGTCTTCTGGGAGGTGTGCGTCGGCGCGGCCGAGGTGCAGGTCGACCCGGAAACCGGCTTCGTGCACGTGCGCCGCACGGCCACCGCGGCCGACGTCGGGCGCGCAATCAACCCGCAGCTGGTCGAGCGACAGGACGAAGGGGCCACGCTGCAGGGGATCGGCAACGCGCTCTTCGAGGAGATGGTCTACGAGGACGGCCTGCTGCTGAACGACTCGCTGCTCGACTACCGAGTGCCGAGCTTCCAGGATCTTCCCGACAAGATGACCTGCGTGATCGTCGAGAACGGCGACGGTCCTGGGCCTTATGGCGCGAAGGGCTGCGGCGAGGGCGCGCTGGCCGCGGTGCCCGCGGCGATCGTCAACGCGCTCGCCGACGCGGGCGTTCCGATGAACGAGTTGCCCCTGACGCCGGAACGCGTCTGGCGGCGCATCCAAGAGCTGAAGAAGGAGGGCAAGTGGCAAGAGCAGTGAAGCGTGCAGCGGTGATCGGCACCGGAACGATGGGCCCGGGGATGGGCGCGGTGCTCGCCCGGGCCGGGATCGAGACGGCGCTCTACGACATCAGTGAGGCACAGCTGGAGAAGGCGAGGGCCGGCGCGGAGCTGGCGCATGGCGTGCTCGAGCGGCTCGACG
>DASYPH010000379.1:0-2559 GCA_036006925.1 Gaiellaceae bacterium
TATTCGACCGCCCGGGGCCCCGAGCCGTACATCGCGCTCGCCTCGAACGAGATGGTCGATGGCACGGCCTGCGCGTTCAGCGCGGACACCGTCTACGCAATCGAGCCGAGCGACCCGCCCGGGGTCGTCGAGATCGACGCCCAAGGACGAGCTCGACGCTTCGCCGACCTCGAGAGTGGCACGATGCCCGACGGCATCGCGTTCGACCACGTCGGCGGCTTTGGTCACCGGCTCCTGGTCACGGCGGCGGGGTCGAACGGCACTGCGCTGTTCGCGCTGGATTGCGCCGGTGGGGTGAGCACGATCGCGCCGCACGCGCCCCGGCTCGAAGGCGGCATCGAGGTCGCGCCGGCGTCGTTCGGCAGGTACGCAGGCGACCTCATCGCTCCCGACGAGCACAGCGGACGCATCCTGGCGATCGACCCGCGAGGAGCCGCTCACACCGTTGCCCGGTCGGGCTTGCCGAGCGGTGCTGACGTCGGAGTCGAGAGCGCGGGCTTCGTACCGCCCCAGTTCGACCGAAGCCAAGCCGCCTACCTCGCCGACCGTCGCTCCCCCGGCAACCCGCATCCCGGTACCGACAGCATCCTGCGCGTCTCCGGAGCGGATCTCGTCAGGGCAGGCGTGCGTCCGGGCGACCTCATCGTCGCATCCGAGGGCGGCGCCAAGACCATCGCCGTTCGCTGTGCCCGCACCTGCTCGGTCCGCAAGATCGCCGACGGCCCCGCTGCCAGCCATGCGGAGGGCCACATCGTCTTCGCGCCGGGTCCCTGACTCGCGTCAGTGCGAGTCCGGTGATCCGGGTTTGGCGGCCCCGGCGAGGCTGCGCAGGATCTCGCTGTTCTGCTCGAGCAGTTGGCGATTGGCGGTTGCCATCTCTTCCAAACGCGAGTGCACGGATTCAATGCGCTCGAAGGCCCTGCTGTCGGTCTGGAAGTCGTGCTCGGCGAGTTGGCTGGCGATCTGGTCCGAGCGCTTCGCGGCGATGAGCAGGATCGCCCCCTGCAGCCCTGCGACCATCGACAGGAACAGGTTCAACAAGATGTACGGGTAGGGATCGAAGCCGTGCTTGCCGTTCGTGCCGGCGAGATAGAACACCGAGTTTGCGATCGCCCAGGCTGCCATCACTCCGATGAACGTGAAGACGAAGACCCACGAACCCATGCTGTTCCGCAGCTTGTCGGCGGCTCGCTCACTGAAGGTGAGCTCATCGCCGGATGGGACCCCGGGATGAAGGTCCCACATCGCCAGGAACCCGCGTCGACGCCTCTTGACGCGCGGCGGCTCACCAATCCCGGTCGCCATCATTTCCTCCCGTCCTCGTTCGTGCTGCTAGCTCTTCTTCTTGTCGTTGGCCTCGGTACCACCCGCTTCGTCGTTCCCTTCGTCACTCACTCCCTTCTTGAACTCTTTCGAAGCCTGACCGAGAGAACGAGCCAATTTGGGAAGCTGTGAGCTCCCGAAGAGCAGCACGATGATGCCGACGATGATGAGCAGGTCGGGTCCCTCGATGTTGGCGAGGGTGGTCGTCATGAGCGATGTCCTTTCAGACCGCCGCACGCAGCGGGCGCGTCACGTCGCGCGCCGGCGGTTCAGCATTGGGTCGGATCGGCAGGTGGCGCTGGCGCGCCGCCCTTGGCGGGCGCCTTGCCCGGTGCGGCTGTTGATGCGGGCGTGGACGCCGGGGTGGATGACGGTGTGCTCGCAGCGGGGGCGGTGGCATTCGGAGGTGCTGCGACCGCCTTGAAGTTCGTGCCGAGCACGACGTTGACGTCGGCGTCGACGACGGATTTGTCCTCGACGAGCTTGCCGACGCCGCCGAGGTAGTTCGCGACCACCTTGGCTTTGTCCTGGGAACCCCGTCGGTAGTGCACCTCGGTGGCGGTCAACTTCGGATGGTTGCCGACACCCGCAGTCACAAAGCCTTGCCTTTGCAGGTCGGCGCTGGTCGTGGACGCGGCGCCGTTGCGGGCCGAGCCGTTGAAGACGTGGACACGAATCTGCGACGGCTTGGGACCTTGCTGCTTGGGTGGCCCCGAGTTGAAATCGCGGAGGCGGGCCAGCACGAGGTCGGCGTCCGGCTCTTTCAAGTTCAGGACCGACCCGAGGGACGGGATCGTCGGACCGACCACGGTGGGCAGCGTCACCGTCTGCAGGCTGTTCGGGTCGTTCGGGTCGACCTTCCGGAACGACCTGATGAGCTTGTTGATGTCGCCGCGGTTCAGGCCGTTGTCGGCCTTGAGCTTCGGAAGGGTTTTGTCGACGATGTGGTTGGCGGCGAGCGGGTCATTGACCGACTGCTTGAACGCCTGGGCGCCCAGGCGTCGCAGAAAGGTCTGCTGGCGCTCGATGCGATGCAGGTCGGGAGCGTCCTGGCCGGTGACCTGCCATCTCCCGTCGATGTATTCCTCCAACGTGCGCGACCGCGCGTACGCGAGCGCTTGTGAGCCGTCGAGGACGTAACAGCCCGGGTGGAAGTTGAACGGGACGAAATCGAAGCCGCTCTCAGCGTCTCGAGCCGGGGCCGGAAGGTAGATCTGCACGCCGCCCATCGCGTCG
>DASYPH010000380.1:0-4340 GCA_036006925.1 Gaiellaceae bacterium
GTCGAGAGGTCGTGCTCTCCGGCCAGGTTGAGCACCCAAAGCGAGTCACCGAGCCGCTCGGTCTCGACTGTTCCGACGTACCCGTCCACCATCGCTAGCTCCTCTCGTTGACGAAGCGAACTCTGGAGGCTGGAAGCCTCGCCGTATCTGCTCGAAACTTACAAGCGGTAGCGCCCGCGATCAACCCACTCCGGGCAAATCCGAGAGCAAACGCGGTTTGAGCGCGCGACGCGGGGGAACCAGGACTGATCGCCCCTTCGAGGGTTCTAATTGCGCGCTGGCCCAGCCTGGGGATGTGGCTTTCGTTGATCGGGGTGGCTATCGTCGCGTCGTGAGTCGGCTCGAGATTCGCGCGTTTGCAGAGGACCACCTCGATCCGGCGGGATCGCTGCTGGCGACCCGGCATCGGGAACACCGCGCCGCCGAGCCGTTGCTCTCGGAGCGCTTCGAGGATCCCGCCGCGACTCGCGGGGAGGTGGCGTCGCTGTGGGCGCAGGAATACGCGTCGGGCGCGGTCGCGCTGCGCGAGCGGCAGGTGGTCGGGTACCTGCTCGGGACGCGGAGGAGCGATCCGAGGTGGGGAGCAAACGTCTGGGTCGAGGCCGCCGGCTACGCGGTGGACGAGCCCGAACTGATCCGCGATCTCTACGCCTTCTCGTCGCAGCGGTGGGTCGATGAAGGCCGCACGCGCCACTATGCCCTGGTGCCGCGACTTGACGAACACGTCGGGGCGTGGTTCCGGCTCAGCTTCGGCGCGCAGCAAGCACACGGGATCAAGGCGGTCGACCTGCGGACGTGGCCGCCGGGAACGCGGCACGCAGAGCCCCGCGACCTCGAAACGCTGGTCGAGCTTGCGCCACTGGTATCCGATCTCCATGCGCTCGCCCCCGTCTTCAGCGAAGGCCACCGGGACGACGACGAGGACGAGCTGCGGGCGGTGCTCGCCGCCGAGATCGCAAACAACGAGGTTGGTGAGCTTGTGTATGAAAGAGACGGGCGCGTTGTCGCGAGCTTCGAGCTCGCTCCTGCGGAGAAGGCGTCAACGCACCGCGGTCTTGCGCAGCCCGACGGCGCGGCCTGCATTACCTGGGCGGCGAGCCTGCCTGACGTCCGAGGCTCGGGCGCCGGCCTCGCCCTGACGGAGGCGGCACTTGCCTGGGCGCACGAGCAGGGGTACGAGACGATCGTCACCGACTGGCGAGAGACGAACCTAATCGCGTCCCGCTTCTGGCCGGCACGCGGGTTCCGCCGCTCCTTTCTGCGGCTCTACCGCTCGATACCTTAAGACGAGCGCCTCTCCCCCTCGGCGAGGGCTTTGCGCAGGTACCAGGCCCACATGCGTCTGCCCCCGAGCTGGTTGATCGCGGAGGCGGTGCGACCCTTGGCGCTGCGTCGGAACTCCCGCCTCAGTCGCATCTCGACGGTGCTGCCGTCGGCGCTCGGCGAAACCTTGAGCTCCCAGGTACTGCCGGGCGCAAGCACATTGGAGTCGATCACGGTCTGGCGGATCGCTCCAGGCTCCCATTCGTAGCGGCTCCGCTCCCAGACGTGGCCAAAGGGCGGCCGGAAGCCCTCAGTCACCTCGGCGAACCCTGCTCCCTGAGCATGAACTTCGAAGTGCTGCGGCTTTGAATTCGACCACACCTTGACGCGATCCTCGGAGAGGTCGGTGGCCGCAGCGAACACCTGCTCGGGGGACGCCGACGTGCTCTCGGAAACCGTGATGTCCAGCATGTGCGCGATTGTACCCACCCATCGCCAGACGGATCGTGCGAACCGGGTTCGTGGTGGGCGGCAACCGTTCGCCGATCGGCATAACACGCGCAGGTTCGTTTCGTGAGTAGCGACCCGTACCACGCAAGCGGCTCGATATGGTGAAGATTAAGTGACCCGTACGGTGCGGTAGGTGTTACTCATCGTGGAGCCAGCCAAGCGCATCGTCTTGCTGATCGAGCCGGCGGCAGGGACAGTAAGCCTCCTGCCGCCGGACTCCTGAACCGGAGGCCGTCTAGCGTGTCGCGGCCTCGGTCTCCTCCTCGGCCACGGCAACGGCGAAGCCGAATGCGCGGGCAATGTTCCCAGCCGCCGAGGCGACCCGGGCGGTGCCCACGATCGGCGCGACCGCTGCCAGTAGCCCCTGCAGATCCTCGATCGTGATATCGAGATCCTGGGCTGCGCCGAGGTTCGTCAAGTACGAGATCGGTGGTGCGTCCACAGCGATCAACGCCGCGATCCGCACCATCATGAACGAGCGCGGATCAAGCTCGCAGTACTCAGCCGAATCCTCGGTCATCTTGGCCAGCAGGTCGAGCACTGGGGTATCTGTCGTCTCAGGCATAGAACCCTTTCTGTTGGTTGACTGGACCCAGCATCTTCGCCCGCGTGGCCGCCGGCCGCATCGGACCGCCCCCCGATGCGGATCGGTAGTTACCCGAAACGGTGGTTGGTTGTGGGCTCAAACCGGCAAGCTTGCAAGCTGTTCGGCCAGCGTCACCCACCCCGACGTGGCAGGCGGAGTGGCATTCCGCGACCCCCGGAGACCGGGTAGCACCGCGAAGGTGATAGGGTCTGAGGGCGCAACGGCCTGGCCCGACTAGCCCGCTCGAGTGTAGAAACCTCGCGGTTAGTCCTGCTGGCCTTATCTATCCCTCAATTGGAAGGAATCAGTTATGGCGAACCACATCGTGGTGTTGGGGATCTTCAACGACGAGGCGTCGGCTGACTCAGCAGCCACGACGTTGAAAGACTCAGGATTGGCCGGCGGCGACGCGATCGGCGTACTCGTCCTGAACGAAAACGGCGAAGTCAAGGCTGAGAAAGTTGGCAAGCGCAGCATGGGCAAGGGCGCGGGCATCGGCCTGGCACTAGCGCTCCTCACTCCCGTCGGCCTTGGCGTCGGAGTCATCGGCGGCGGACTGTTGGGCGCGCTCCACCACAAGGGACTTGGCCTCAGCGAGTCAGATCGTGACCGTCTCGGTGCGGAACTGACCGGTGGTAAGGCCGCCGTCGGCGTGCTGGCACCGGTCGCCGAAGCTGACGCTGTGACCGCCAAGCTCACCGAGTTGGGCGGAGCCGCCGAGTCCCATGAGGTTACTGACGAGGCTCTGGAGGAAGCCCACGCGGCCGACACCACAGTCGCCACCTGATTCGACGCCCGATCACCGGCGAACGCGATCGTCCGGTGGTCGCCTCTCCCTCACCTTGCTCAGGTTCGAGTCGTTGAACGCGACCCGCGATCTCTAGACCGCTTCGGCTGGTCGATCTTGGAGTGCGGATCGAGCGGCTGGGACAGGCCGTGGGGCTGCCAGCCAGTCCCACGGCCTGGTTCTCTAGTGACCCAAGCTGCTCTTCTCTTTAGCGGCACTGGTGATCTGTCTTTGTGCCGATGTTGACAAGGTGCGGTGGGCTGTGGATGATCTGCGTCTGGTGTTCCAGACGGGAAGGGGGTCGTCGTGCAGACGATCAGTGGGGTGACGCTGGCTGACGTTCAGGCCGTGTATGACGGTGCTGAGGGTGATCTGTGGGAGTTGGTGATGGGCGAGCAGATCCACATCGGCGGCTTTGTGTCCTCGATGGATCTGGCCGAGCGGGCGGGCATTGGTAGTGGCATGTCGGGGGTGGATTTGTGCTGCTGCAATGGTGCTGGCATGCGGTTCTTGGTGCGGTTCCGCGAGGTCGCTCACATGACTGGGGTGGATGCGACCGAAACGGTGCTTGAGCGAGGCCGCGAGCGCACCCGGCAGGAGGGCCTGTCCGATCGGATCGAGTTCGTCGGTGCGGATGTCTGCGACAGCGGCGTTGGAAGCGGCGAAGCTGATTTCGTGTGGGGCGAGGACGCTTGGTGCTACGTCGATGACAAGGCGCGACTGATCGCCGAAGCGGCCCGGATCACGAAGCCGGGTGGCACGATCGCATTCACCGACTGGGTGGCAGGGCCAACCCAGATGAGCGGCGCAGACGCAGAGCGCTACCTGGCGTTCATGAAGTTCCCGAACGTGCTGACGCTTGAGGAGTACCAACGGCTGCTCGAAGATGCCGGCTGTCAGGTCGCGGTCGCTGAGGATACGGGTCGATTCCCCACCTATGTCGACCTCTACCTGGACATGCTTACCAAGCAGCTCACCTACGACGCTCTCAAGCGGATCGGCTTTGACATGGAGGTGATGCAGACGCTCGGCGGCGAGATGACCTTCATCCAGCAGCTTGCCCACGACCATAAGATCAGCCAGGGCCTGGTCATCGCCCATCGACCCGGCTGATTCCAAATCCTTCGCAGCTTCGTTCAGCGTCCGCGCGGGCAGGGCTGGAAGATCGACCCGTCCAGTTCCACGCTGAGCCTG
>DASYPH010000381.1:0-1501 GCA_036006925.1 Gaiellaceae bacterium
CGGGGCCGGCGCTGGCCGCGCCCCGCACCACGGCAATACCCGCCTGCCCCCTTCCGAGGGCAGGACCGAGGCATACGCGGGCGGGCCTCGGAAGGGGGAAACACCAAGGCCCGCCAAGATCAGGCTACGGGCCCAGTCGCCACGGGACTAGAGGTGGGCGACGGCGAGGAACGCCTGCCAGTGCCTCGACCCGCTCAGACGAGTCACGAGACCCGTTCCGTCACCACACCGGGAGGTTGCTGAGCGGCGGCTCCTCGACGCGGCACCGGCCCGCCGTCGGTACCCCGCCCCCGCCCGGCCGGTGCCACGTATCACCTGACCGAGCAGGAAGCGCGTAGCGCGCGAGCGCCACGCTCGCTCGACGGGGTACGGCCGCTTCGCTCGAACGCCCCGAAACCCCTTAGCCTGGGACGCTCGGGGGTCATTCCCGAACACTGGCCCAGGCGACTTACCCGCCGCCAGAGCGTCCCGGGCCGCTCAATGACGCGGCCGGCCGTCATCGTAGTCCTTGGACCTGAGCCGGGCGAACCCGTGGGGCAGGTTGCAACCACTCAGAGACGGTCTGGCTGGGCAGAAGCCTCTCGCCTGGGCGAGCGTCCTCTCACTCGAAGCGGGCAGGGCGCAACGGTCGGCGTCGTCGGCGAGGCGTGCGAACCCGTTAGGGTCGCCGGCGCGATGGTGACGTTTCTCTGCTTACGAGCTCAGGGCGCATGCGCTTAGACGAAGACAAGCTCGAGACGCTGCGGCGTTGGGGCCAGGGGCTGCGGCAAGCGGGCGGTGAGGAGGACGCGGCCGCTGGTCGCGCGATTCTGATGCTTATCGAGGAAATCGAGCAGCTGCAGATCGAGCTTTCGCACGCGCGTCAGCAATCGAGACGTCTAACCCCGGTATCGAGCGAAGAGGCCGTTGCGGGCGTGGAGGAGCCGGAGGAGCCGGAGGAGCCGGCGTTGACACTTCACGAGCGTCTGCAGCGGGCGCTCAGGCAGGACCCCGAAGAGGCGGGATCGCCCATGGCAAGCGACACAAAGACGACGGCATCGGCTCAGTCCTGGATCGAGTCGCTACGGCGACAGAAGTAACGCACCTAGGCCTCGCCGCGGCCGGCCGCAGGCTCCGGTCGAATCACCCTCTCGGCCGATGGTCGCGCTCAGGTCGTCGCTGCTAACGTCGGCGCGCCGTCCCAGCCCCGGAACGGAGGAGACGTGTCCAGGTACCGGCTGCACTCGCCCGACGGGGACGACCTCGGAGAGGCGACCTACGCCCGGTTGGTCCACCCGGGCGACGAGATCCACCTAGGCGCAGGCCAGCGGTTCCGCGTCCTCGACGTCGTCCCGTTCGACGAGGAGGACGAGTCGCCGTTCGTGGGGCTGCTACGAGCGCAACATGGTCAATACGCGCTGGCGCGCCGAGCGTTGTCGGAGGTAACGCTTGCCAAGGAGGTTTGGCAATGAACGAGCTCAAACACCATTTCATCCATCACCGGAACTACATGCTCGGCTGC
>DASYPH010000382.1:0-2183 GCA_036006925.1 Gaiellaceae bacterium
CCAGCGCGAGCTCCTGGCGGCGCCCGTGCCGCGCGCCCTGCTTGTTCTCGGCAACCTGCTCGTGGCGCTTGCGATCACCGGTCTGCAGGTGGCCGTCCTGATCGCCGCCGCGGTCGCCCGCGGTATCCACTTCCAGCCGAGCACCTCCGGCGTCCTCTGGTTCCTCGCCGCCGCCGCCCTCTTCACGGTCGGCATGTACGGCGCCGCCGAGACCCTCGCCAGCCGTGTGCCCAAGCAGGAGGAATACATCGCCCGCGTCCCCGTGATCGCGATCCTTCCCTGGTTCCTCGCCGGCGCACTTTTCCCGATCACCGCGATGCCGAACGGGCTCACCTGGGTCGCGAGGTTCCTGCCGCTCACGCACGGCCTCGCCCTGATGCGCTACGGCCTACTCGGCGATGATTCGAGCCTGCACCACATCTGGGGGATGTCCAGCGCGACCGGCATGGCCGCACTCAGCATCGGTGTCGTCGCCTTCTTCGCGCTCGCGCTCAGCGTCGTCTCGGTCCGCGTCTTCACGCGCGCCGCGCTCCGCTGATTCAGGCTTCGGAGCTCACGCTCGCCTCAACACGCGTCGCCCTCTCCTCGCGCGCCAGATAGTCCGCAAGGGAGCCCGACCGGGTGAGCGGAGCGTCCGCAGCCTCCGTCTCGTCGTCGTCGAGGAGCCGGAGCGCCACCTCGCGCAGAGCGTCGGAGCGCGCGATGTCCGCGGTCGTGCGCGTGTCGAGGAGCTCGAGGATCTGCTCCCGCTCGGCTCCGGCGATGCGGCGGAAGAGAGCCGAATGGCTGACGACGCGTACGTCCTCCCACGCCTCGTCGGCTTGCAGCAGGCCTGCCATCGCGTCCGCGAGCGGGGCACTCTCCGCGATTCCCGCGAGCGTCCACGGGCCGGGGAAGTGCAGCGACCCGCGCCGCTGCGTGGCTCGGACTATCACGACGAAATCGTGGGGCCTGAGGATCGTGGTGAATTGATGCCCGATTCCGCCCGGTTCCAATCGGCAGCCCCGCAGCTTGTGCCGCTGAGCCTCGGCTGCGCGGGGCCGCGGGTACAATCCCCGCGACCCGGGGCGGTTAGCTCAGTTGGGAGAGCACCAGCTCGACAAGCTGGGGGTCACTGGTTCGAGCCCAGTACCGCCCATCTTAAGGCCCGTTTTGCGGGCCTTTTCTGTAGGTCGACCCCCGACAACCGGCAACGAAGGCGACGGGATGCGATGTGTCGCTTTCGGTTCCTAGCAAAGCGTTGCAGCACCTCTCGGTAACACGGGTAACACTTCTGAATTGTTGTCTGGTGCGTTCTTGGTGTGTTTACCACGATAGGATCACTGCTATGTCGAAGTTTCGTCGTCTGCGCCGCCTCGTGCCCGACGAGGCGCTATTCGACCGACGGGTTGCCGGCGAGTCGCAGCGGGCGCTCGCTCGCGACTATGGGGTCGTGCACTCCACTCTGGGTGACTTCTTCCGCCGTCCTGATGGGGTGCTCGGGTTGGAGGAAGCACGACGCCGCCTGCAAGCGGAGCGCAAGGCTCGGCAGGCAGAGGAGCGGCGTCTGAAGCAGAAGGTGCAGAGGCGAGCTCAGGAAGACAATGAGCGTGACCGCCGGCTGGAGGCCTGGGTGCGCCGCCGGCCTCGCCGCTCGGGCTATGAGGGGTGGCTCGATGAGCATGATGCCCCACGTGGGCTGAGCAGCAGGCAGCGCTTCAGTGGGAGCGATGACGTCGCCGGGGCCATGGTCGCCGCCGGCGGCGGAGTCGAACAGGTGATGGCTGCCACCCGCTTGAGCCGCGAAAACGCATTGCGCAACATCGATCCTCAGATCATGCGACGCGCGCTGGCGAACGACACCAGGTTTCCATCGAACGCTCGCCCGAACGATCGAGGCCTTCGCCGGCTTGTCCCGGACTCCGAGCTGATCCGGCGCGGCGCGACGACGGAGACCCTCCGCTCCATCGCTGCCGACTACGGCGTCTCTCACACGACCATCCTTCGCTACTTCAAACGCCCGGAGGTCTCAAAGCAGCTGCTCCGTGCGCAGCAACTTGGCGATCGCCCTCGGGGCGGCTGAGGGCCAGGGTGACGCCGCACTCCGGTGCTTGGCGAGCGCCCGAGGCTGACTAACTATGCCCGCCGTGATCAGCCAGTGGTCGCAGCTGGTGGTCGCTCTGCGGCTACCAGCTGGGGCCGTC
>DASYPH010000383.1:0-13381 GCA_036006925.1 Gaiellaceae bacterium
AGGCCCATCGACGGCTCGTCCATCAGCAGCAGCTTCGGTCGCGACATCAGCGCCCGGCCCATCGCGACCATCTGTTGCTCGCCGCCGGACAACGTGCCGGCCAGCTGCGTGCGACGGTCGTGCAGGAGCGGGAAGAGCTCGTAGACCCGGTCGAAGTCCTCCTTCGTGCCCCCGCCGCGGAGATACGCGCCCATCTCGAGGTTCTCGAGCACCGTCATCGGCGCGAACAGACGGCGGTTCTCGGGGACGATCGCCAGACCGAGCCCGATCCGATAACTGGTGGGGCGCCCGGTGACGTCTTCGCCGTTGAACCGGACGGCTCCATTGCGCGGGCGGACGATGCCGAGAATCGTCTTCAGGGTCGTCGACTTGCCGGACGCGTTGCCTCCGAGCAGGCAGACGAGCTCACCCGGACGGACCGAGAGCGACAGGCCCTGCAAGATGTGGATCTGGCCGTAGTACGTGTCGACCGCGTCGAGGCTGAGTAACGCTCCGGCGGCGGCAAAGCCGCCCCCTCCGCTCCTGGCCGACTCCGTCGAGCCTACGTCGGGCGGTAACGCTCCGGCAGCAGAAGCAGGCGGCACGCTCATTTGCGCGTGTGGGTCTGGAGGCCGAGGTACGCCTCGATCACCTTCTCGTCCGTCGCAACGGTGTCGAAGGAGCCTTCGGCGATCTTGATCCCGTGGTCGAGGGCGACCACGCGGTCGGAGATGCCTTCGACGACGTGCATGTCGTGCTCGATCACGAGAATCGTGTAGCCGCCCTCGGTTCGAAGCTGTCCGATCAGCTCGGTCATCTCGTGCGTCTCGGACGGGTTCATGCCCGCCGCCGGTTCGTCGAGCAGCAGGATCCTGGGGTTCGTCGCGGTTGCGCGTGCGATCTCGAGCCGGCGGCGGTTCGCGTACGAGAGCGAGTACGCCGGTTGGTCCCAGCGGTAGCCCATCAACCGCTTGCCGAAGAACGCGAGCTTCTGCTCGGCGAGATCGGCGATCGCGCGCTCCTCGCGACGCATGCCCGGCGTTCGCAGCATCGAGCGAAACACGCCGGCCTTCGTGTGGCTGTAGGCAGCCGACATCACGTTTTCCTTGACCGACATGTTCAGGAAGAGGCGCAGGGTCTGGAACGTCCGTGAGATGCCCCGCCCGCAGATCTGGTGCGGTTGGAGCCCGACGATGCTCCGGCCGTCGAGCGTGATGTCGCCGCTATCGGGGCGATAGATACCCGTGATCAGGTTGAAGAGCGTCGTCTTGCCGGCACCGTTCGGGCCGATCACCGAGACGATCTCCCCCTCGTCGACGTACACGTCGAGTTGGTCGACGACCGTCAGTCCGCCGAAGGCGAGCGAGACACCGTTCAGCTCGAGCAGTGGCATCAGATGGCTGACCGGTAATTGCCGTCGTTCAATTGCCGGTCAGCCATCAGACGATCTCCACGCGGCGCTCGCCGAGCAGGCCGTTCGGTCGCAGGATCATCAATCCGATCAGGATCAGGCCGAGCACGATGTACCGCGCCGGCTCGGGCTTGGCCAGCATGACGTTCTCCCAGACGAACGCGGCGAGGTAGAGCGTCGGCGGCAAGAGGACGAGGCGAACCCTTCCGTGCACCAGCGTCAGCAGCAGGATGGCTGCAATGACGCCGACGTAGGAGACCGGTGGGATCCAGCGCGCCAGGTGCTCGGGCACGATCACCCAGTGGGCGATCGCACCCTGGAAGCCTCCGGCCTTCTCACCTGACACCCAGCTGGGGTCGATCGCCCGGGCGAGCCCGTGAACGGCGAAGCCGAACACGAGCGTCGCGCCGCCGACGATTGCGAGCCGCCGTGACAGGCGGAATGCAAGCAACAGGCCACCGACCAGTGCGAGGAAGAACAGGATCCGCGACTTGCCGGGGTCGCGCAACAGCTCGAGGAGCGGCCCGACGATCACTGCGCCGAGCACGACCCCGGCCTGGTTTCCTGATCCGCCGAGGATCACCATGGTGTAGACGGTGATCAACAGAACGAAGTAGAACGCGAGCGGAAAGACGCTCGCAGACTGTGCGGCGAACAGCGTGCCCGTCAGCGCGGCGACGGCCGCTCCGAATGCGAAGCTCAACAGCTTGAGCCAGTTGACGGGCATACCCATCGCCTCGGTGGCCAGTGAATCCTCACGAAGCGAACGCCACGCTCGCCCGGTGCGCGAATTGTTGACGAACCGGAGCGCCACGAAGACCACTGCGAAGAGCGCCAGAGCGACGTAGAGGTACGAGACGGCGAAGATCCCGTTGTGCTGGATGGCCAACTGGTGACCGAAGAAGTTGAACGGGTCGACGTTCAGCAAGCCGAACGGCCCTCCGGTGATGTTGTGGCCGAACACGTTGTCGCCGTTGGTCGTCAGCGTCTGGAAGAGCTGGAGAAAGAACAGCGTGACGATCGCCAGGTAGTCACCGCTGAGCCGGCGCGACGGGAGCCCAAGGAGGAGACCGATGAGCGCGCCGATCACGACGATCAGCGGGATGGAGACGAGGGTCGGGAAGTGGAGGCCGAACTGGTCCGAGTCGAAAAATGCGTACAGGTAGGCGCCGAGCCCGTAGAAGGCGACGAAGCCAAGGTCGAGCAAGCCGCCCCAGCCAACTACGACGTTGAGCCCGAGCGCGAGCAGCATGTACAGCACCGTCTGGAAGGCGACGAGTCGCACGTAGCCGCTCGACTCGAAGACCGGGAAGAGGGAGAAGCCGGCCAGGAACATCGCGAGCCAAGCCCACCACGGCACCCGCGACAGGCGGGTCTCGAACGCGCCGAGGATCCCGGGGCGTCCTTGTCGGTGCTCGCCGTGGCGCGAGACCCACTCGTCCTGGCCGACGGCGGGCCTCGTCGCGGGCGTCTGCGGATCGTCGGGGGTCAAGTCGCTCATGCGGTCATACCTTTCGGATGTCCGCCCGACCGAGCAGGCCTTGCGGGCGGAAGATCATGAACAGGATCAGAACCGAGAACACGAAGAGATCCGACCACTTGGTCGAGATGTAGCCGGCGGTATACGACTCGAGACCGCCTAGGATCAGCCCTCCGGCCATCGCTCCTGGGATCGAGCCGATGCCGCCGATCACGGCCGCCGTGAAGCCTTTCAGCCCCGAGACGAAGCCGATCGAGACCGTGGTAGGGACGCGCATCGCGAACATCACACCGGCGGCGCCGGCGAGCGCCGAGCCGAGGATGAACGTGAACACGATCACCTTGTCGATGTCGACACCCATCATCGCCGCGGCTTCGCGATCGAACGACGTCGCCCGCATCGCCTTTCCGGTTCGCGTTCTGTTGACGAGAAACCACAGCACGATCATCAGCACGAATGCGGAGCTGATGGTGATGATGCGCAGCAACGGCACCCGCACGTTTCCGATGTCGACTCCTTTGAGGTAGAGCGCCCCGTTCGACAAGTCGAACGTGTTGTAGTTCCGGGGCTGCGCGCCGAAAAGCAGCTGCATCGAGTTGGCGAGGAAGAACGAGACGCCGAGCGCGCTGATCAGCGGCGCGATGCGCGGGGCATCGCGCAGCGGCCGGTAGGCGAAGCGCTCTATCACGACCCCGAGGATCGCGCAGCCGACCATCGCGGCGAGCGTCACGAGCGTGAGGAGGAGCCAGATCGGCACCTTCGGGTTGCTCGAGCCTCCGAGCAGGTTCAACACGCCGAACCCGATGAACGTGCCGACCATGAAGACGTCGCCGTGCGCGAAGTTCAGCAATTTCAGAACGCCGTATACGAGCGTGTAGCCCAGCGCGATCAGCGCGTAGACGCTGCCGAGCGTGAGCGCGTCCACGGTCAGCTGGATGAAGGTGTCCACGGGTTCTCTTCTACCGCCCCGGAGGGCGGCCCGTCAGCCGGGCCGCCCTCCTCGCGGTCGTTCTCAGCTCGGAGACTGGATGAGCTTGTACGAACCGTTCGACTGGATCTGGAAGATGTAGAACCCGCGGTTCAGCGGATCGTTCGTCTTCGTGGAGAAGGCGAAATTGCCGCCGAGAATGAAGTTCTTGATCTTCACCTTCTTGATGTTGCGGATCACGTCACGGCGCTGGGGGATCGAGCCGTGATTGTCCTGGCACGTGCGCTTGATGCCCTGGAAGATGATCTGCACAGCACCGTAGGTCGGCGGGCCGAACGAACCCACCGTCTTCCCGGGGTTGTCCTTCAACCAGCCGGCGATGATCGCCTTGTTGTAGGGGAAGAGGTTGATCGGAGCGGCGAAGTTCGACAGGTACGAGCCCGGCATCTTGAACTCCGACGGGTCGTTCGAGCCGTCTCCTCCGAACACCTTCGCCTTCTTGCCCTGCTCCACCAACTGCTGCGCCATCGTCTGAGCGTCGCCCGGCTTCTGCGTCGGGAAGAAGACGATGTCGGCGTCGCTCGGGACCTTCGTCACATACGCCGAGTAGTCCGTCGTCGTGTTCGGCGCGGACATGTGGATGACCGTGACGCCTGCCTTCTTCAGCGACTGGTCGATCTGCGCCGACAGTCCGACCGAGTACGGCTCCTGGAAGTCCATCGAGACGACCTTCTTCACCTTGAGCTTCTCGACCATGAACTTCGCGTCCGTCGACCCTTGTTGGTCGTCACGGGCGACGTCACGGAAGAATGCCGGCGTGCCGATCAGCGGATCGCCCGGGGTGCCGTACGTCAGGTCCGTGTGCGTCGCGGATGGCGACACCTCGGCGATGCCGGCCGCGAAGAACGGCTTTGCTGTGGCACCCGCGTTTCCTGAAGTGGATGGCCCCAGAACTGCGACGACGTTCTTGTTGGCGATGTACTTCTGCGCCAACGCAAGCGCGGGTGCGGGTCCCTGCTCGACCGGGGTATCACCGAGCGCGAGCTTGACCTTCAGCCCGTACTGAGGGGCGAGCGTCTTGACGGCGTACTTCGCCCAGCTCGCCTGCTCCTGCCCAAGGAAGGCAGCACCGCCGGTCAGCGGTGTGATGAACGGCAGCGTGAACGTGGTGTTGCAGTTGATCGACGCCGTGCTCATCGCTGCAACCTTCTGGCCGCCCTGCGCAGTCGTCGCCACCACCGCAGTGGCGAGTACGGCGAGGGCGAAGCCCATAGCCTTCTTCATCTAGATGTCCTCCTTGGCCCTCTCGGGCCATGCTTTGCGGGGGGTGGTCGCGCTGAGCAGCGAGTTTCCTAGCTGCGACAGGCGGTGTCAATGATCAAATCTGCAGGGCAGCGACCCAACCCGCCGTGTCCAGGTACTGACGGAACCGAATCGCCTTGACGCCCCGCATTGTCCAGATATGGACGAACGGGACGTCGAGTTGTTTGCCGGTGTGCTTGCCAACGGCCCGGTAGCGACCGATCACGACCACCTGCTCGCCCGCGTCGAGGAACTCGTCCGGGTCGGCCGAGAACCCGTCCCACCACTCGTCGTCGAGGGGGTCGAAGATGTTCCGTCGCACCTCGTCGAGACCGTGGTAGAGCCCACCGTGCGGCAGGCCCTGAGCCTGGTGCCACTCGATCTCCCGATCCATGTCGGCCAGCACCGCATCCATGTCGCCGCGCGCGAACGCGTCGTAGGAGCGCTTCACGATCTCGACGTTGCTCATCTGCATAACCTAAGCCCGATGCAGTTTGCTATGCACGAATCGGACGCGAGCGACGGGCGGCTCTTCGACGTCGGGCTGTTCACGCAGCGCGTCGTCCCCCTGGCAGGTGCGCGCATCGAAGCCGACGCGGACGAGGTGCTGTACGTGCTCGCAGGCTCGGGTCACGCCGAGTTCGGCGGCGAGACCCATCCCCTTCGCCCCGGCACCTCGCTGTTCGTCACCCGCGGCTCCGCCTGGACCGCCGACGGGGAGGGGCGCGCGGTCTCCGTGCTCGTCCACGATCCCCCTCCCGCCTCACCGACCCACGCCGTGCTCGACCTGACCGCGGTGGAGAAAGATTCCGCGACCGCCGGCCGGCAGTTCGTGCTCGGCGCTCGACCCGACACCGGCTGCGGCTCGGCCACCCAGTTCATCGGCCTCGTGCCACCCGGGCGCGCACCCGACCACTTCCATACCTACGACGAGGTGATCTACATCCTCGAGGGCGAGGGCGCCCTGCACGTCGACGGCGAGTCCGCGCCGCTCCGCCCCGGGTCGTGCATCCACCTGCCGGCGCGCGTCGTTCACTGCCTCGAGAACACCGGCGACACGGAGCTGCGCCTGCTCGGCGTGTTCCGTCCCGCAGGCTCGCCCGCCGAGGCCTATTACCCCGACGGCACCCTCGCCGTCCCAGAGATAGGGGATCGGTAGTTGTCGCCGCCGCGGCTGGGGGCCTGACCACGCTGCTCGATTACGGGCCCTCCCCGCGACAAACGCCAACCACCAATCACCCATCTGGAGAGGAGTGAAGAGGTGCCGAGAATCGAGCGGTCCGCCGACGTGGTCTGGGAGGGCAACGTCGCTCGTGGGCAAGGCCACCTGACGGCCGAGACGGGGACCTTCGACGAGCTGCCGTTTTCGTTGGCGTCGCGCATCAGCGCCAACCAGGGAAAGACCAGCCCGGAGGAGCTGCTCGCGGCTGCGCACGCCGGTTGCCTGACGATGTCGCTGGCGACCGAGCTGACGACGGCGGGCACACCGCCGGGGCGGCTCGAGGTGCACTGCACCATCGTCATGGACGAGGTCGAAGGTCAGGGCCATCAGATCGTCGGGTCGAACGTCGAGATCCACACCCAGGTCGACGGCGCCGACGACGCCGCGCTCGCGGCCGCGGTCGAACGGGCCGACGAGGGCTGCCCCTTCTCGGCACTGCTCCGGCGTGCCGGGGCGACGGTGAACGTCAGTCGCCGCTGAGCGATGCGCGAATCTCGTCGCCGTGCTCGCCCAGGTCGGGTGGCGGCAGGCGCGTCGCCGCAGGGGTGGCGGAGAGGTGCGCGGGAAAGGCGACCGTCCGGACACCGCCCGTTTCGTCGACGACGTCGAGCCCGAGCGACTCGGCGAGCGCGAATGCTTCGTCGATCGTCTGCACCGGCCCGGCCGGCACGCCCGCAGCGGATAGGAGGTCACGCCACTCCGCGCGGGTCCGCAGCTCGAGCCGCGCCTCCAGCCGCGCAGCCAGCTCGACGCGGTTTCGAACGCGGAGCTCGTTGGAGGCGAATCGCTCGTCGGCGGCGAGCTCGGGCAGGTCGAGCACTGAAGCCAACCGCTCGAACTGCGCATCGTTGCCCGCGAGCAACATCAGCTCGCCGTCCGCCGTGCGGTACGTCGCGAACGGCTCGATGCTCGGATGCGTGTTGCCGAGCGCGAGCGGAACCTTCCCGCTCGCGAGCCAGCCCGCCGACTGGTTCGCGAGCATCGCGAGGTTCGTGTGGAGCAAATCGATCGTCACGCGCTGGCCGTGCCCCAACATGGGCCGCGCATACAAAGCCGCGAGGACCGCGACCGTCGCGTAGAGGGCCGTGACGACGTCGACGATCGCGACGCCCGCCTTCGACGGCCGGCCGGGCGGGCCGGAGATGCTCATCAGCCCGCCGACCGCCTGCACCAGCGGGTCGTAGCCCGGCAAGGTTCGCCCGGGACCCTCGCCGAAGCCGCTGATCTCGCAGTAGACGACGCCGGGGTTTCCCGCTGCGACACGCTCGTAGTCGAGCTCGAAGCGCTCGAGCGTGCCCGGCTTGAAATTCGAGACGACGACGTCTGCCCGGTCGCACAGCGCCCGCGCGGTCGCGGCGTCGGCCGCATCCTTGAGGTCGAGCACGATCGAGCGCTTGTTGCGGTTGGCGGCGTGATGGTAGGAAGCGCGCCCCTTGGCGTCTGCCGGCGGCCGCCAGAGGCGGGTGTCGTCGCCAGCGGGCGACTCGATCTTGATCACGTCGGCGCCGAGGTCGCCGAGTGTCATCGCGGCGAGCGGCCCCGCGAGCACGCGGGTGAAATCGACGACGAGGAGTCCGTCGAGCGCGGTCACCGCGTCCAACCCTAGAGCGTTGCTGCAACCGCGCCTCCTCAAGTCGACGCGGACGCAGACCGATAGACAGAGCAATGCGCGCCGCCGCGTCACCGCGCCTCGGCCTGCGCCCGACGCGGCCGGCCCGAATCGTTCTCCGCACCTGGCAGATCGCGCTGGTCGCCGGACTCGCCCTGCTCGCGGCCCACGACCTCGGCGGCCTCGGTTCGGGCGGCGGTCATTTCTTCGACCGCTGGCTCTACGAGGGCCTCGAAGCCGCGGCTGCGGCCGGCTGCCTCGTCCGCGCTGTCCGGGTGCCACGTGAGCGTCTCGCGTGGCTTGCGCTCGGTCTCGGACTGCTGTCGACGACGATCGGCGACGCGATCTATGACTTCGGGTACGGCGGCAACCCGCCGTTCCCGTCTCCGGCGGACGCCTTCTATCTCGGCTTCTACCCGCTGAGCTACCTGGGGATCGTGCTGCTCGTCCGCAGTCGAATCTCACGCTTCAACGCGAGCCTCTGGCTCGACGGCCTGACCGCCGCCCTCGCGGCGGGCGCCGTCGGCGCCTCGGCGATCCTCGAGGTCGTCGTGTCGAGCACGCACGGCAGCCCGATCGTCGTCCTGACGAACCTGTCCTATCCGCTCGGCGACATCGTCCTGTTGGCGCTGCTGGTCTTCGTCTTCGCCGTCAGCGGCTGGCAGCCGGGTCACGCCTGGTTGCTCATCGGCGCGGCGCTGCTCTTGAACACGATCGGCGACGGCTTCTACCTCTACTCCAGCGCCAACGGCACGTACGTCGAGGGCGGCTTGCTCGACGTCCTCTGGCCGGCTTCGTTGATCCTGCTCGCCTTCTCCGCCTGGCAGACACCAACCACGGGGCAACCCGTCGGCGGCCTCGAGCGGCGGGCACTGTTCGCGACCCCGGCAACCTGCGGCGTGATCGCAGTCGGCGTGCTCGTCTACGCCTCGGTCAACCACGTGCATCCGCTGGCGACGATCCTTGCCGCCGGCACGATCATCCTCGTGCTGATGCGGACCGCGTTGACGTTCGGCGAGAACACCCGCCTGCTCGAGCGGAGCCGCAGCGAGTCGCTCACGGATGCGCTCACCGGAATCGGCAACCGCCGCAGGCTCGTCCTCGACCTCGACGCGTATCTCGGCGACGCGAACGAGGAGGAGCCACACCTGCTGGTGGTCTTCGACCTGAATGGATTCAAGGGCTACAACGACAGCTTCGGGCATCCCGCGGGCGACGCCCTGCTCGCGCGGCTCGCAGGCAAGCTGAAGGAGGCCGTCGCGCCGGACGGAGGCGCGTACCGCATGGGCGGCGACGAGTTCTGCGCCTTGATCCCGGCCTCGGAGACGCTGCTGCACCGGGCAGCCTCGTCGCTGTTCGAGGAGGGGGAGAGCTTCGTCGTCTCGAGCGCGTTCGGGGCCGTCACGCTGCCGGAAGAGGCGAGCGACCCGAGCGCGGCGCTCAGCCTGGCCGACCAGCGGCTCTACGCTCACAAGGACCAGCTGTCTGCCGCCCGCACGAGTCCGCACGAGCTGCTGCTGCGGACGCTGGCCGAGCGTGAACCGGGCTTGCGCGCCCACGTCGAGGGTGTGGCCCGGATGGCAGTCGCCGTCGGCCGCGAACTGGGCTTGAGTGGCGACCAGTTGGCGGAACTTCGGCTTGCGGCCGAATTGCACGATGTCGGCAAACTCGCGATCCCCGACGCCGTTCTCCGCAAACCTGGGCCGCTGACGGACGACGAGTGGCAGTTCATTCACCAGCACACGCTGATCGGGCAGCGAATCCTCGGCGGCGAGCCTGCCCTGCGCCGCGTCGGCGAGATCGTGCGCTCAACGCACGAGCGCTGGGACGGCGAGGGGTACGTGGACGGGATCGCGGGCGACGCGATTCCGGTCGCCTCGCGGGTGATCGCCGCTTGCGACGCGTTCTCGGCGATGACCAGCGGTCGCCCCTACCGGGCCGCGGTCAGCCGGGAGGACGCGATCGCCGAGCTGCGCAACTGCGCGGGCAGTCAGTTCGATCCCGCCGTGATCGCCGTGCTCTGCGACCTGCTGGAGCGCCGCGCCGACCTCGACAGTCCGGCACTGCGCGTCAGGCGCGACAACCTCTGAGTCGTTCCGTCAGCCGAACTCGATCACGCTGCGGATGCCGTCCTGGGCCTCCATCAGCTCGAAGCCGCGGTTCACGTCGTCGAGCGTGAGCCGGTGTGAGATGAACGAGTCGACGTCGATCTCACCGGCGAGCCAGCGCTCGATCAGCACCGGCACGCCGTCGCGCCCCTTCACACCTCCGAACGACGAGCCGGCGACGCGCCGGCCGGTGATCAAGAAGCGGGGAACGATGTCGACCGTCTCTCCCTTGCCTGCGACACCTGCGACCGTGCAGAGCCCCCACCCCATACGCGCGGATTCGACCGCCTGGCGCATCACCGCCACGTTGCCGGTGGCCTCGAAGGTGTAGTCGGCCCCGAAGCCGCCCGTCAGCTCGACGATGCGTTCGACGGCGTCGGGGCCGCCGAGCATCGTCTCGGTCGCGCCGTGCGCGGTCGCCAGGCCGAGTCGCTCGTCGGATAGGTCGACACAGACGATCCGCTCGGCTCCCTGCAGGCGGCAACCGATCACGGCGCCGAGACCGACCATCCCCGCGCCGAAGACGACGCAGGTCGAGCCCGGCTCCACCTTTGCCGTGTTGATCGCGGCGCCGAGGCCGGTCGAGAGGCCGCAGGCAAAGAGGCACGCTCCGGCGAGTGCGGCGTCGCGGTTGATCTTCGCCAGTGCGATCTCCGGCATGACCGTGTACTCGGCGAACGTCGACGTGCCCATGAAGTGCCGGATCGGCTCGGCGCCGCTCGACAGACGAGTGGTGCCATCGGGCAGGTAGCCCAGGTTCTGCTGCTCGCGAATCGCGAGGCACAGGTTGGTGCGGTCGCTGCGGCAATGGATGCACTCGCGGCACTGCGGCGAGAACAGCGTCACGACGTGATCGCCCGGTGCGACAGACGAGACCCCCTCGCCTACGCGCTCGACGACACCGGCGCCCTCGTGGCCGAGTACCGTCGGTGCGTAGCCGGACGGGTCGGCACCCGAGGCCGTGTAGAGGTCGGTGTGGCAGACGCCGCAGGCGACGAGCCGCACCAGCACCTCGCCGGCGCGTGGCTCGGCCAGGTCGACCTCCCGCACGACGAGCGGTGCCCCGAAATCCTCGAGTACGGCGGCCCTGATCCGCATCGGCCGATCCTACGCCCCGCGGTTAGCAATTCGTCCGAACGGCAAGGATCAAGGAAACACCACTCCCGCTCCGCCCCTTCAAGGAGGCCCAGATGCTGTCACGGAAAGATGCAGGAAGAACACTCAACGACGCGGTCGGCACAGTCACGCCGCTCGGCGAGCAACTCGTCAAGGATCCGAAGCTGCGTGAGCGCCTGGTCGCCGCGCTGGAGGCGGGCCTCGCCGCCCGGCAGCGCGCTCAACGGCAGGCTGGAGTCGTCGGCACTGCACGACGGCTCGGCACTGACCCGCTGCTGCGAGCCGAGTTGCTCGAGATGGTCGTGCAGCTGCGAAAGGCGCGGAAGCGCGTCGAGGCGAAGCGCAGCCACAAGCTGCGGAACGCGAGCCTGGTCGTGACGGGCGTCGGGGTAGTCGTCGCAACGATCCCGTCGGTGCGTGCCAGGCTGAAGAGCCTCGCGCCCCGCGGCGAGTTCCGCGACGTCGGCCTGGCCAAGGCCGCCCGCGCCAACGCGAAGACGGTCGAGCAGGAGATCGAGGTCGCCGTCCCCGTCGCAGCGGCATACGACCAGTGGACGCAGTTCGAGGAGTTCCCGGCGTTCATGGAGGGCGTCGACGAGGTGAAGCAGCTGGACGACACGCTCCTCCACTGGGCTGCGACGGTGGCCGGCAAGAAGGCCGAATGGGAGGCGAAGGTCGTCGACCAGCAGCCGAACCGTCGCATCGCGTGGGAGTCGGTCGCCGGCAAGAACACCCGCGGTGTCGTCAGCTTCGAGGAAGCCGGCCCGGACCAGACGCGAATCCATCTGAGCATGACCTACGCCCTCGACGACGTCGCCGAGAAGGCCGGCGCTGCGGCAGGGCTGGACGATCGCCGGATCCGCGGTGACCTCGAGCGGTTCCGCGTGCTGGTCGAAGGCAAGCAGGCCGCGGCTCGAGCCTCCTGACCCAGCGCAACCAATCGTGCGCGCATGGTCTCGGCGCGGTCATCCTGCGCTGAGAACATGCGCGCATGAAATGGCTCGCGGTCGTCGCCGGGCTCGTGCTCGCGCTCTGGTTATGGACGAATCACCAGCGCCACTCGACCGAGCACCGGCTCGGGACGATCGCCAGCCAACTCGCCGGGCGCAGGGTGGGCGTTCGCTGCCAGGGCTTCTGGGCCGCCATGCTCGACATCAACGACCGCAAGGGCGAGGTCGACTTCGCGCAGGGCCGCACACCGAATCACATGTTCCTGACCCGCGACGTCTGCGGACGCCTGCGGCGCTTCGATGCCGGCAGGGCGCGGAGCGAGCTCGACTGCCTGGCGACGATCGACTGGAGCCGCTGGTCGCCGGAGGTAGGGTTCGACGGGGCGTGCGAGCGCCGCGCCCGCGGCGACGTCCAGGCGATCAACACGCTCACGCACGAGGCGATGCACCTGCGCGGCTTCGTCGGCGAAGCCCAGGCGCAGTGCTACGCGATCCAGGAGGACGCCTGGACGGTGATGCGTTTCGGTGGGACCGCAGTCGAAGGTGCCGCCGCCGCCGCGTTCACCCTGGCGCTGCAGCCCTTGCTGCCTTCCGAGTACCAGTCGAGCGGCTGCCAAGCCCGCGGCGGGCTCGATCTCCGGCCCTCCACACCGGCATTCCCGACGGAGTCGCCGGCGGAGCTTCCACCCGCGACGCTCAACGGGCCTGGCGCGTAGCACGATCGACGAGCTCGCCGACGACAGCACGCAACTCGGCGATGAATCTCGGATCGCTCACTTCACCCCGGGCGTCGCGATCGCTCGGGGCCAGCGGCAGCGCGTAGTACGCGACGTCGGCGTCGAGCGCGCGGAAGACGAGCTCGAGCGCCGCGCGAACATGCTGGCCACGCCCCGGCGGCGCGACGTTGATCAGTGTCACCGGCTTGCGATACAGAGAACCGCTGCCGACCGTCCAGTCGAGGGCGTTCTTGAACGACCCCGGGATCCCGAATGCGTACTCCGGGACCGAGAGCAGCACCCCGGCAGCACGTTCGCACGCTGCCCGAAACCGGAGCACGGCTTCGGGCGGTGCCGCCTCCAGGTCGGGGTCGAAGTGCGGCAGCTTCCGTACGGAATCGCCGATCGCGACGAAGGTGCCGTTGCGCACTCCAGCCGCGGCGGCGGCGCGCAGCACGGCGCTGTTGACGGAGCTGTGTTTCAAGCTGCCGGAAAGCGCGAGGATCGTGTGCGGTACGTGCGAGCTCATGATCGTGCCGTCTCGGGTCGCGGGGGGGGGG
>DASYPH010000384.1:0-1796 GCA_036006925.1 Gaiellaceae bacterium
ACTTCGAAATGGCCTGGAACTACGGGACGAGCGACAACCTCGACCCGAACTCCAACATGCTGTATTGCTGCGTCTCCGACGGCGGTGCCGACTCGGCCAACACCGGTTGGAAGGATCCCGCTGCCGACGCGCTCTACCGCAAGACGCAGACGGCGCTCAACCCGGTCACGCGGGGCAAGCTCCTCGACCAGTGGCAGAAGATCGTCATGGAGAAGGCGCCGTTCATGTGGTTGATCAATCCGACCAACCGCTTCGCCTACCGCAGCAACGTGCACAACTTCTTCCTGCAGAACACGGCTCATTGGCCGCTCTGGGTCGCCTGGAAGAGTTGACGGTCGGCAGAAGCTGCACGTCTCCTCCGTCGTCGACGGGGCGCCGGGTTCGCCCGGTGCCCCGTGAGGGGGCGTTACGACCGTGACGACTGTCGAGATCGTTTCTGGAGGGACGCTCGTCGGTGAGCACGGCACCTTACGGGCAGACGTACTGATCCACGACGGGGTGATCGCCGGCCTTGTTCAGGACTCGTCCGGGCTCGGCGGTGAGCGTCTCGACGCGACCGGCCGTTACGTCTTTCCAGGCGGTGTCGACATCCACACCCACCTGCGCGAACCATCGAAGATCGAGCGCGAGGACTTCGCCCACGGAACCGCCTCCGCGGTGGCGGGCGGGATCACGACGGTGGTCGAGATGCCGCAGGCCGATCCGCTCGTCGTCGATCTCGAGAGCCTGTACACCAAGCGTGCACTCGCCGAGAACGGCTCGATTGCGGACTTTGGCCTCTACGCGGCCGCCGTCGGGCAGAGCCGTGCCGAGCTCGCCGCGCTCCAGGCCGAGGGTGTGCTCGCCTTCAAGGCGTTCATGTCCGACTCGAGCCCGGGCTATCCACGGCTCGACGATGCGATGCTGCTCGACTGCCTCGAGGCGATGCACGACCTCAACGCGATGCTGATCGTGCACGCCGAGAACAACGACCTCTTGCAGGCCGGGCTCGCTCGCATGGCCGCCGCCGGGCGCGGCGATCCGCTCGCGCACGCCGAGTCGCGGCCGCCCGTCGTCGAGATCGAGGCGATCAGGGTCGCCGTCCACCTCGCCGTCCATGCCCGCGCAAGGCTCCACGTCGCACACGTCAGCACACCAACGGGCGCGCGCATCGTCGCCGACGCCCGAGCCGCCGGGGCGGAGATCACCTGTGAGACGTGCCCTCAGTACCTGCTTCTCGACCTCGAGGATCTCGAGCGCCTCGGCCCGTACGCGCGCTGCGCACCGGCGATTCGCTCCCGGGACGAGGTCGACGAGCTGTGGCCGTTCGCGCTCGACGGCACGATCGCGGCCGTCGCGTCGGACCATTCTCCGTACCGGCCGGAAGAGAAGGACGCCGGTGCCGAGGACATCTTCAAGGCCGCGCTCGGCCTGAATGTGATCCAGGTGATGCTGCCGGCAGTGCTCGACGAGGGCCGAAACCGCCGCGGACTCTCCTTGAGACGATTCGCGGAGTTGTCGGCAAGCGGCCCTGCACAGGTCGTCGGCCTTTATCCGACGAAGGGCAGCATCAGGGTCGGTGCCGACGCCGACCTGGTCGTCTGGGATCTAGATCGCGAGTGGGAGGTGTCGCGAGCGCAGCTCTTCAGCCGTCACCCGTGGACGCCACTCGAGGGTCGGCGGATCCGCGGCAAGGTAGAGGCGACGATTCGCCGCGGAGAGCTGGTGTACAGCGACGGCGTCGTCAACGGCGAGCCGGGATCGGGACGTTTCCTGACATCCGCACATCCAACCGCCCGGCCTGCGCAGGCCTAAGG